>CAKSAM010000018.1 GCA_934436245.1 uncultured Acetatifactor sp.
CCGAAGACTCCCATGCTGAGCAGTCCCATGATCACGCCGGCCAGAACCACACCACACATTACCGCAATGACACTGGACTTGAAATCCATGTCTAACAGACTGGCTGCCAGCGTTCCGGTCCAGGCACCGGTTCCGGGAAGGGGAATTCCTACGAAGAGAAGCAGCGCCACGAACAGACCTCTGCCCGCTTTTTCCTGCAGCTTCTGACCGCCCTTATGTCCCTTTTCCAGGCAGAAGGTGAAGAATTTCCCGATGACCGGCTTGTCCGCACCCCATTCCAGTACTTTTCTGGCAAAAAAGAAGATAATGGGTACCGGAAGCATATTTCCCAGAATACAGATAATGTAGCTGGGGAGCAGAGGAAGGTTCATCCCAACCGCAATGGGAATAGCGCCTCTCAGCTCGATCAGGGGAACCATAGATACCAGGAAAATCATCAAATATTTCTTTAACATGTGTTTACTCCAATTCTATTCATTTTATTCTACTTGTTTCATTATGCCCGCTTCTGAAGGTATTCCTTCAAAAAAGCGGTCAGACGATCCATTTCCTCATCCGTACCGATGGTGATACGCAGGGAATTGGCAATCCGTGGTTTGTTCCAGTGTCTGACATAGATGTCTGCCTCGCGTAGTGCCCGGAACAGTTCTTCCGCAGGAACTTCTTTATGAGAAGCAAAAATGAAGTTGGCCTTGGAATCCGGGAAAGTGAATCCCAAATTCTTCAGTTCCTTCTTGATCCGCTCTCTGGTGGCCACGATCTTCGCCGTGGTCTCTTTGAAATAGGCATCATCCTTTACCGCTTCCACACCCATGACCTGGGAAGGCAGATTCATGGTATAGGAATTAAAGGAGAATTTTACATCATTCAGGTAGTGGATCAGCTTCTCGCTGCCGATGCAGAAGCCGATACGCATTCCTGCCATGGCTCTGGACTTGGAAAAGGTCTGCACCACCAGAAGATTCTCATATTTTTTAAGCAATGGTAGTGCACTCTTACCGCCAAAATCCACATAAGCTTCATCCACGATCACGACCACATCCGGATTGGCCTGCAGGATCTCTTCAATCAACTCCAGTGGTTCTTCCACGCCGGTAGGTGCATTGGGGTTGGGGAAGATCACACCGCCGTTTGGCTGCTTGTAATCCTCCGGGTTCATGTGCCAGTTTTCATCCAATGCGCAGGTACGATACGGGATGCGATACAGATCTGCCCATACATCATAGAAGGAATATGTCACATCCGGGAACAGGATCGGTTTCCCACTGTTGAAAAACGTCAGAAACGCCATAGACAATACATCATCCGATCCCACACCTACAAATACCTGTTCCGGCTTCACGCCGTAATATGCCGCAAGCGCATCTACCAGTGGCTGCGCATTTGAATTCGGATATAAGCGCAGGGCCGCACTCTCCATATTTTCTGCTGCCTTCCGCACGCCGGGAGCCGGGGGATAAGGGCACTCATTTGTATTCAGCTTGATCATATTCGGGCGGTTCGGCTGCTCGCCTGCCACATAGGGAACCACCTTACGTACATTTTCTTCCCACTTCATATTAATAACCATGCCTTTCTCAAAACCTGCACACTTTTTCATAACTGTTTTGCCCTGTGTGCCGGGCAGCTATCTGTTTTTTTCATTCTGTCGATGTTTTAACTCTTCCTCATAGCTCCTGGCCTGTGCAGGAAGTCCCAGCTGCTCATAACAACGGATCAATCCCTGTAAAGGTTCTTCTTCCGAACTCCGCAGCGCCAGTACCGGCTGTGTCTCATAAGCTGCATTATAATACCAGACCGCCGCTTCCTCGAAGTCTCCCGTCTCTTCATAGAAATACCCCAGTTCACAGCAGATTTCCGAACAGCCGTCTCCTGCGATCACCTTGGAAGTATATTTGAAAAACGTAACGGTATCCCCCCGCAGTCTGGCTGCTCTCGCCGCCACGCAGCAGCCTTCCGTGATCTCATCCGCACTTCTGTCCGGGGATGAAACTTCTGCCCTGAAATAATCTTCCGCTTCCAGAAAGTCCCGTGCCTCTCCCGCCAGGAACAGTTCTCTGGCATACATTCCGTACAGTCTTCTGGAAAGCTGCCGTCCCTGTGCGATCTGTTGTCTGAAATTCGCCAGATCTCTGCCCGCATGGTTCTGTTCCGGCATGTGGGTGATAACAATATCGCTGTCATAGACTACCGGTTCCAACCGTACGGTTTCATGGATTGGTTCTTCCCACACAAAGTTCCGCAGTCTGCGGAATAATTTGGGACGATATTCTTCATCAAAATTATATACCGTGCCATTCTGCAGCTGGTTGCCGTATTTCATCTGAACGATCTCGATCTCGGGAAGCAGTGTCTCTTTTAACAGGCGGAATCTTTGCCTGTTTTCCTCTGAAAGCACTTCATCCGCATCTGCGGAGTAAATGTATTCCTGTGTTGCTTTGGAAAAGGCAAAATTTCTCGCCGCACTGAAATCGTCAATCCAGGTAAAATCATAGATCTTGTCGGTATACCTTTCTGCAATCTGCCTGGTCGTGTCTGTGGAGCCTGTATCGACAATGACGATCTCATCCACCAGATCCTTGACACTATCCAGACATCTTTTCAGGATCCGTTCTTCATTTTTTACAATCATACACAAAGATATTGTGATCATAGCGGATCTCCGTCCCCACATTTTAATATGTGATTCTGTTCCTACAGTACTTTGGATAAAAACTCCTGTAATCTGGGACTCTGAGGATTGGTAAAAAATTCCTGTGGTGTATTCTCTTCCACAATATTACCGCCATCCATGAAGAGCACCTTGGTTCCTACCTCTCTGGCAAATCCCATCTCATGGGTTACAACCACCATAGTCATACCACTCTCTGCCAGTTCCTTCATAACCTCCAGTACTTCTCCTACCATTTCAGGATCCAGTGCGGAAGTAGGCTCATCAAATAGCATCACTCTGGGGTTCATTGCCAGAGATCTGACAATAGCAATTCTCTGCTTCTGTCCGCCACTCAAGGATGCTGGATAAGCATCAGCCTTTTCCTCCAGCCCCACTCTTTTTAACAGTTTCAATGCGTTCTCTTTTGCCTCTTCCTCGCTCATCAGTTTTAACTTTACAGGGGCAAGGGTAATATTATTCATGATCGTCAGATTATTGAACAGATTAAAATGCTGGAACACCATTCCCATATGCTGGCGTACCTTATTGATGTCGATCTTAGGGTCTGTGATTTTCTGTCCATCAAACCAGATTTCCCCACTGGTAGGCGTCTCCAGCAGATTCAGACAACGCAGAAAAGTACTCTTGCCGGATCCGGAAGGACCTACCACTACAATTTTTTCACCGGGATGGATATGATAGTTTACCCCTTTTAATACTTGATTATCTTCAAAGCTTTTATGCAGATCCTTAACGATTATCACTCTTACGCAATCTCCTTTCCAGTTTTGCAAGCAGGATAGATAATACTTTGGTCAATACGAAATAAATAAACGCAATGCCAAGCAATGGTGTAAATACATCAAACAATTTCGAAGTCATCTGGTTTGCCACACGGGTGAGGTCACTCATTCCCACATAGCCGACAATAGACGTTTCCTTGATGAGCACGATAAATTCATTTCCCAACGGAGGCAGAATACTCTTAAATGCCTGTGGAATAATGATGTAACGCATGGTCTGGAATTTATTCAGTCCCAGAGATCTGCCTGCTTCCATCTGCCCCTTGTCTACCGCCAGAATACCGGCTCTGACAATCTCAGCCACATAGGCTCCGGAATTAATACCAAAAGTCAGACTGGCAATCAGCACACTATTCTTGCAGGTAGCCAGAATGCCGGACCACATAATCAGCAGCTGTACCGTTGTAGGGGTTCCTCTGATAATGTCAATATAAGCACTTGCAATTCGGGAGGCTATTGTCTTAGAGCCGTTTTTTCTTGTAGATAATTTTAAAAATGCCGCTATGGTTCCAATCAGGATACCAAGCAGTGCCGCAAAAAAAGAAACCTCCAAGGTTACTCCCAGGCCTTTCAGATAAAGCTTCCATCTGTCTGCTTCAATGAAGGCTGCATAAATATGTTGCCAGATATTTTGCATGTTATTTCCTATGCCTTTCTTGTAAATGTATAAAGTGTACTGTTAGATCAACAGGATTTCGTTACCTTTCTTAATATAGCAAAAAGAAGAGAATGGTACAAGCCATTCTCTTCTTTTTCATGTATATTTTGTATAAAAATTGTATCTGTTTAACCGGCATCATCTCATAAGCTCTTGGTCAAACCGTTACTCACCAATATACTGAGCTACCAGAGCATCAAAGGTACCGTCTGCTTTGAGATCATCCAATGCCTGGTTTATCTGATCTACCAGTTCACTTCCCTTAGGAAGTGCAATCGCATATTCCTCCGTCTTAAATCCGAAATCTGCACCATCCATGATCTTAACCTTGCCTTCAAACTTGGTATTAAATACCTCTGCAGGGTTCTTGTCAATAATAACAGCATCTACTCTGCCGTTTACCAGATCATTTACAGCATCAATGGCTCTGTTATAAGTCTGTGCGCTGGCACCGTCTATGTCCTCTGCAAGGAACATACCGGTGGTACCCAGCTGACAGCCGATGGTCTTGTTTTTCAGATCATCTGCAGTTGCAATATCGGAATCTGCAGTAACGATCACGTACTGTACAGCTTCATAATATGGATTAGAAAAATCTACCTGCTCCTTACGCTCATCTGTGACAGTCATACCTGCAATAGCACCGTCAATTCTGTTGCCGATGGAGCTCACCAGAGAGTCAAACTCCATGTTCTCTACCTGTACTTCCCTGCCAAGCTTCTCACCTACAGCTTTGATCAGGGCTACGTCAAATCCATCAGGTTCTCCATCATCTCCAACGTACTCAAAGGGAGGGAATTCTGCATTGGTACCAAATACCAGTACGCCACCCTCTGTCTTATCAGCAGCTTCTGCGGTTGTTTCTGCGGTTGTTTCTGCAGCAGTCTCTGCCACGCTGCTCTCGGAAGCCTGAGAGCTTTCATTTGCTGTGGAATCGGAACCACAGCCGGTCAACATTGCCGTGCACATTACAGTTGCAAGTAACATTGCGATCACTTTTTTCATAATTTATTCCTCCTGTCTGTTTTTGGAAACCACCATGGTTTCTAAACGTTAGTTACTATAGCACTTTTTAAAAATATACGCAACTGTTTATGCATAAATATACGGCATTTCTTAACGTAGGAGCAGCATACACAGAATTTCCAGCCAAAAAGTTATTATGATATAAGGAACAAACGGCTCCGGAGTACGCAGCTTTCCCCTCCACGTTACATTTCCCTTCTTCAATTGTA
Organism: uncultured Acetatifactor sp.; assembly: GCA_934436245.1. Classification (GTDB taxonomy): domain Bacteria; phylum Bacillota; class Clostridia; order Lachnospirales; family Lachnospiraceae; genus Acetatifactor. The sequence continues at coordinate 5,350 of CAKSAM010000018.1, forward strand.
TGATTGCCAATAATGTTACTGCCAACAACATATGTATCAAGAACCATAACATTTCTCCTCTCCAGCGACAGCTTGTCAAAGCACATACTGTGAAAGCATGGCTGTCAGCTCTCCCATACATTCTGGCAAACAGCCATTGCTGCAGAATTACAAATATCGCCATTGCTGCTGCCTGTCGTGTACTGATACCTTTAAAAATCATCCCTGATACTATGTCTGAAGGCTGCCCGTTTCTTGGCAGACACAAAAGGAGCATTGCCCACGGCAGACACCACCACCATACATAATTATACACATAACAGCTTTTGGCATCCATATATGCAGCTGCCAACAGTCCCCCTGCCAGCAGACTCAATAACACCTCTTCCGCTCTTGTATACAAGATACTGTATTTTCCACAAATTTCCAGAGTCCTTCCTTCTATTTCCCCTATTACAATGATAATTCCAGCATTTCCAAAGGCAAGACCTAAAAGCAATCTCTCCTTCTTCCTTTCGTACCAGGTTTTCTGTGATATGTCAAAATGCAATAACCCGAAAGCACTGCTGTAAGCTATCCCCCCCAGTAAACTCAGCCATAATATTCTATTTAAGATTGTCATACTTCACATAATCCCCTCATCGAAGGCGTGTGCGTAATTCATCCAACACGCTGCCGGACACTCCAATTACACTGATTGCAGGGTAATCCTCAAGTTTCTTGTCTCCTTTGTATGCACGCACTATGATTTCAAATTTCTGGTTTTCGGGAGTATAGAGAGGTATCATAAATAGCAGTTTTTCTGTATTTTTGTACCCGGGATTTTCCTCATAATCATAAGTTTTATTTAATTCAGGGTCCAAAGCGGTCATACTTTCAGGGAAAATAACTTCTACACGATCTGCGTATCCCCATGTCGTAAATGTAAGGATCCCACTTTCTCCACATTTAAAAACGGGTTCCACCGGTTCCAGTGCACGTTCCACACTACTTTCCAATGCAAATTCCGTGGTTCCGTAAATGCAGCTGTTCTCATTTCCTACATTATCAACCGCATATGCAAATACTGAAAAATCGCCGCTGAATACAGGATCGTCCTTAGTAATCGTGATTGTAATATATCCATTCTCCGCCGGCGTATAAGTTTTTGAGATGAAATTATCAGTATTGTTGATTACCATATAAAATTTTTGCACACCACTTATATGGTCTTCTGCTTTTACCCGAAGTGTAATATCTCCATCTCTGCGATCAATCAGATCCCTGTTTTCCAGAATTTCCATTCCTTGTATTATGGGAGCCTCCCCATCTGCAATTAATATAATCTTATTTTTTTCATCCTCCGCATGTGTTGAATATACTTTTTCTGTTCCAATGTCCGCTCCTGCTATCGGAATCACCTGTATTTGCCGCCCGGACAGTTCTCCATTAATGACGAACTTCTGTACACCGGTAAGTTCTCTATTCCTGCCAGATCTTATTGTATAGGAATAAGGATACTGTTGGAGTACAGGAGTTCCTTCTGCCGCATACGACAATCCTGAGGCATCCGTACGAAATGGGGCATTTGTAATTTCTACAGAAGGGGTATATATCCGGTTCCTTGCCAGACTGCCATCCGACATCACTGTTTCATAAATTGTTTCATTCAGCTGATAGTTCTTTCTTGCCGGGCCATCCATATAAGATGCATTTCGTAATGTAAACGGTGTTTTTCCATCCGCCCGGATATACCATGTTTTGTCTGCCGCTTTATAGATATTCTCTGCATCTTCATCCAATAGTAACTGTCTTGTATATATTTTCCACTGCACATCTGCTTCTTCTATACGTATATGAGTCGTTTCTCCAACATTTCCTGCCACATCCACAGCTGCAACATGCAAATATTGTACAGCATCTGTTGTGTTTACATCTGTCCACGGATTCCGGACATAATCTGCCTTCTCCGTTGCCGTTGTATCCTCGTTTTGGTCTATCAGCCAATAGTACCCTTTCACCCCACTGATCAGTGTATTTTTTGTAATGTTGGAGTCACACAGCTTTGAAGTACTTCCCGGCAAATATGATTCTACTTTGTGATAATAATCAGTCCCCCGGTCGGCCGGCTCTGTCCAGATGATCCGGATTTTCTGACTGCCTGATACTTCTCTGATCACCTTGTCCGATATTTTCTCCGGCGCTGCCTGATCTGTTGCTGTCACTCCTTCCATTTGCAGAGTATCCTGATACCCCATATTCTTCGAATACAAACCGATATATCCGTTTCCACTACGCACACCACTTTGCTCTTCATACCAGTGTGCGAAATCAGTGTTGATATAATTGCTGCCGCCATAAGCCGGCGTATTACTGGCTGACTGTATCACAGTCCAATATCCCTGAACAAATTCCGTTCCGCCATTGCAAAACGGATCGTCAAACCCTATCCAGCTTTGTCCTATCTTAGTTCCCGACAGATAAACCCGTATCGCACCGCCATTTGCAGAGTTTGTGGAAATACGCCAGCCATTCATCGGCCACCACTTTTGTCCGTTTATCATGACATAACTGTCTGCTGATGTGTTTTCCTGCCATTTCCCGTTGACCTGATAATACCGTCCACTGCCCACCTGATCAATTCCATATAAATATCCGCCAACAGAACCATTCCACACCGGACCATAAGCTTTCGACCCATGTGCTGTTATATACTGCCAAGTGTTGGCAATCCCTGCATCACTGAAATGTCGAAATCTTAATTCTCTGATTTCCGGCGTGTAAGTACCTGCTGTCCCACCATAATAGCCGGCACCACCTCCGGTCATACCCGACTGTCCATTGTGTCCAGCGGTCACACTGGCAGAACTGCCTCCGGCACCTCCATGCCCTTGTGTATAAGCTCCACCGCCTCCTCCTGCGATCAAAAGAATTCCTTTTTGATCTGATACAACCGAAGTCATTCCTCCGCCTTTACCAAAGGCAGATGCACTGCCCCCACCATGATAGCCGTCTTGTCCACCCACTGTACATGTCAATATTTCTCCCTGCTTCAGCCAGAATGTTCCGGTCGTGCTGCCACCATATCCACCATGATACGCTCCATAACTTTGCCCCTGCGCACCCATGGCGTTTATTGTATAAATTCCTGTATAAGGAACGATGTATTGTTTCTGGTTTCTCTCATAAGTAAAGTTTCTTGTTATTTCCGTAATACTATTAATGTCTTTTGCACTGTTCACCCGAATCCAGGCACCATCTTCCTTTTTTTGATATACAAGATAGGTTTTACTGCCCTGATCTGCCTGTGACCAGGACAAATCCACTGCGCCCTTTCCTTCATCTGCCTCATAGTTATTCGTTGCCCGTAATTTCAGATCAATCCATTGTGCATACAGTGTAATATTTCCGGAGGGTATCAGTTGTTCCCCGGGTACTCCTGCCGGAAGCGTAAAATTTTTGTCATAGTACCAGCCGCCAAACGACCAGCCTTCTTTACCGGATTCAGGCAATATAATGGGATCTGACTGATAAACAGCTTCCACAATATCCGTATTACCGTCAATCTCCGGAAAAATATAAGTACTGTTTATCATTTGTCCCAGAAAAGGTTGATGTCTCATCCATTCTGCAAAGTGCTTTGTTCCGGTAACAGGATCTACCCCTGAACCGCCATTTGTTTCAAAAAATACTGTATATCCATCAGGTGGTTGAATCAGCTCTTCCTGTAATTCATATTCTGTAGCATATGGCAACGTTAACTGATATTTATCCAGTTCATTATATTTTCCGCCTGCAGCATCAATCACAAGAGTGCCCGTACTCTTACGCCACTGCGCATACAAAGTAATCTGCCCGTGGTCTTCTGCTCCCCATGTGGTTCTGTCCTGCCAGTCTGCACTGCAAAGATTATAGATTTCCGCTTTGTCCTCGTAAGAGACTCCAGATCCATCCCGCTCGGTATTCCACCCGACAAATACATACCCCGTTCTACGATAACTGTTTTCTGTCAGATGTGTCACCGGTGTAATCATCTCCCCTTCATATTCTGTAGCATTATTATACATATGATAACTTACCGGCATGACTTCTGCTATTTTACTTTCACCATTATTAGGATCATAATTGACAAAATACTGATTCCAGGATACTTTCTTACATTGATGTCCGGAAAACGCTACGCCTTGTTCCAGATTCTGGCAGAACGGACAAAGATAGTAATAATTCATCGGATTATCTTTGTCTCCCACATCCAGGTATTGTATGGAAGCTGCTGCTTCTCTGCTCATGTATATATTGGCCTGTTCTATTGCCTCTCCACAGTCAGCGCAAAATGCTTTCCAGCCGGAATAATAATATTTCATACACTTTTGACTTCTAAACGATACTCCATGCCAGACCTTATAAGGGTATCCATCATGAATGCACTGTCCTGCGCGATGAACCACTTTCCAGGATTGCACCGGTACTTCCCCGTATCTTTCAAATCGATAATAATGTTCGCCGTTTGCAATACTTCGCAGCGAAGACTTTATTCCTGTATCAACAGTAGTACTGCCGTTTGCTGCATACCATGTATAATTCCTGTCACCGGCACAAGTAGTAAATGCTTCCCCGTCCGGGCTGAACGAAACATAGGGACTGTTATAAATAGTTTTTTTCCCTTCTGCTTTTGCATAGCCGGGAAACATAATTACAATACCAAACGTCAGTAATCCGGCAAGACACCTCAAGATGTGCTTCTTTCTCATCATTCGTATCCTCCATTTCTTACTTCGTTGCGGTACTAATAAGAATTACAGGTCTTAACGGCACGAAGTGATCCCTGTGCCAGTGCCGTATAAAATCCAGCTACATTCTCCTTGTCCAGATAAATATTAACTCTCTGTGCAGGTGTTGTATCATCATTACCCTCAATTGACGTTCCGGTCTGATCAAACACCTCCTGGACAAACACATTTTCTAACAGGATTTCCCCGATCTCTTCTTCATTTTCCCGATTCACGCAATAGATATGGATTCTGTCTCCGGCCCGCAGGACTCCACCTGCCACCTGATACAGATCCTCCGCACGAAACCCAGCAATCACCGGTTCCTCCATCTGCCCCGTGATCTCTACTTCTTCCTGCAACATGGCACCAGTGAGTACCATTCCCTTTTCTACACCATATACCGCTATTTTTCCAATAGCAGCATCCATAGTTTCCAGTGCCGTTTCCGGGACAATTCTTTTATCGATTTCTGTTATCCTGATATATTGTTCCGCATTCTCTGTGGTGACCTTTTGTCCTTTGGGAATTTCCTTCACTACCACACATACCTGTTGTTTCTCATATTCTGCAAGTACTTTTTTCTCTGTCTGCAATAGAAATACAAATACCGCTATTGCGGCCAGAAACGCTGCTATGATACTTCCATTCCAGATTCTGTTTTTCAATTTCGTACTCATCTTCGGTTTTTTCATTCATTTCCTCCTCATCAATAGTACTGACTACATCTACCAGCTTGCTTTTCCTGGCAGTTACCATAATTCCCCAAAATCCCTCCACAGGATAAGTGATTTCGCTATATACACTGGTTGCCTCTATGAATTGTCCCTTCGGTGTCTTAACCTCCCCGAGATTTCCCTGCCATTCCTGTATCTGTCCGTCAGCACTTTGCTCCCACACCATGACTTTTCCGCCCGTCACATTATAAATAGTGTAATTTAATATCTCCACATGGCCTGAAATCAGCTTATGATTTACAGCCTCATAGTTATCATTTAATCCAAGATTCTCCCTTACTGCTGAACAATATCTGCCATAAGCCTGTTCCGGATCCGTAATCAGAACCCTGTGTGTTCTGCCGTATTCCTGTATATCAATAACCGCAGATGCCAGATTGGATAATGCAAGTGCATCCTCCAGATACAGTGCAGAAGCACGATACAATGCCAGTTGTAACTGCATGCACAATAAAATTGTCAGAAATAAAACCAGAAACAAACCCAATACCCAGGAAGTCTGCCCTTGCTCCGCATTGATTCTATCTTTTCTTTTTTTAATTTTTGGCAGTAGATACCCTCTTTTCATATATTTCATATTGTTCATCCAGCCTTCCATGTATCTGCAGGACTACGCGGTTGCCATATCCCACAGGTTCCAATGTGCTTCCATCGTAATCTATCTGTGTCAGCCCCAGTGTTTCCAATTCCGTGGTCAGACATATCTTTTCAGACGCTTCCAAAAATCCTACGGTCTCCATCTTCAGCAAATATGCTCTTGCAAGCTGCCCTACTGCCGCTTTGGTGCTGATCGCCTGTATATTTTCCATAAAGCTCAGCATTACTGTTGTAAGCGCCAGTACACACAACCCCATTGTCAGAAACTCTCCTATATTCCCGGTTTCTTTTTTTCTCTTGCACATATTAATCTCCATTCCGCAGACGATTCCTTCCGTCGGAGGAATTGCAAATCAAATTTCAGATTTGATTCATCAGACTCCTGTTAGAATATCTGCTGCTTTTGTCTGCATCGCTGTTACAATTGTCTGTATAAATGTCGTCAGACTATCCTTCATTACCACGCATAATAGCAGGGCAATAATACACAGCCCTACTGTAACAAGGATTCCATCAATTCCCTGTTCCCGATGCATTGCATGTTCCTTAACTTTTCCCCATATCTTTTGTATTTTTTTCATTTCTTGTCCTCTCTTTCTCTCTATAATAGCAATGTTAACTGTCCAGAACCCCACCCGGGCATTTGCAAAAGTGCTCATGAATGGTGCTTTTCCCGTTATGCTAAAATTCTGCTGCTGCACGGAACATATACCCCACACAAATGTATAAAATAATCCCCAGAACTGCTCCCAACATTCCCAGTTGATAGAATGTAATGCTGCGGTCCAATGCGCCTTTTTGCTGTTGCAGCACAGTTATCTCCATATCTTTCAACTGTTCTCCCATGTCCTTCAACAAATCCACTGCCTGACCGGATTCTCCTGCCTGAATTAGTGTAATGCACAGTGCATCTATCTGGCGGTTATCAAATTTTTGTTGAAATTCAGACAATGCCGTCACCAGATCCGACTGTATTACAATATCCCCTGCCAGTTCCATAAGTGCCTGCTGTAGTCTCCTCGTTCTCACACTCTGACTGCATTCCGTCAAAGCATCTGTTACATAAACTCCGGCACGGATCTGCACCTCCAGTGCCTGATAAATCAACTGCAGTTCCTGCAGCATGCTCCGGTTGTCCCGACGGTTCAGGTACAGCAGCATCAGCTCCGGCAGGTAAAATATAATTACCGCTGTCAACAATGCGTATCCCCATCCGACTGTTCCAAGAACCAGAGCGCCAACAAATGAAAGCAGCAGTCGGATCAGCAGATACTTTACAGGTGTAATTTTCTCTCCATAATGAAATTTTGCACCATTTCGTTTTAACCGGATTTCCGTTTTTACAACCCAGTTTTCGTAACCCTTATTCTGTCGCACCATTCCGGCAATCTCTTCACAAGTACGAAGTATTGTCCGTGGCACTGTTCCTGTACCCAGTCGAAATACAAAAATACCGCTAATCACCGCTCCCAACAATTGTGGTATCCAGATAACCCTCCAGCTCATCTTATGTTCCTCCTGTTCCTATCGATGAAATCCATATAACTTCCGCAGAAATAAAAAAATAATTCCCACATAAATCCCCACCGCAACATGCCCCGGCAATGTCCCATATATAATTTTCCAGACGGAAAACTCTACCAGCCGGTCTACTGTCAATAATGCGAGCATTGACATTACCATAAGCAATCCCATATTGATACCGGCTTCCCGAAGCATTCCCTTCCGTTCCTCTTCCATACGCAGATATTCCCTGGCAGACCGCCTGCTGCTATCTACCAGCATCGTCAGATCTGCCATATAGCGAATACTGACTTCCAGGTTTCTGGCCAATTGTTTTACCTTAGGATGTTCTATCCGTTCCGCAAGAGCTAAAAGGGCCAGCGAACTGTCTCCCGTTGTCTGCGCTTCATATGCACATTCCTCAAGTGCCCCCTTTAAAGGCTCCTCCACATATTTACTGACCTGCCCCAGTACCATGGTGATTTCGCCGGCTGTGAGGCTGTAATTTCCAAGAAAATTCAAACATTTCAATAAATTGTCATTGACCGACCGGAGTTCTCCTGCTCTCAAAGTACTCAAAATCAAATATTCTGCCCCACAGAACACTCCGGTCCCCAGTGCCGCCATTGTAAATCGTCCTGTTGCCCCCTGTAGAAAGCAGAAAATTAACATCATGCCAAAAATGTTTCCGGCAATCCATCTTTCCGCCGTGCATTGAGGAAATCTCCTCCTTATTCCGCAATAACAAAGAAATTCCTCTATCCTGTAAGTCAATGTATTGTTACGCTGTAGTTCCTGTAACTGGCGGTGCTTTTCCAGTGCACGCAATCTGGCCGACTGATCCATCCCCTCTTTTGTCTTGCTGAGCAGTTTTTTTACAGTCTCCAGCCAGCGTATTCTTCCAAAAAGAAGCAGAAAGCCCATAAATATTAAACAGAAGATCCATGCGTATATGATCATAAGTTTCTCCTCTCATGTAATAATCAAAGCAGTCTCTCATACTCTAGATTCTCTTTCTCCGCATTCCAGCCTGTGCAGGAAAATATTTCCTTTACTTTGTAATGTTCCATATATACCAGTGTCTGAAAGCAGTCCATCATTTTCATTAATTCATTTCGGGAATACCGGCTGTCATACATCGCATAATCCACTATTTTCTCAGGAGCACGATCGGCAGACGGTGCATGTACCGTGGCTGCGCAGATCTGTCCTGTGTATGCAGCATTTAAAAGATACAAAGCCTCTCCACCCTTAACTTCTCCTATAATGAAAAAATCCACATCCATGGTAAGCCCGGCAATACTGATATGTTTCAGATCATAATTCACACTGCTCTCCGATGTCCCGGGTAAAGAATGCAAAAACATAATATCCGGATGGAATATCGTGGTCAGTTCATCGGCCTGCTGTGCCACCAGAATTGCCATATCATCCGGCAGTGTTTCCTTCAACGCATTCAGCAGAGTCGTTTTCCCCGAGGAATTGCCTCCACAGATCAGAGTGGAGCCTCGCCGGAATCTCTGAATCAAAAGTTCTGCTGTCTCCCTGTTCATCATTTTTTTCTCCACAAGTTCCGTCATCATGGGAAAGTTTTTGGGTACCTTCCGGATGCATAAATACGGTTCATTGTAGGTATTTACAATTGGCATTGACAACGTAAAGCGAAAAATGAAATCCGGATGACTTTCTGTATCTGTGAATCTCTGTATGGCATTCAGATTCGAAATATTCACCTGGTTTCTGGTGGCTACATAGTCAATAAACTGCCGATACTCTTTTTCCGAGGCAAACGCAATTCCCGCATCCATCCGTTTCCCCTCCCTTTTAATGCGGATACAGTCATGACTCACCACACGAATATCTGAGATACTACTGTCATCCATTAACGGCGACAACCTGGAATACCCAAAAATATATTGTTCAAATGTTTTTAGAAGTTCTTTCTTCTTTTTTCCCGGAAAATGATAATACTGGTCAATATGTTTTGCCGCTTCCAACAAAAAATCTTCTTTTTCAATATTTCCTTTTTTCACCTGAATCAGAAGAATCTGTTTCTGTGTAATAAAATCCTCCACCAGCCTCTGCAATTCCGTATCTGTGGCCGCACTCTCTGCTTTATTATTCCTTTCCTCCATAGTCCCTCCGTTTTTTCGATTTTTTCAAAACTTTTATGCGTATTTCAAGGGGTATATCTATACAAGACAGCCCACACCGGATCAAAAATATATTCTCTTTGGTAATGTGATGCTCGGTCGAATATGACCAGATAATAAGACACCCGACCACGACTGCCTGTCGGGTAATATGCAGATTACTCCCTCTGCAAGGATATGTCAATAGGATGAAAACTATTTCTATATTTTCATGATAATGTCCAACAAAAAACGCATTCTGACAGAATTTTCTCTTACAACCCTGTCAGAATGCGGTCTGTTGCTTTGTATATTTTGTCTTTGTGCATTTTGCCCTGTCAGGCTATGACTGCTGTTGCAATAACAACCTGTCAAACTCTTCCACGGGCATCGGGCGGTAGAATAAAAAGCCCTGTACATCAGTACAATTACAGCCTAACAGAAACTTCTTCTGCTCTTCCGTCTCCACACCTTCAATGATGATATGTGCTCCCAGCTGCTGCAGCATGGCAATGGTGTTGCGGATAATGATCTGACTCTTATCTTTCTCCAGATCCCGGATGAATTCCCGGTCGATCTTAATCTCATCCAATGTCTGATTCTTTAACATGTTCATAGTAGAATACCCGGTACCGAAATCATCCATGGATACTAAAAAACCCTGGGACCTCAGATTCTCCATTCTCTGATACATGCCTTTTTCATCCTCCAGAAAAGCGCTTTCCGTCAGCTCCAGCGGAACAAACTGTGCAGGAATATCGTATTTTTCCCGAAGCCGGATCAGGTTCTCCGCAAGCCTGGTGTCATAAGCATGCAGTCTGGATACATTAATGGAGACAGGCACCAGTTCTCTGCCTTCTTCTTTCAATTTTCCAAGATAGGCAAATACCTTTTCCCAGATATATTCATCCACATTAATGATAAAACCGTTTTTCTCTAACACGGGAATAAATTCTCCCGGAGGTACCAGTCCTTTTTCCGGATGCAGCCAGCGCACCAGTGCTTCCCCTCCTATGATCTGTCCGGTACTCATGTTTACCTTCGGCTGCACATACAGAAGCAGTTCTCCATTCTCCAAAGCACCGACAATATCATTCTCCACCTGCCGCTCACGCATCAGCTGTCTGCGCATTTTTTCATCGAAAATGGCATAGGTCTGGTACACTTTTCCTTTAATGCTCTTCATTGCCATGGTGGCGCAATCTTTCAGATAGCTGACAGCAGGCTCCCGCTCCTGAGACACACCGATGCCGAAAGATGGCTGCACTTTATATGTGAAAGGAAATTCATCAATCTTTTTTCTGATCTCCTTTACTATCTCCTCAAGTTCTTCTGTTTTCCCGTAGCTGGTGCAAAGACAGAAAATATCCGCTCTCGCATGACAGGCATAGGTGTCCCTACGATGGTCTTCATATTCCTGAAAACAGTCTGCAATGAATTTCAACAGTCTGTCGCCTTCACTTCTGCCGCAAAATTCATTCACGGCCTTAAACTGCACAATATCCATGATCACCACGCTGTATTTTTTATCCGGCTGTGATTTGATCATTTCTCCACAGAGATAAAAAAAGGATTTCATATTATGCAGATTTGTTAACCCATTACGATTCTCGTCCACATTGCTCTCCGCCATTTTGCGAAGGGAATAGAGATAGAGTTCTTCTTTTCCTGCGTCCGTAGTCTGTGGGGATGCCTCCACTACTTCTTCTCTCGCTCTCTGATATGCCATAAGTATTCCTCTTATGTTAGTTTACTCCCCTCATAGAACTGCTGCCCTGCCTGCAGGCAGCCTGTCAGTATCCCTATGGGTGAGTTTATTATACCTTATTTTGTTAATTTTTTCCACCTTATGAGGGTTTTTATTGTATTTTATTAGGAAAATGGTATAATATGTGTAACTATTCAGAGTCAAGCATCAAAAAGGAGTGTACCTTATGTTTTTACTTTTGGCCGGTGGGCTTTTAATTATCCTTTTGGCAGTCGTGATCGCTGTCGTATCTTCTGTAGTTTCCGCTGTTGCAGCAGCTACCGACGATGCAGAAGACTGACATTCCGGACTTCGGACTGTCAGTTTTCTTTTTTTTGCAATTACCACTCTACTACCAGATCCGCATGAGCCAGCGTGGACTTACGGTGCGCAATCACAATAGTGGTACGCCCCGTCATCATTCTGCCCAATGCCTCATTTACCAATTTTTCTGATGCATTTAAAAAATTGTTGGTGTTTCCCCACTAAAGTACAGAAAACAGACAAATAAATAAAAAAGCAGACTTTTTTTCGTCTGCTCCTTTAAGTTCATATATCTTTTTCGTAATTACAGCATCCTTGACTTGGTCACTGACTTAGTCACTGCTCCGCAATTCTTGCCGCCAGATCTTCTAAGTACATCCAGCGTTCCATTTTTTCTTCCAGCTGCTGTTCCGCAGCTTCTTTTTCTTTCGTCAGTTCATTCAATTTCACAAAATCACTGGCATATTTTGAAAAATCTGCTTCCAATGTTGCTATTTTCTGTTCTAACGCCGCCATTTCTCCTTCAATGGATTCATAGTCTTTCTGTTCCTGGTAAGTGAATTTTAATTTGCGCTTCTGTCCGCTCTTCCAGTTTTTAGAAGTATTCTCCTCATCGGCGTTCTTCGGCTGGGATGCTGCCGCCGCTCCCGTGCTCTCTGCGGTTCCTTCTGCGGCTTTTCTATTGGCATAATCCGTGTAGCCGCCCTCGTACTGCACCATGTGGGTATCTTCCAAGGCGAAGATCCTGCGGACCACACGATCCAGGAAATAACGGTCATGGGACACGACAATAACGATTCCCGGGAAGGTATCCAGATAATCTTCCAGCACCTGTAGGGTGGCAATGTCCAGGTCGTTGGTAGGCTCATCCAAAATCAAAACATTCGGTGCCCCCATCAGAACCTTGCATAACTGCAATCTGCGCCGTTCTCCGCCGGACAGTTTCCCCAGCTGTCCATACTGGTCTTCACCGGAAAACAAGAACCGCTCCAGCATTCTCGCTGCCGTGATCTGTCCGTCCTCCGTGGTAATATATTCTGCAACGTCCCGGATGTAATCAATGACTCTCTGCTCCGGATGCATCATGGTGTCGTCGATCTCCTGGGCATAATATCCCAGCTTCACAGTCTGTCCGATCTCGATATGACCGCTGTCCGGTGTCACTTCTCCCAGGATCATTTTCATCAGGGTCGTCTTACCGCTTCCATTGGGTCCGATGAAACCCACTCTGTCATCCTTGCCGAACAGATAGGTAAAATCGCGGATCAGGACCTTATCCCCGTAACTCTTGGACACATTCTCGATCTCCACGGTAGTCCGGCCAAGTCTCGATGCCGCGGAGGTCAGTTCCACCTTGCCGTCCGTCACCGACCCTTTGACATTTTTCAGTTCCTCGAAACGCTGCAATCTCGCCTTCTGCTTCGTGGAACGGGCTCTGGCACCCCTCTGTACCCAGGCAAGCTCATTTCGTAAAATGTTCAGACGCTTTTTCTCGCTGGCCTGTGCCATCTCTTCCCGCTGCATTTTCAGTTCCAGATAACCGGAATAGTTGGCATCATAGGAATAGATCTTCCCCTTGTCCAGCTCCAGGATCCGGTCGGTAACACTGTCCAGAAAATACCGGTCATGAGTGACCATGATCATGGCGCCTTTGCGGCGGCGCAGCTGCTCCTCCAGCCAGTCGGACATAGAATTGTCCAGATGGTTGGTAGGCTCATCCAATAATAAAATTTCTGCCGGAGACAACAGTACCGATACCAGTGCCAGACGCTTACGCTGCCCACCGGACAGCTGCCCACAGGGCTGATCAAATTCTGTAACCCCCAGCTTCGTCAGCATGCTTTTGGCATCCGCCTCGATGGTTCCGGCGTTTTCCTCCACACGGTTGCCCCGGAGCACTGCCTCCAGCACGGTCTCCTCCGGTGCGAACTCCGGATTCTGGGGCAGATAACGCACCAGACAGTGATTTGCCTTGATCACAGTACCATCATCGGCCTCCTCTAATCCGGCAACAATCTTCAGTAATGTGGATTTCCCCGTTCCGTTAATACCAATGATTCCGGCTTTTTCTCCTTCCTGTAAGAAAAAGGAAGCTCCGTCGAAAATCTTGCGGATGCCATAGCTTTTGGTGATATTATCAACAGTCAATATATTCATCTGTACTACCTCATGTTTTCAGAATTATTTTTCAGAGTTAATGATCCGGATAGCTCATCCGGATTTTTTCTCAAAGAATCGCATCTTTTTTCGTGCGGTGACTCACAAATGTAGTATACTATAAATAATCTATTTTAGGAAAGAAGGTTTTCGCATGAACTTAAAAGATGCTGCTGCGAATCTGAATCAGGCACACCCGGAAGACACCCTGCATCCCCTATACACTCCCTGGGGGGAATCACTTGTACGATCCGGTTCCTATGACGATATCCTGTCCGAATATCCCCGCCCACAGATGAGGCGGACAGATTATCATATGCTCAACGGTCTCTGGGAATATGCTTTTGTGCCTGCGGACGGCAGTAAGGCTTCGGAGAATCCTGCATCTTTTACCGCCCAGGGGATCATCCGGGTCCCTTTTTCGCCGGAATGTCTGCTCTCCGGAGTAAACAGAAGACTGGAACCCACGGAGTACCTGTGGTATCATAGAGAACTTTCTTTTTCCCCGGAAGAACTTTCCAAAAAAGAGGAAAATATGCACTGCATTCTGCATTTTGACGCAGTAGATCAGGAGGCAGCCGTCTTCCTCGGCACAAAAAAGCTTGGCACTCACAGCGGCGGCTACCTTCCTTTTTCCTTAGACATCACAGAATATGTAAACGCAGATCCGGTATCTCTCTATGTAAAAGTCCGGGATCTGACCGACACCGGTTACGCCACCAGAGGAAAGCAGACCCTGAACCGCGGCGGCATGTTCTACACCGCCCAAAGCGGCATCTGGCAGAGTGTCTGGTACGAATGGGTTCCGGAAAACTATGTGATCAATTATAGGATCACCCCTCAGTATGACAAGGCTTCCGTAACCTTCATCCTGTGTTCTCCGAAGCCGTTCAACCATCTGGAATTCCGGGTAAGCACCCCCTCCTGCGACGGAACCCTTGCGCAAGGAAATACTGGTTCACTCATGCGGATGCGTGTACATAAAATTTCTGAGCAACAGGATCCCTTTGGACTCACTCACACCACGGTAGTTCTTTCTTTTCCCGCCAGCATCACCTATTCCGCTGTCGATACCGCAGAGTTCCCGGAGCCTGTGAATTTCAAGCCCTGGAGCCCGGAACGACCCTGGCTGTATCCTTTTACCCTGACCGCCGATAGCGATACGGTGGAAGGGTATTTTGCCATGCGCTGCTACTCCGTAGAGCGAGATTCTAAGGGCGTCCCTCGCTTCTGTCTGAATCATAAGCCCTATTTTCTCCACGGGATCCTGGATCAGGGCTACTGGTCCGACGGGCTGATGACCGCTCCCTGCGATGAGGCCTTTGTCTATGATATTAACCTCACAAAAGGGCTGGGCTTCAACATGCTCCGGAAACATATCAAGATCGAGTCTCTGCGCTGGTATTATCACTGCGATCGTCTGGGAATGATCGTATGGCAGGATATGGTCAGCGGCGGCTCTACCTATCATATGCCCTGGGTATGTTACATGCCCACGCTGTTCCCCCATATGTCCGCCCACACGAAGGACAATCATTATGAGCTATTCTCCCGTGGCTCCGAGGAAGGCCGGAAAAGCTGGGAGCAGGAGTGTCTGGACACCATTGACCATCTGTACAATGCGCCTTCCATCGCTGTGTGGGTACCGTTTAACGAAGGCTGGGGGCAGTTCGATGCCGCCCGTATTGCGAAAATGGTGGCAAGAAAAGACCCCACCCGTCCGGTAGATCATGCCAGCGGCTGGTTCGACCAGAAAGGTGGGGATTTCCGCAGTATTCATAATTATTTCCGTCCGTTGCAGGTGAAGCTGGACGGGAAACGTGCTTTCGTCATCTCGGAATATGGTGGCTACGCCTGCCACATCGACGGGCATTCCAGTGTGGATCGGGTCTACGGATATCAGAAATATGACACCCCGGAGAACATGGCTGCTGCCCTGAAGCAGTTATTTTCCAAACAATTATTTCCTCTGATCTCCCGGGGGTTGAGCGGTGCGGTATACACGCAGCTGTCCGATGTAGAGGAAGAGGTGAACGGTCTGGTGACTTACGACCGGCGTATCGTCAAACTGCCTGTGGGACATCCGTTTGCGGCGCCATCCTCTTTTGCAGCACCTTACTCACATGGAAATAAGCCGGAATAAGGAATGCATCCGCCATGATCCAGGCAATAGGACTGCCCAGGCATACCCCGGTGAAGCCGATGAGTGGCACCAGCCCAAAGCCTGCCAGGGATCTTGCGATCATTTCGAAGACACCTGCTAAAATGGCGAACTTCGGGAAGCCCATGCCCTGGATCAGGAAACGGACAATATTCACTAATGCCAACGGAATATAGAATGCCGTATTCCATAATAAGAAAGCACGCACGTTGGCAATGATCTCCGCTTCGCCGCTGTCCACGAACAGCTGTGCCAGCGGGCCGCCGAAAAATACAGCAATCAAAAATGCAATCACAGAATATCCTACCCCCAGTATTACGCAGGCTTTCAGTCCTTTGCCAAGACGTTCCAGTTTACCGGCACCCACATTCTGTCCACCGTAGGTCGCCATGGTGGAACCCATGGCATCAAAGGGGCATGCCAGGAAGTTGCCGATCTTGCCGCCTGCGGTCATGGCTGCAACTGCCGCAGAACCTAAGGTGTTGGCTGCAGTCTGTAAGATTACACTGCCAATGGCGGTAATGGAATACTGCAGTCCCATAGGAACTCCCATACCGCACAGCACCATCATCATATGACCGTCCATCTTCCATTCTTCCTTGCGAATCCGCAGGATCTCGAATTTTTTCACCATATAGATCAAGCAGGCCACACCTGAAACCCCCTGAGAAATTACCGTTGCCCAGGCTGCCCCCGCCACACCCATGTGCAGGGATATGATAAAATACAGATCCAGCACAATGTTGATGACGGAAGAAAGCACTAAGAATACCACAGGAGTCTTGCTGTCGCCGGTGGCACGGATCACGCCTGCCACGATATTATACAGATACACTGTAGGGATACCGATGAAAATAATAAAAATATAATCATAAGCCCCATCAATAATATTCGAAGGGGTCTTCATCCATACCAGAATGTCCCGGCACAAAATTGCCGTCACCACCGTCATAACCACGGAAAATGCCAGTCCCAGCCAGGCACAGTTAGCCACGTATTTACGCATGCCAACATAATCTCCGGCACCGAATTTATGAGATACAGGGATGGCAAATCCGTTGCAGACACCCATGCAGAAACCAATCACCAGAAAGTTGATGGATCCTGTAGCGCCTACCGCCGCCAGATCATCCACGCCAAGAAAACGTCCTACGATCATGGTGTCCACCAGATTGTAGAACTGTTGGAATAAAAATCCGAATAATAACGGCACAGCAAAGCTGATGATAAGTTTCATGGGGCTTCCTTTTGTCAGGTCTTTTGTCATGATAATTTCCTCTCTGAATTTTCCTTATAAATACTTTATCTATCCGTGTTTTCTGTTATTTTCTAAAGTTCTTTCTTTCTATCGTTGAGAGTATATACGCAGCATTTCAAAATTGCAATATTTTTTTGTAGATTTTATATTTTTTGTTATACTGATTTTGTTATAATTTTGACAAGATATTTTCTAGGAGAGGGGAACTAAAGGCCCCTGCCGGGTAATCCCGGCAGAGGCCTCTTTTATTGTCTATTCGTTATGTATATTACGATTCCACCTTATGCGAAAGGATTCTCGGTCGGATACAGCATTCCCTTCGGCTGGTTGAAGTTCAGATCCTCTACGGGAACACCGATGTACTTGAATACTTCGTACAGAGCCTTGCCGAAATGTCCGAAAGCAACAGCGCCGTGATGAGGGAAGTTCTTCTCGATCAGCACGTGACGATAGAAACGTCCCATCTCAGGAATAGCGAAAATACCGATACCACCGAAGGATCTGGTAGCTACGGGAAGTACCTCACCCTGTGCAATGTATGCGCGCAGCTTGTTGTCTGCGGTAGACTGCAAACGGTAGAAGGTGATATCTCCAGGAAGAATATCTCCTTCCAGAGTACCCTGGGTTACCTCTTCGGGAAGGGTTCTTGCCATGATCATCTGGTACTTCATGTTGCAGGAAGTCAGCTTCTTGGAGTTGGTATTACCGCAATGGAAGCCCATGAAGGTATCATTATGAGTATAGTTGAATTTGCCCTTGATGGACTCGTCATACATATCATCGGGAACGGTGTTATTGATATCCAGCAGCGTTACGGTATCTGCGCTGACGCAGGTTCCGATGAACTCACTTAAGCAGCCGTAGATATCTACCTCACAGGATACAGGAATGCCCATACCGGTAAGACGGCTGTTTACATAGCAGGGTACGAAGCCAAACTGGGTCTGGAATGCAGGCCAGCATTTTCCGGCAATGGCTACATACTTACGGTATCCTCTGTGAGCCTCGATCCAGTCTAACAGAGTCAGCTCATACTGCGCCAGCTTGGGCAGTACTTCGGGCTTGTGATTGCCTGCGCCCAGCTCTGCTTCCATCTCTTTTACCTTGGCAGGAATTCTCTCATCTCCGTCATGCTTCTTGAATGCTTCGAACAGATCCAGTTCGGAGTTCTCCTCGATTTCTACACCCAGATTGTACAGCTGCTTGATGGGAGCGTTACATGCCAGGAAGTTCAAAGGTCTGGGGCCGAAGGAAATGATCTTCAGATCGCTTAAGCCCACGATAGCTCTTGCAATAGGAATGAACTCATGCAGCATATCTGCACATTCTGCTGCAGTTCCTACGGGATTCTCGGGAATATAAGCTTTTACATTACGAAGCTTTAAGTTGTAGCTGGCATTCAGCATACCGCAGTAAGCATCGCCTCTGCCGCCTACCAGATCGTTCTGGGTCTCTTCTGCTGCTGCGATGAACATTGCGGGACCATCAAAATGCTTTGCCAGTAAGGTCTCGGAAATCTCGGGACCGAAGTTGCCCAGATATACGCACAGTGCGTTACAGCCGGCTTTCTTGATATCCTCTAATGCCTGTACCATATGGATTTCGCTCTCTACGATACATACAGGGCACTCATAGACACTATCGGTACCGTACTTCTCGGTATAAGCCTGCATCAGAGCTTTTCTGCGGTTCACGGAAAGGCTCTCCGGGAAACAGTCACGGCTCACTGCCACAACGCCAATTTTTACTTCTGGTAAATTACTCATTTTGTAATCCTCCTATTTATGTTTTCTTTTTCTCTACACCATTTATTTTACCGCCTGTTTTCATCCATTCACGGAATCCTCCGGCGTTCAAATCTTATGAATTATTACGTTTATTTGCTCACATCCAGATTCTCTCCGGTCAGTCCGATAAAGCTTCCCTCTGGAAGACCGCCCTCTGCATGACCGATCAGCCACTTGTTCGTAGCGGCAAGCAGTGCATCCTCACTGGGTGCTTTGCCCTGCTCCACCTTCTGGTGTGTTCCTTCTAACGGGTAGTTAGTTCCCTGAGGTAATACAATGGCTACCTGGAATCCCTGACCGTCTACTCCACAGGGAGCATAATGCAGAGAGGTTGCAAATACTTCCACACCGGTACCTGCAGGCACTAAAAATGCTTCTATTCTGGAAGTATCATATGTAAAATCCTCTGCCACATCCGCCTGCAGTCCAAGGAGCAGAATAGCATCCGTTGCTGCCACATTGATTTCGGAGCTTCTGTGATATTCCACGGCATTAAGTTTAGAATTATGACCGTTACAGTACCCGATCTGTACAGGCATCTCTCCGTAAGTGATCGTCTCCAGTTCCTTTTTCACAGGCAGTGCTTCCAATGCATTGATCCCGGGCTCATATACCACACCCTCGGGAACCGGAGTCTTTTTCATTTCTTCCACCAGTTGTGTGAAATCCACATTGGTGATCACTCTGCCATACTTGCGGAATGCAGGATCTTTTACAGATAAAATTTTCATGCTGCTCTACCAACCTTTCTCTATTATAGCTCAATCTTAAAATTACGAGGTTCATTTTATTATGCTGTTGTTTGATTTTTCTACGGCATTATTTTAGGATCTCAAACAGCGGCTTGCATGCCGGATAAATCTGGCGGAACTTCTGATAACGCTCTTCGTACTTTGCCACCAGCTCCGGATCCGGTTCTACAGTTCCTGTGACTTTCACGAACTTTTCTGCGATTTCTTCCACGCTTGCATATTCACCGCAGGCTACTGCTGCCAGCATGGCGCCGCCCATAGCCGGACCTTCTTCGCTCTCGATCACATCCACCTTCAGGTTCAGGATATTGGCGATCATCTTCTTCCACAGAGGGCTCTTGGCTCCGCCGCCGCAGATCTTGGTCCGCTCCAGATGGATGCCCAGAGATTTTGCCACCTCCAGGGAATCACGCAATGCAAATGCCACACCTTCCAATACCGCCTGGGTCATGTCGGCTCTGGTGGTATCCATGGTCATGCCGATAAAAGTACCTCTGGCATTGGGATCATTATGAGGGGAACGCTCTCCCATGAGATACGGCAGGAAGTATACATGATTCTCGCCAAGCTTCTCGATCTGCGCCTGCTCTGCTGCATAATCCTTCGTTCCGATGATCTCATCCATCCACCATTTATTGCAGGAAGCTGCACTCAGCATACAGCCCATGAGATGATAATGACCGTCTGCATGTGCAAAGGAATGAAGGGCATTGTGCTGATCCACTCCAAAATGATTGGAAGAAATAAAAATCGTTCCGCTGGTACCCAGAGAGATATTACACCTATTATCTCCCACAGTTCCGGTACCCACTGCCGCTGCCGCATTGTCTCCGGCTCCCGCAGCCACCACCACATTTGTGGGAATTCCCAGTTCGGCAGCCACCTCCGGCAATACACAGCCAACCTTTTCATAGCTCTCATAGCAGGCAGCCAGCTGGTCTTCTGTCACACCACAGATCTCACACATTTCTTTCGACCAGCAGCGGTTCTTCACATCAAACAATAACATACCGGAAGCATCCGATACATCCGTACAATGTACACCGGTCAGACGATAAGCGATGTAGTCCTTCGGCAGCATGATCTTTTTGATCCTTGCAAAATTCTCCGGCTCGTTCTTTTTCACCCAGAGGATCTTCGGTGCCGTAAAACCGGTAAAGGAAATATTCGCCGTATATTCGGAAAGCTTCTCCTTGCCGATCACATTGTTCAGATAATCGCATTCCTCCGTGGTTCTGCCGTCATTCCAGAGAATCGCCGGACGGATCACCTGATCCTTCTCATCCAGAATCACCAGACCATGCATCTGTCCTCCGAAGCTGATGCCTGCCACCTGGCTCTTGTCTGCATCCGCAAGAAGCTCCTTGATTCCTTCCATCGTCTGCTCATACCAGTCCTCTGGCTTCTGTTCCGACCAGCCGGGGTGTGGAAAATACAGCGGATATTCCCTGGATACAATGTTCCGGATCTTTCCTTCGCTGTCCATTAAAAGCAGTTTTACTGCTGAGGTTCCCAGATCGATTCCAATGTATAACATGAATCTTCCTCCCATCCATTTTTTGTGTTGTGTCCCAATACGTTCTGTTCCATTCCGTGCACGTGCACGTCATAATTTTATCATAACGGCTCTGAGAAAGATTTTCAAGTAGAACTTTTTATCTTTTCCATGTTTTTTCACCAAAAAGTGAAGATATGAACTTCTTTTGTATCTCTGGAAAACGGCTCTTCGCAAAGCGGTCCACCGTGCCCGGGCAACTACCGGTATTTCATTGACTTCACCAAAGAAATATGATACCTTGTAACTATTCAGAGCCATGCAGCTCTGCTTTCTACGAATGTCTGCAGGCAGAATAGCGAATGAAGTTCTGACAGTCACGCTAAATATTACAAAGCATCTGAATATGTTCAGATGATCGAAAGGCATAAGTATTTTATGGCAACCATCAAAGAAATTGCTGCGCTTGCCGGTGTCTCCCGCGGCACGGTGGATCGTGTACTGAATGACCGTGGAGCAGTGAACCCGGAAACTGCTGAAAAAATCAGAAAAATCGCCAGAGATCTGGATTATAAGCCCAATCGTGCAGGTCTGGTCCTGGCTGCACAGAAAAAGAGGCTCAAGCTGGGGGTCATTCTGTTTTCCAGTGGGAATGCCTTTTTTCAGGATGTCCTGTCCGGAATTAATGAAAAAGCCGAAGAGCTTGCCGGCTACAACTGTACTGTAATCACCAAACAGATCTCCTTCGGTGTGGAAGCCCAGCTGCAGGCTGTCGATGAACTGCTGGCAGAAGAAGTGAACGGCATCGCCATGACGCCTTACAACGATGAGCGGATCCGTGACTGTATCAGCCGGTTATACGAACAGGGGATTCCCGTCGTCACGCTGAACACCGATATTGAAAATGCAAAACGTATCGCCTATGTGGGCAGCAATTACACCCGCAGTGGTGCCACTGCCGCCGGTCTTTTGCAGCTTATGACTTCCGGCACCGTAAATGTGGGGATTGTCACAGGTTCCTCCAATATCCTGTGTCATACGGAACGCATTGCCGGATTTCTGAAAACACTAAAGCCTTACGCCGACCGGATCCACATTGTGGACACGGTAGAGATCCATGATGATGAAGTGGAAAGCTATGAAAAGACTTATGCTCTGTTATCCGCTCATCCGGAGATCAATGCATTGTTCTTCGCCGCAGGCGGTGTCTACGGCGGCTGCCGCAGTGTAGAGGCTCTTGGGAAAAAAGGAGCCATCCGGATCATTGCATTTGATCAGGTACCCACCACCAGACAGATGTTGGAAAACGGCACCATTGCCGCCACCATCTGTCAGCAGCCGAAAGTGCAGGGCAGTAAGCCCCTTTCCCTGCTGTTTGCCTACTTGACCACCGGCGAAAATCCGGAAAAAGAATACAATTATGTGGCCGTAGATATCCGGATCCGGGAAAATACATAAAATTTTCTTAAGATTCTTCCGACACTCTTGTCATTCACAACATATAGTACTATAATATACATATTATCTACGAAATGTTGTTTTGAGGGGTACAAAAGCGGGGGAGTCTTTGATTCATGAATTTATCTGATCTGAAAAGAAATGCATATATGTTGCGAGGTTCTGATGCAAAACGTGGCTACATGCGCTGGTGGCATTCCTTCCAGGGCGTGTGTCCCACGACGCAGGAAACTCGCACTTTTTTTGTGGAATACAGCATTTTAAACCCCGCCCTGGGGGCATCACAGCCTATTTTAGGCCAGCACCCCTACTACAAACGTCATGGCATGAAGCCGTCCTATCTCTGCATCAAAGCAGGAGTGTTCCCTGATCAGGGGGATGACGGTCTGCAGCTTCAGGCTTACTATCCCATGACTTCTCTGCAGGTGGCCCAGGATCCTTTTTACATGCAGTTTGAAGACTGTGTCTATAGTGAGAACCGGATCAGCGGTTCCATCGACATTTCCGAAGAGATTGCAAGACATCGTTCTCTTATGACTGATGCAGGCAGCTTTACCTGGGATCTGGAGGTGCATAAAGCTGTTGCCTGTCACACCGGCTATATTGCCAATGCTTTTTTCACGGCGCTTCATGCGTTGGAAAGCTTCTGGCACGGCGAAGGAATCCGTACTTTTTTCCGGGGAACCGTTGTATTGGACGGTGTCACCTATGAGGTCACTCCTGAGACCTCCTATGGCTATGCAGATAAGCATTGGGGCCGCAGTTACAACCAGCCCTGGCTGCAATTCGCTTCCGGCCACCTGATCAGTGAAAAAAACGGCCGTGAGTTAAAGCATTCTGCTTTGGCCATCGATGGCTGTTGTCCAAAGTTCCTGTTCTTCCCCGTTCGCCGCAGAATCCTGATGCAGTTGACCTATACCGGAGAAGATTTCGAGTATCATTTTGGCAAACCGCTTACACTGTCCCGTTGTAAGTGGAAGGTGAAAGAGACCAACAAACGGTTCATCTGGCACTTCAAAGCCCAGA
Organism: uncultured Acetatifactor sp.; assembly: GCA_934436245.1. Classification (GTDB taxonomy): domain Bacteria; phylum Bacillota; class Clostridia; order Lachnospirales; family Lachnospiraceae; genus Acetatifactor. The sequence continues at coordinate 29,151 of CAKSAM010000018.1, forward strand.
ACCGCACTTCCGTGGTGCGGATCTCCGGAAGCTGCAGCAAAGAGCAGATGATGCCGCTGCTCTATGAAAGTCCCGACGGAAAAGTATCCAACGTTCCTCTCTGGGAGGGCGGCAATGCAGCAGGCACTGTAGAACTGTACCGGAGGATTGGCGGTTCTCTGGAATTGGTCGACCGTCTGCATTTTGAAAACGGTTTATGTGCTTATCAGCGTCTCTGATTCCATCTGTTGAATTGTAACCTGGATGTATTTTAAAAGCTGTTGCCGCAGATTTTCTCTGCTGACAACAGCTTTCTTTTGTCTCTATGCAGCTTAGATTGCCTCTTCCGGCTCCTCCAATGCTTTTTCGTAACTCTCCAGGATCACCCTTTGCAAATTTTCTCTTGTGGAGGAATTGATAGGATGTGCGATATCCCTATATTCTCCGTCCGTTGCCTTTTTGCTCGGCATTGCAATGAACAATCCCTTTTCTCCTTCGATCACCTTGATATCATGTACGACGAATTCATCATCCAGTGTAATGGATACGATAGCTTTCATCTTGCCTTCCTTGGTGATCTTACGAACACGTACATCTGTAATCTGCATTTGCTAACCCCCTTGGTGCTGTTACAGTGATCCTTACGCATTTCTCCGCCCTGTGGACTCTCGAAATGCTACAGATCACTTAGATCACATATCGCTCATTTCTCTCAACTACGATCTTCACTTCGCCTTCTCCCACAAAGTACGAATTTGCACGAATCGTATCACGGCTTTCTACAATACAGTTTTCAATATGCGTGTTATCTCCAATATAAACATCATTCAGGATAATGGAGTTCTTGATCACACAATTATTGCCTATATAACTCTTCTTGAAAATCACGGAATTCTCTACCACACCGTTGACAATACATCCGCTGGATACCAGACTGTTTCGTACCTGAGAACCGGGATTATATTTTGCGGGAGGCAGATCATCCACCTTGGAGTATACATCCGGATACTGTTTAAAGAAGTAATTTCTCACATCCGCTTTCAGGAAATCCATGTTGGTGCTGTAGTAATCTTCCACAGATGCAATATTTCTCCAGTAATCCTTGATCTTGTATCCGTAAATTCTCTTCAGATCCTTGTAGCGGATCAGAATATCTCTTACGAAATCATAACGGTCTTCCTCCGCACACTTCTCGATCATTTCGATCAGCAGTCTGCGTCGAACCACATAAATACCACAGGATATCGTATTGGTCTTGGCCTGCAGAGGCTTTTCCTCAAATTCTTCGATACGGCTTTCCTCGTTCATGCGGATCGTACCGAAACGCTCTACATTGGTACCGGGCTCCATATCACGGCAGACTACAGTGATATCTGCCTTCTTCTCAATATGGTACTCCAATACCTTATTGTAATCCAGCTTATATACACCATCGCCGGAAGCAATGACTACATAGGGTTCATGACTGTTTTTTAAGAAGCTGAGGTTCTGATAAATAGCATCCGCAGTTCCTCTGTACCAGTTGCTGTTCTCCGCTGTTACAGCAGGCGTGAACACATATAATCCACCCTGTTTACGTCCAAAATCCCACCATTTGGAAGAATTCAGATGCTCGTTCAGACTTCTTGCATTGTACTGGGTAAATACTGCCACCTTCTGAATATGAGAGTTGGTCATATTACTCAGTGTAAAGTCAATACTGCGGTAGCTGCCTGCGATAGGCATTGCACATATTGCTCTCTTCTGGGAAAGTTCCCGCATCCTGTGATTGTTACCGCCTGCTAAAATAATTCCAATCGCTCTCACTGCTATTCACCTGCCTTAATTAATGTTTTGCCGCTTGCGAGCTGGGAATCCGCATAATCTGCAGCAGCTGTCACTCCGGATATTACTGAGTTCTTTCCAACGCTGATGCCGTCGGGAATCACACTCTTCTCTCCGATGGTTACAAGTCCATGGTTGTAAATATGAGGTGCTGTATCATTCTCTGCTTCTTCGCCGACACCTAATCTTACCTGATTACCCACCACAACATTTTCAGCAACAATCGCCTTGTTGACCTCACAGTTCTCACCGATCTGCGTCTGATTCATGATAATGGAATCCCGGATCACAGTTCCCTTACCGATCGTTACACCACAGCCGATAACAGAATTATATACCTCACCATAGATATCGGAGCCTTCACCGATGATACTTCTCTCCACCACGCTGTCCGCTGCAATATAATCAGGGGGCTGAATCTCACTCTTGGTATAGATCTTCCAGTATTCCTCATACAGGTTGAACTCAGGCACGATATCGATCAGTTCCATGTTGGCTTCCCAATAGGAGCTTAACGTACCTACATCCTTCCAGTAGCCTGTAAACTCATAAGCATACAGGGGTGCTCCCTTTTCATGGCAATAAGGAATGACATGCTTACCAAAATCCAAAGCCGGCTGATCTGCCATAGCGATCAGTGCTTCCTTCAATGTCTTCCAATTAAATATGTAAATACCCATACTTGCAAGATTGCTTCTGGGATGTTCCGGTTTTTCTTCAAACTCGGTGATTCTATGATTTTCATCTGCGATCATGATACCGAAACGGCTTGCCTCCTCAATGGGAACCGGCATTACCGCAATGGTAACTTCCGCATTATTGGCTTTGTGGAAGTCCAGCATCACCTCGTAATCCATCTTATAAATATGGTCTCCGGAAAGAATCAGAACATATTCCGGATTGTAGCTCTCCATATATTCCAGATTCTGATAGATCGCATTCGCTGTACCGGTATACCATTCACTGTTGGTGCTCTTTTCATAGGGCGGCAGTACGGTTACTCCTCCGATATTGCGATCCAGATCCCAGGGAATACCGATTCCGATATGGGTATTCAGTCTGAGCGGCTGATACTGTGTCAGTACGCCTACCGTATCTACTCCCGAATTAATACAATTAGAAAGGGGAAAATCAATAATACGGTACTTGCCTCCAAATGCAACGGCAGGCTTGGCAACCTTGGATGTCAGCACACCAAGACGGCTTCCCTGTCCTCCAGCCAATAGCATGGCTATCATTTCTTTCTTAATCATATCCTCACCTCTATCTAGCCTTCCACCTGTTGTAATAAATAGTCGCTTGCGGCTATTATCCGATGTATCCATCTGTCTCGAAAAAGCGAATGCTCTTTCCTTCGGATGTGATAATCTGATTATATCACATCAACGACTGAAAGTGAATATTTATTACTATGATTTTTTGCCTTTTTACTATTTTTATATCCATTTTTTACATAATTGTCGCTTCATTTCTATTCTTTTTGTAAATTTCTACTAGTTTTGTTTTGTGCAACTTTGCGCAAACTTGTAAAGTTACACATTTTTTCAAAATGACACCTACGGATTGTTTTTTTTCGTTCATATGTATATAATGTTAATGAGTAATGCAACTACACTATATTAAGGAAGTGCAAACATGTATCAGATAGACTTTAATCACCCCTCATCCATTTATTTTGTAGGTATCGGTGGTATCAGTATGAGCGGTCTTGCAGAGATTCTTGCGGATGCCGGTTTCCGTGTGTCCGGTTCCGATCGTTCCAAAAGCCCCCTTACCGAAGCTCTGGAGCGAAAGGGGATCAATGTATTTTATGGACAACGTGCCGGGAATATTACCGATGACATTGATTGCGTTGTATTTACCAGTGCGATCCATAAGGACAATCCCGAATATACCGCGACGATGGAAAAGGGGATTCCTCACCTCACCAGAGCGCAGCTCTTAGGCGAAATCATGCAGAATTACAAGACTCCCATCGCCATCAGCGGTACCCATGGCAAGACAACCACGACCTCCATGGTCAGTGAGATCCTGCTGCACGCCGGCACTGATCCCACACTTTCCATCGGTGGAATGTTGAAGAGCATCGGCGGCAATATCCGCGTTGGCAGCACCGATCTGTTTGTCACAGAAGCCTGCGAGTATACCAACAGTTTCTTGAGCTTTTACCCAAGGATCGGTATGATTCTGAATATCGAAGAGGATCACCTGGACTTTTTCAAGGATATTAACGATATCAGAAATTCTTTCCATAAATTTGCAAAGCTCCTGCCAGCAGACGGCTGTCTGATCATCAACGGTGCCATTGACAGGCTGCAGGAGATCACAGGAGATCTTGATTGCCGCGTGATCACTTTTAATAAGGAAGCAGTCAACAGTGACGGTTCTGCTGCAGACTATTATCCTTCGGATATTACTTATGATGAGTTGGGGCATCCTTCCTTTACACTTCATTGTCATGGGGAGAAATCCGGCAGTTTTTTTCTGCAGGTTCCCGGAGAACACAATGTCTGCAATGCGGTAGCTTCCATTGCGTTAGCCGATCTGTTGTCGATCGACCGTGGAATTACCGTTTCTGCTCTGCACGGCTTCACCGGCACGGACCGCAGATTCGAATACAAAGGAACCATCGGTGGCATCACCATTATTGATGACTACGCACATCACCCTACGGAGATTGCAGCCACTCTGCATGCAGCAGCCAATTACCCTCATAAGACTCTCTGGTGTGTCTTCCAGCCTCACACTTACACCAGAACCAAGGCCTTTATGAAAGATTTTGCAAAAGCCCTGAGTCTTGCAGACAAAATCGTTCTGGCAGATATCTATGCCGCCCGTGAGACCGACACACTGGGAATCAGTTCTGAAACCCTGCAGGCAGAGATTCAGGCGTTGGGGCATGAATGCTATTATTTTCCTTCTTTTGATGAGATCGAAAACTTTTTATTAGAAAATTGCATAAACGGTGACCTGTTGATAACTATGGGTGCCGGAGATGTCGTAAAAATCGGTGAAAACCTGCTTGGCAAATAGTTGTCCACATTATCCACAAGGTGAGTGGGGATTATCCCACTCAACCCTGTGGATATTTTGTTGTTTCCCTGTGGATAATTTTGTGTCATATTTTGACGATAATCTGCCGATATATAAGCTTTTTCCGATACATCGTCTGTCGATATCCACAATATCCACCGTTTCCACATTTTTGTTTGAGAGTCCGGGAACCCAGTGTTTACAAGGTTTTCCAGCAAATTGACTATTTCTTTTTCACAGGTCTTATGCTATACTTGGTCTTACTTTGAAAAAGGAACGATTTGTGAAAGAAGGTATTGTGTGTTATGGCACAGATAGCGCTCTATAAAGATAATTATGCAGATTCTACGGTAGTATCTAATCTGTTTATTGATGAATATATGAAGGATGCCAATGACGCACAGCTGAAGGTCTATTTCTATCTGCTGCGCATGCTGAATGCGGACCAGGCTATCAGTGTGTCCGGAATTGCAGACAAGTTCAACCACACAGAGAAGGATGTGATCCGTGCGCTGAAATATTGGGAAAAGCAGCAGATCCTGGATCTGGACTTCGATGAAAATAAGACCCTGGTGGGAATCCACTTGCGTGATCTGAGTGCGCAGACTGCACCGGTTCCCCAACACAATGTACTGTTGACCGCCGGTTCTGCCCAGAATACACCTTCAGGTGTTAAGTTTCTTCCTACCGCATGTGCAGCTGCTCCTTCCGCCGCAGCCGCAATCCCTCAGGAGCCGCACACCTATACTAAACCTGCATATTCTCTGGATCAGCTGCGTGAATTCAGGGAGTGCGAGGAAACTTCCCAGCTTCTCTTTATTGCAGAAGCTTATATCGGAAAACCTCTGACCCCCTCCGAGATCAAAACAATCCTGTTCTTCACCGATGTATTGCATTTTTCGGAAGATCTTATTGATTATCTTCTGCAATACTGTGTGGAGCGTGGCAAGAAGGATTTCAAATACATAGAAAAGGTTGCTGTCAACTGGGCAGAAGAAGGTATCACCACCCCAAAACAGGCACAGAAATTCTCCACGAAATATGATAAAAGCGTTTATGCTATCATGAACAGCCTCGGACGTTCCACCGCTCCCACCGTTAAAGAACTGGAATTTATCAACCGTTGGATCAGGGATTACGGCTTTAGTGCTGATATTATCCTCGAAGCCTGTGAACGCAGTTCTCTTGCCACGGACAAGCATCGTTTTGAATATGCAGAAGGCATTTTAAACAGTTGGCGTGAGGCAGGCGTACATCACAAAGCTGATATTCAGCAGCTGGATGCGTCTTTCCAGAAGAAAAAGACTGCAAAGCCCGTTTCTTCCGGATCCTCCAATCGCTTTACGCAATTTACACAGAACAGCTATGATTTTGCCGCTCTGGAAAAAGAAATTTTAAGCAATTAACAGGCAAAGGGGAGTAAATCGTGTCACTGACAAATGCACAATATAACTTTATTATGAAGGGCTATGAACAGGCAAGAGACCGTAATCGTCATCTCTCTGAGCAGCGTCGTCTGGAAGTCTATGCAAAGCTTCCGGAATACCAGAAGCTGGACGAATCCATCGGAGAACTTTCTGTCGCTCAGGCGAGACTTTTATTAGATGGTGACGACGAAGCACTGACCCGGCTGCGCTCCTCCTTAAAAGAGATCTCACTTCAGAAAAAGGAACTCCTCCGCTCTGCAGGATATCCTTTAAATTATCTGGAGCCGATCTATGACTGTCCCGATTGCAGGGACACCGGTTATATAGAAACAGAAGACCATTTACGCAAAAAATGTCATTGTTTCCATCAGCAGGAATTAAATATTCTCTATGAGCAGTCTCATATTCGTGAAATGATCGCTTCTGAGAATTTTTCCAATCTTTCTTACGAATACTATCAGGGGGAAGATTTACTTCGTTTTGAAAAATGCGTAACTCTTTGCCACGATTTTGTACAAAACTTCAAACAACACTACCACAATCTTTTCTTTTATGGTACAGTAGGTACTGGCAAGAGCTTCTTATCGGGATGTATCGCCAAAGAATTACTGGAAAGCGGTCATTCCGTGATCTATTTCAGTTCTTCCGGGTTATTTGATACCCTTGCACGCTATTCTTTTGATGCAAAGTCAAAGGAAGCTTTATCCGGATTTTATGAGGATTTATACAATTGCGATCTTTTGATCATCGATGATCTTGGCACAGAGTTAACGAATACCTTTGTTGCTTCACAGCTTTTCTCTTGTCTCAATGAACGGGACCTGCGAAAAAAAGCCACGATCATCTCCACAAACTTGAGTCTGGAAGAGCTGCGTGACCGATATTCCGACCGGGTATTTTCCCGCATCACAAGTCATTATGACCTGTGTAAGCTGACCGGCCCCGATATCCGCATGTGTAAAAAACGTATGCAAAATGCATCTGACAATTAATCACAAGTTTCGTAACAGAACAGTATACAGAATCAGAAAGTGAGGATCACCCCAATGGCGAATCGTGAAGAAAAAAGAAATCTGGAGACTATCCCTGTCGGCTCTCTGGGCATTATTTCCCTGCCCGGCTGCAAGCCCTTAGGTGAGAAGGTAGACCAGTATCTTGTAAAATGGAGAGCAGAGAGAGAAAGTGAACACAAAGAGTCTCTTGCATTTGCAGGCTATCAGAGAGAATCCTATCTTCTGGATGCCAAAGTACCCCGTTTCGGTTCCGGTGAAGCAAAAGGGCAGATTCTGGAATCCGTCCGTGGTACTGATCTCTATCTGCTGGTAGATGTCCTGAACTACTCCATGACCTATTCCTTGTGTGGCAGCGAGAACCATATGTCTCCCGATGATCACTATCAGGATCTGAAGCGTATCATCGCAGCTGTCGGCGGTAAAGCCCGTCGTATCACTGTGATCATGCCTTTCCTGTATGAGAGCCGTCAGCACAAGAGAACTTCCCGTGAGTCTCTGGACTGTGCGCTGGCACTGCAGGAGCTGGTAAGCATGGGGGTAGACAACATTATCACTTTTGATGCTCATGATCCCCGTGTGCAGAATGCCATTCCTCTGCACGGCTTTGAGACCGTACAGCCTGCATACCAGTTCATCAAAGGACTGCTTCGCAATGTGAAGGATCTGCAGTTAGACTCCAGCCACATGATGGTCATCAGCCCGGATGAAGGCGGCATGGGACGTGCCATCTACATCGCCAACGTTCTCGGTCTGGATATGGGTATGTTCTATAAAAGAAGAGATTACACCAAGATTGTCAACGGCCGTAACCCTATCGTAGCGCATGAATTCCTGGGTACCAGCGTAGAGGGCAAGGATATGATCATTATCGATGACATGATCTCCTCCGGTGAAAGCATGCTGGAAGTCGCTGCTGCCCTGAAGGAACGCAAAGCCAATAAGATCTTCGTCTTCTCCACCTTCGGCCTCTTCACCAACGGCCTGGACAAGTTCGACAAGGCTTATGAGAACGGCATCATCGATAAGGTGCTGACTACCAACCTGATCTACCAGACTCCGGAACTGCTGAAAAGAGAATGGTACATCAACTGTGATATGAGTAAATACATCGCTTACATCATTGATACTTTGAACCACGATTCTTCCATCAGCGATCTGCTGAATCCGAATGAGCGAATTCAGAACATCGTTGCAAAATATAAGAAGGGTGAGCTGTAAAGCTCACCCTTCTTATATTAACTTGAAAGTTAATTAAATAGTTGTTTTTAAATCCACGCAGAAAGGACTGCCCGCCCCGGACTCGGATGCTAGCTACAACTGTGGATTTTCTAAAGGAAAGTGGCGAAGTACTTCTCATCATGACGGGGCCGCCTTTACGCTGCCATCCATGTCGCTTACCGGCTAACGCGAACATCGTGTTCGCGTTGCCCCTGCGGCTCAACCACTTTCCAAGAAAATCTCACAGTCTCCGCCGCATCTACGTCCGGGGGAGCAGTCCTTTTCTGCTGGGTTATGAAAAACATCCCAATTGTTTAGGCAGAGCATTTTATCTTAGAATACATGTGCGGAAGTTAAAAACAAGTTCTGCATTTTCATAAAAACTGTTATAAATGTTGTTTTTATGAAAAATACCCACATCTTTTATGTTTCAAACTAATAAATTTCATAAAATTCGAGATATTATAGAATTTATGAAAAAAAGGAATGTATGTTAAGAATTTTTTTCATAAATATAGTAAAATAAGTATCTTTTTATGAAACTAATAGCCCTTGGCAGGGCTACTGGTTTTTGAAAGCTTTTCAAAACACAGAACGCCCACGGTGGACGGAATGTTCTTCCGAAGATGTTTGTCGGGAGGTGGTGATATTTTCTCGAAAAGTGTTGAAAGACAGGGTGGAGCGAACAGGACGTTCGCGACAGGCGGATGTTGCCACGGATGGCAACTGGAGCCGTGCCCGTGCGGATTAGAACCGCTACTCACTTTTCGTCAGAAAATTCCCACCGGGAGACCTTACATCGAGGAAGGATGTTCCGTTCGCCGTAGGCGTTCGTCCGGTCTACGGCAACCCTACGTTACGAGCCATGCACTCAATTCATAAATGTGTCGCAAAGGGCGCTCCACATTTATTTCATTGACGGCTGTCGCCTTATAAAGCCAAAAACAAAAACAGCGACTTGTGAGCAAGCTCCCAGATCGCTGTTTCTGTTTTGACTTTGCATGGCTCGTAACTTTCAATTTACAGCATTCCAAGCGCCGATAGCAGTGCACCGATGATAATGCCAAAATCCGAGCAGTTGAAGACGACCTTGCGGAACGCCTGCCATTTCACCGGGAAGCTCACATAGTCCACCACGTAACCTCTGTGAAGGCGGTCATAGGTATTGCTGAATGCACCTCCAAGCAACAGCGCCAGACCCAGTCGCAGCAAATTGTTGCCCCGGTGTCCCAGACTCACAATAAAGACAACGGTCAATATCAGTGTAAATGCCAATGACACAGCAGCCACCAGTCTTCTCTTCTTCTGTCCGGCATTGAGCATCATGCCTTTGTTGTGATGCTTGCGGATCAGAAGTTTTCCACGGCAGATCTCACGTTCTTCCCACTCCCCCACATGTTTTTCTATATAGTTTTTCAGTAGGAAATCTCCCCAGAAGATTCCTGCCAGAATCAATAGGCACACGACTGTCATACTTTCCGCTCCTTTTTCACCCGTTGGCCAACATTTCATATCGGGATCTGCTTATGTCCGCTCCGTTCTCCGATTCTTTATCTTCAGAAATGCCAAAAGTGCCCCATATAATACGCCGGCCACAGGCCATACGACCCAGGTAATATCCCAACGCATCGTCGGCAGGCTGATAGCCAGATAAACCGCTGTCCAGACACACCAGTAAATTGCTGTCACATGCTCATACTTCCGGTTGACTGCCTTATTCTCTACCGTGTAGTCTCCCTCCTGAAGCAGTTTCTGAAAACCACCCCAGATAATACCGGACCACACGAACAGCCATACAGCGATCGCCACTACAATGAGCAAAGCATCCGTAGCAAGGATCACCGCATAACCATTATTCCCCCAAAAAATGGATACTACCAGCAAAGGTACCACTCCCAGGATACACAATACAACCCCCAGGGTTATGCAGATCCGGTAGGTTCCCGCAAAGGTTTCTTTTGCTTTCTCCACGATTCCGGACACCCCATATTGCAGTGTCAGCTTTTCTTTTTCCAGATATTCATATTTGTTGTACGGGATTCCGGTGAGAAGAAATACTGCTACCGCAACTACCACCGTCAGCAACAGTACGATAAGACCGATTCCTCCCGCAACATTTTCTGTGATCGTTCCTCTTTTGGCACCTGCCATTCCCAACAACCACAACAATACAACGGGAGAGAGCACGCACAGGGATACCGCTGGTGCAATCCGGGCAGCATATTTTTTCGTAGCTTCCAGAAAAGTATTGGCTTCCTCCACCGTGATCACTTTGCCCTCTGTGATCTCCGGTGTCATTCCATCTGCAAATTCCGTCTCTTCCATTTCATCTTTTAATAAGTAATCCGTAGTGACTCCGAACAGCTGGCTCATACTGACAATGCGTTCCAGATCCGGGATTGAGGCTCCGCTCTCCCATTTGGATACGGACTGTCTGGAAATGTCCAGTCGTTCTGCCAGTTCCTCCTGGGACCACCCATATTTCTTACGCAACATTATTATTTTTTCTGACAGGATCATTCTCATTCTCTCTCTTTCCTTTATTAATGTTTTCTTGTGCACATAGATCGTCGACATAGGAAAATCATAACAAAAGAGCCGGTTGACAACTACCAAGTGCCCTTGTAATTTTGTCAACCGGCAGTTGCGTTTCCGGATTTTTCTGAAATTTCCGGTAATATTACTGCACCTCACGGATCAGACAGTATTGCTTTAACGGAAAATTCTTCTCCATCACGCCATATACCTTGAATCCGAACTTTTCATAGAATTCCACATTTTTCGGATTGTGTGTTTCCAGGGAGATCATCAGTTTGTGCTTCTGGGCATAGTCAATGGCTTCCTCCAGAAGCTCCGCCGCAATCCCATGATGTTGCATGGCAGGATCCACTGCCAGATAGATAATATGAAGTCGCTGATTCTGATGCAGCTGATCCGTCCAGCTGGAATTCAGATAATCCTCACCCTTCATAAAATTCCGAAATGTCTTTAACGAGGGATCCTCCTTGATCAGATAGGAATCCGTCTGTAAAGCAGCCATGGCCTCTGTAAAATAGAACTGGAATACATTGTACGGCTCCGCTTCATCCGATACCACCAATACACTGTTCAGGTCTGCGCTGTCTGCGAAGATCTCACAGGTCGCATAAAATTCATCCATGTCACATTTAAACAACTCCGGCATCAGATTTTTACGGACTTCCGGATCCGGAATCAGCGTCTCGTACAACGGATCGTGTGCAAAGCACTGATTCAGCATTTTCTCCACTTTCGGAAGATCTTCCTTCTGCACTCGATATAGCTTATCACTTTCCATAATTGTATTTACTGTTATCTCCTTATTATGATGATGTCAGTCCCCGGCTTTGTTGCCTGCGAATTGTTCCGTGCTCTGCCCTCGCCATCCTTACAATTCGAATATCTCTGTCACAGCTTTCTCCATTTGCTGCATGATATTCATCAGGCTGACCACAAGCTTGCTGCATGCATGTTCCAGGCTGGCAATTTCTTCCCGATAATCCATTTCCTTCATACCGGATCCTGTCAACATCTCCAATTGTCTTTCTTTTTGGAGAAGCTGCTTGACCGTTCCATATAGATTTTCATGCTCCGGCAGCCTTCCGTAGCCCCATTTCAGGCGATCCTTCGGCTGATGGAATACATAATCTGTAAAATGCCTATATACATCTTCATCAAAATTAAAGGCATAGGCATTGTTATCTACCTGATAAAGCTTACGAAGTGCGGAGGAAAGTCTCTGTTCCTTCAGATTTCTCACCGCTCCGCCCAGAAGCCTCAGATTTGCACTGCATATCTCATGAGGGTACAACACATTTCCGTACCAGTCAATCCTTACAAAAGCATCCTGTTCCTGTTTGAACCTTGCAAGCAGCTTCTGTTCCAGCGGTCTGGTCTGACGGAAAAGTTCCTCCGCCTCGTCGTATTTTCCATCTCTGAGCAACTGTTTGTAGTTACGGTTGTATTCCTCTACCGCTTCATATTCTTCCCGGCATCTTCTGAGTGCCCGGTCACTTAAAATCTCCAGTTCCTCAATTTTTTCAAGCAAAACCCTCTTTTTCTCTCCCAGCTGCCCCGCCACATCGGCGCGGTAGCAGATTTCTCGGCATTGTTCCAGTCCTTTCCGGATCCTCTGCACCACCGGTGAAAACTGTAACGGCACCACTACCGTTTCATCGAGTGCCAGGATCAGTAGGGCAAACAGTTCATGGTGCAAACGGTATACCTGTTCATCATAAAACTCATCGTTATCAAACTGAGAATGGTAATGGGTCTCCATAAAGCTTCCGCCGGTGAAATCATTTACCATGGAAGGTACGCCTGCGATCGCCATGGAAAAATCATCCGACCAGGTCTCGATCGGAGATGTCACTGCTGTCTCTTCCGGGTAGGCTACCGTCAGATTAGGCAGATCCGCCAGATATTCTTCCAAGAAGCTGACGTATTCATAGCAGCTGCGGATCCTCGCTCTGGTACCATGTGCTAACGCAGGAAGCTCAAAGTTCAGATCTGCGATCACCTTGCCCACCCATTCGGGATGTGCGGTGAATATCTGCTCATAAGCTCCTGTGGACCAGTCGAAATTGGAATCCACCACGCCCCATTCCTCGGAAGCCATGGCACAGATCACAATGGTATTGTTCGGTTGGAAACCACTGTCCCGTAACGCCTTTGCAATACCAAACATCAGGGCGACCGCTGTATTGTCATCCTGGAATCCGTCAAAATAGGAATCATAGTGTGCAGACAAAAGTACCATGCGGTCAGGATGTTTTCCGGGGATCCTTCCCACAATATTATAAGTCGTACAGTTCCTTGTCACTCTGGATTCCGCATCAAAGGCAACCGTTATTTCCTCCTGATCACGCAGCAGCTCCAGCAGATCAGCAGCATCCTTGTGGGAAATGGAAAATGCAGGCGCATCCTCCGGTCCGGCAATATCCTGTGCATTCAGCGCTTCATCATCAATCTCACCGTAGCCGCCGCTCTGCACTGCGATCAGGGCTGCAGCCCCTTTTAAATGAGCCTGATATACCGGATAGTTGATCCACCACTCGTCTCTCTGATTAATTTCCACAAGCACCAGTTTACCCGTTACATCTTTATCAAGATAATCCTTTTCCGTTCCCTTTCCCAGATACATTAGAGAAAATTCCCTGGATCCGTCCGTCACAAAGGTCGTCTGGTAGGCTCCCAGTTCCACCGATACCATTTCTCCTGTCGCATTTTCATACCGTAATGTAGCCTTGTGAAATTCCCAGCCGTCTACTGTAACCGCATCCTTGGTCACATCCGACAATCCCAGAGCTTCCATCTCCGTTTTTAACATCTCACCGGTCGCAAACTCCGCTTTCGATCCCGCCGGACGATAGCCCAGAATCGGATGAGACTTAAACTGCTCCATTCGCTTGGCCAGTTCGTAGGAATATTTTACATCCAGATTCTGTAATATTTTCTTTTGTAAGGTCACCCCGTTGTCATGCATGTTCCGTCACTCCGTCTCTGTTATTTTCACATTCCGCCTGCTTTTCATAAAACACATTACCGCTTTATAACCATTGCGTTCATTTCCTCTGTGATCTTCTTCAAGATTTCGCTGTTTCTCTCCTCCGCTTCCAGTGTTTCGCTGGCATGGGCCGATACTTCCTCTGTTGTAGCTGAGATTGTCTGGATGGAATCCACGATTTCCTGGTTCGCTGCTTTCAGGGCATCTACTATCTGAAGCATCTGTCCCAGATTATCCACGATTGTATAGCTGCTGTCTTCAATTGCCTGGAAGCTGTCCGCAGCACGCATTGTTCCTTCCTTTTGGCTGCCAATGCCATCTATCATCTGACGGATGACCGTTACCACCTCTTCAATCGCTCCGGATACATTTTGAATCAGCTCCGCAATATTACCGGTAGCATCCTTTGTCTGGGTAGCCATTCCCGAAATCTCTGTAGCCACTACAGAAAATCCACGGCCGGCCTCACCGGCTCTGGCTGCTTCGATGCTGGCGTTCAATGCCAACAGGCTTGTCTGTGTGGCAATCTTGCTGATGATCTCCACAATAGAATGCATTTCCTGCATATAGTGATCCAGTGTTTCCAGCTTTTGTGCTGCCAGTTCACTGTATCTTGCAGAATCCTCTGCCTGCTCTTTCAGACCTGTCATTTCTTCCTTCCCGGTATCCAATATTTCTATCGTATGTTCCATATTGTTTCCGATTGTCTCTGCCACTTCACCCACAGTATTTACTTTTTCCTGAATAGCCTCCGTCTGGGCAGTCTGCTGCTGAATCGCCGCAGCAGATTCCCCAGAACCGGCGGATACCTCCTCCATGGCTGTTTTGGTGCTGTCAAATGCAGTTTCCAGTTTATTCAGTTCTATCGTTATCTCCTGTGCAGAAGTCTCCAGACGGGTACTCATTTCCATGACCTCTTGCAATGTCGCTTCTGTACGGTTCTGCGCAGCAGTAATATTCTCTATATTTTCATTCGTGTTCTTCTGATTGGATATGGTAGCATAGATAGAGGTAAAACACAGCAGAAGCATTACAAAAATCTGTATCGCCCCGGCATCCCGACCCAGATAACCGAAGCCACCCTGTGTTGCTCCGAGGATCACCACCAGGATATTCTCTACTACTGTCCCGACGTTAATAAGCATAAATGCCTTTACATCATGATAAGGCATGACTGCAAACATCATGGGGATCACAAATGCATACACCATATTGCACTGTGCCGTAAAAAGCAGCACCGTATAAAACAATGCAAATCCAACCAGTGACAAATGTTTGATAGCTTTTGCTGCATGATCCCTCTTCCAGCATATAAATTCTGCCAAAACCGGTACGATTCCCAGCAGCAGAAGCACTGCCAATACCGGTGCTGTCACGGTATGGTTGACAAATCCGGCAATACTTATGATAAGCATACAAAAATCAATCACACAATGCGATATCATAGCCACACGGTTACTTCGTTCGAGCTCTTTCATACTGTTTTCCTTCTTTCCCGTAAAATGAATTGCAAAATATGCTGGTGTCCGGGGCAAAAGCCTCTGGCAACTCATATTTTATTTTCGCATATCATTTATATTGTAGTTCATGTTGGTATCACCGTCAATAAAACAGCATAAAAATACAGTGCGGTTTTCTCACTAAAAACTGCACTGTATTTTTTCTTTATGATATTTATCTCCCTGCCGGATGCGCTCCGACACCCCTCTTACAACTTTATACTTTGAAAACATCCAGTACCTTTTCCAGTTTGTCCGCCAAAGTCATCAGTTTCTCAGAAGAGGTCATCAGTTCTGTCATGGTATCGCTCATGCCATGGGCTGCCTGCATTGTACTGTCCGCTGATGCCGCATTCTGTTCGGAAATAGCTGAAAGGCCTTCCACTACATCGCGGATCGCACTTCCGGACTGTCCCAGAACTTCCACCTTCTCCTGAATACCGCCGATATGATGCAGAGAATTCTCTACACCATCCGCCACTGCCGCAGTCTTGACCCCGGTTTCCTCCAGTTTGCTCTGCTGATGATTCATATTGGCTTCCACTTCACCCATGATCTCCACCATTCTGCCGGAAGATTCCATAATATCCTGGATGATCTGCTCAATCTCGGTTGCAGAACGTTTGGACTGATCTGCCAGTTTGCTGATCTGTTCTGCCACCACTGCGAAGCCTCTTCCAGCTTCTCCTGCTCTGGCTGCCTCAATGCTGGCATTCAGTGACAGTAGATCCGTCTCATCCGCAATATCCTGAATCATGGAGACTGCCTTGGTGATGTTCTGGATTGCACTGTTCATGTCTGTAATCTGCTCCGCTACCCGCAGCACCGATTCTTTCGTACTTTCGTTGGAACTGTTCAGTTCCTTCATGATCTCCTCGGATGCCTTCTCCGCCTCCGCCATCCTGCCGGCATAATCCGTCAGAGAATTCACTTCACTGGAGATATACTCAATCTGTTCGCCGATACGTACCACGTTCGTATTTGCATCCGTTGTTTCGTTCGCCTGATTCCGTGCACCGTCTGATATCTCGCCGACAGCATGGTATACATCATTCACAGCTTCCTGTGTATCCTGTGCCATTTTAATCAGTTTATCTGCCGATCCGGTCAGGTCATCCGCAGAATCTTTGATCTCCGTTACAATCGAACGGAGAGTTTTTTGCAGTTTTACAGAAATACGATATACATCCCCAAGTTCATCCTTTTTCCGGCACTGCTTCTCATCCGGCTCTGCATCCAGTTCTCCTGCCACAATCCTGCCCAGAAAATGTTTGGTCTTCTTCATGGTCTTGACCATGCTGCGGGATAATATACTTACCAGAACTGCCGCAACGGCAACACATATCACAGCGATCAGGATAATATCCTTGACTTGCATCAAGATTGTATCCTTGACATTCTGCACCGGCGTCGCCACTTCGATGGCACCGATCACAGAGCCGTCAGAATTGATCAATGGCTGATAATATACATAATAATCCACCTCTGAAATTATACAATCCTTGAGAAACAGTGGTTGTCCCGTCTGGATCTGCTCATATACCTCATCCTCCAGACCGGTACCGTTAATACGTCCTCCCTGTGGCTTTTTAAGCGTCGTGATCAGACGCATATTTCCATACAAAAACGATACCTGAAATCCTGTTTTCTCCTGTAATCCATCAATCAGCTGCGTCTCCCCTGAAATAGATGTGCCGCCTTTACGTACCTTGCCGCTACTATCTCTGGTGTAATCACCCTCGTAAAGGTTGGTATAAGTCTCATCCACACTGACGCCTACAATCTGTAAAGACTGTTCAATCTGTTCTTCGATCCCTGCTTCCAATGCTTTGGAGCCAACAGTTGCCACCAGTGTACACACAATGATCATCGGCAACAGACTCAATGACAGAATCTTTTTGGAGATCGTAAAGAATGGCTTTCCCTTCTTTTTTTCCCGTTTTACTGTATTCCCTTTTACTTCCGTTTTCTTGTTCTCTGTCTTCTTCATACTTACCACATCTGCCTTTCTGTAAAAGACTTCGTCACATTTTGTCCGTCTCGAAAACGTTTAAGTATTTTCTCAGTGAAATCATTGTAACATTTTCTATATAGCAATACAATTCGACAAAATTACAAGTATTTTACTGTCAGATTTGGTCATTTTTCCTCAACGTTAAGTAAAAACATCTTTTTATTTACGAAACAGTTAAGTTTTTCTGCTTCCAGACCGGCATGCGCAGTATCTTTATTAAAAGCGGAATGATCATGATAAACCACACAATGGGCTCCGCAGCGATGACACCCGGGTATCCGAACATGGGCACCAGCGTCGCTGCGATCACCATTTTCCCTATCATTTCCAGAGAGCTGGAGATCAGCGGTACGATCCGCTCTCCCAGTCCCTGCATGGAGTTTCTCACAATACAGATTACCGCTGTCACATAGTAGAACAGCGTATCTACCTTCAGGTATAATGTGGCATTGTAGATCACTTCCGGATTTTTGCTGCCGGTGACCAGCCATACCAGCCAGTCACCGATAGTATAAGCGGTCACAATGTTAAGCGTACACCAGATACAGGTATAACCGGTTGCCAACAGGATTCCTCTGCGGATCCGGTCGATCTTACCGGCTCCCAGATTTTGTCCGCAATAGGTCGCCATGGTCTGACCGAAGACGCTGAACATGATCATGAAGATCTCAGAGATCTTGCGGGCTGCCGTATGGGCAATGATAATATTCTGTCCCAGCTTGTTGATAGAAGTCTGCAGTGTCAGTGTACCGATATTGACCAGCGAGCTCATGAATCCCATGGAAAGACCGGAGCTTAGCATATTGCGGAGCATTCCGGCATCCTGCAGCTTCAGATCATCCACACGTATCCGCAGAATTTCATACTTTTTCCACAGATAGACCGCACACACCACCACAGCGATCAGCTGCGACAGCACAGTAGCAACTGCGGCGCCCAGCACTCCCATATGCAGCATCACGATCAGAAGCAGATCTCCTCCGATATTCAGCACCACCGACACCGCCAGCACGATCAGTGGGGTCACGGTATCTCCGATCGCTCTTAAGGTCGCCGATAATACATCATATAATAGGGTAACAACAAGTCCCGCTATGATCACGGATACATACTGTGTTGCTGTGTTCAGCAGATTTTCCGGCACATTCAGGAATCTGAGAATCGGCTGTAAAAATACAAGCCCTCCTATCGTCAGTACCACAGCCGCCAATAGCCCAAGCACCAGAGAATTGCCTAAGGATCTGCGCAATCTGTCCATATCCTTCGCTCCGAAGCACTGTGCCGAAATAATAGCAAAACCATTGCACATTCCCATCAGGAACTGTACGATCAGGTTGCTCAGCGTCATCGTGGCCCCCACTGCCGCCAGGGCATTATCTCCCAGAAAAGTACCTACGATGCGGGTATCTGCCAGGCTGTAAGTAAGTTGCAATAAATTGGCCAAAAAAATAGGAAGGGCAAACGTCAGTATCAAAACTGACGGTCTGCCCTTTGTAAGATCTTTCATATAGTTCCTCACTTCTATACTTTTGGAAAAATTGTAGATTTTTCCAGCGTGATAGGGCTACAGAACTTTTTTAAAACTTTTTCTTGGCATTGTCAAGGTATTTCTTGGTCTCAGCCACAACCACACCGTTTAATGCCAGCAGTGCGATCAGGTTCGGGATCGCCATCAGACCGTTGAAAATATCTGCGATGGTCCATACTGCCTTAACAGTCATGTAGGGTCCGATGAATACGCAGGCAATGTAGATCCAACGGTATACCTTGATCGCCTTCGGCTTCTGACCGATCAGGTATTCCAGGCATCTCTCACTGTAGTAATCCCATCCAAGGATCGTGGTAAATGCAAAGAATACCAGACATACCATCAGGATAAAGGATGCGATGGAGCTGTTAAAAGGCAGTCCCTGCTGGAAAGCTCTGGTGGTAACATCCACGCCGTCCAGACCTACGTTCCAGGAATCGGTAATTACGATTGTAAGACCGGTCATGGTACAAATGATCAGCGTATCAATGATGGTACCCATCATGGAGATCAGGCCCTGCGTGGCAGGAGAATCGGTCTGCGCTGCAGCCGCTGCGATCGGTGCGCTACCGATACCTGCTTCATTGGAGAAAATGCCTCTCGCAATACCCTTCTGCATCGCCATGATAACCGCTCCCAAAGCACCGCCGGCTACGGCACGCATACCGAAGGCGCTCTGTATAATGGTCACAATAGCAGAGGGAATGGCAGTTACATTAAAGATCAGTACTAACAGACAGGCTACCACATAAGTCACTGCCATAAAAGGAACGATGACCTGTGCCACAGTGGAAATTCGCTTTAAGCCGCCGATGACTACCAGTGCCACACAGATAGTCAAAAGAATTCCGGAGATCACCACGCTCCAGGAATAGTCCATGCCGAAGAGCTGTACCGTATGTGCATTGTTCGCATCGAAGAAATTATGTACCGCACTGGTGATACCGTTGATCTGGGTAAAGGTTCCGATACC
>CAKSAM010000019.1 GCA_934436245.1 uncultured Acetatifactor sp.
TACGGGTGTGTTCACCAAGGTGGAGAATGACTGCTATATGTACAAGGTACAGGATGTGGAGCATACGGCAAGTATCTGGGAGAGAATGGCAGGACTTGGCACCATTGTCTGTTATACCGGTGATACTACGCATCCCAAACTGTTGATCGAGCATATCCGCAACTCCAAAGCGATCAAGGAGTTTATTCTGAGGGAGTCAGAGGAAGCCAGATTGAAGCGCAGAACCGTGAATATGCTGGATATCGGTTCCGGAGAGATCGGTGATATTGACGACTTACAGTAATAGCGGAAGCAAGTATATTAAGTAATTTGCATGCATCAAGGTGGGGACTTTTGCCTCCGGCATCATGTTATAAATGTAGTATAAGAGACGGGACCTTCCGGGGTCCTGTTTTTTCGGGAGAAGAGATTTATGGAACTTGATATGACGAAGGGCAGCCCTTCTAAGTTGATTACAAAATTTATCATTCCTATTATCATAGGTAATATTTTCCAGCAGTTATACAGTATGGTGGATACCATTATCGTGGGGCGGTTCGTAGGTGTGGATGCATTGGCGGCGGTAGGAGCCACAGGGTCGGTAAGCTTCCTGATTCTTGGTTTTACCCAGGGGCTGACCACCGGATTTACCGTGCTGACGGCACAGCGTTTCGGAGCCGGGGACCGGGAAGGCATGCGCAAAAGTATCGGCAGTGCAGCAGTGCTGTCGGTCATTGTGACCATTGTGATGACAGCGGTGAGCATGGCCGGAATGGATGGACTTTTACACCTGATGAACACTCCGGAAGATATTTTTGATATGACAAAAGAATATATCATGATCATTTGCGCAGGCATTGTCTGCAACGTCCTTTACAATCTGTTGTCCAGCATTCTGCGTGCTATCGGCAACAGTGTAGTGCCGTTAGTATTGCTGGTGATCGCTTCGGTGACGAATATTGTCCTGGACTATGTACTGATCGTTTACGGTCATATGGGAGTAGGCGGCGCAGCTTATGCGACTATCATTTCCCAGGGATTATCCGGTGTACTGTGTCTGATTTATATTATTAAGAGCGTACCTACACTGCATATCCGTCCGGAGCATTGCAGACTGGAAAGTCAGTGTGTGAAAAATCAGCTGACCGTGGGAATTCCCATGGCACTGCAGTTTTCCATTACTGCTATCGGTACCATTCTGGTACAGGCAGCACTGAATCTGTTGGGTTCTACCGTGGTGGCATCTTATTCTGTGTCCTGCAAGGTGGAGCAGCTGGTGACACAGCCCTTTGCCGCAATGGGTGTGACTATGGCAACCTACTGTGCGCAGAACCGAGGTATCAATGATCTGGACCGTATCCGGAAGGGCGTGAAAGCTGCCAATATCATGTCCGGTGTCTATGCGGTGATCGTTTACGGTCTGGTCTATGTGGCACTTCCTTATATTGTACCGCTGTTTATCTCTGAGCAGATTGACATGGTATGTGGTTACGCCAGAACATATATTATAATTTGTGGCATGTTCTTTATTCCGCTGGGAATGATCTTCATCTTCCGTAATGCGCTGCAGGGCTGTGGCTTTGGATTCATACCCATGATGGGTGGTGTCGTAGAACTGGTAAGCCGTGGCATTGTAGCTTTTGTGGCGGCACATCTCATGAGTTATGTGGGTGTGTGCTTTGCCAATGCCAGTGCCTGGCTGACAGCGGGAATCTTCCTTTGGATCGCTTATCATTTTCTTATGAAGAAAATGGTGCATGACAAAAAGGATCATGAGGAACGGATGTTGGCGGAGATAATGCAATAGGTCAGGTCCAAAACAGGTCAGTGCAGGATCCGTTCAAAGAACAGTCCGGCCAGGAACCACCATGGGGCATAGTCCAGCCGGATGATCCGGCGGATATGAAAACGACTTCTGACATAATCCCAGGGACAGAGATTATGTTTCCATAGCAGACATCCACTGAGATATTCCACGGTGAAGATCAATACCATGTAGCACAGACCACGCCACAGTCGACCGACATGTAATTTTGCAAAAATGCATTTGAGAGGCGCCAGCAGGCAGGCGGAGCCATAGATAGGGAACATCCACAGGGAAGTGTTGCCGACAAGCCGTAGATCTCTGCGTTTCAGAGAATGTAGTGCAGTGAACAGGATCTCCATGCACCAGCCGTACAATCCGCACAGCAGAAAGTTCCTGCCGAAGTTTTTAAAAGAGTTTGTATTTGATTTCGCTATTTTCATGGACTTAGTATATGGATTTTTCAGCGTATGATACGGGAGAGAAAGTTATGAACTATCAGGAAGCAATGGAATATATGGAAAAAGTGGGAAACTACGGCATTGTTCCGGGACTGGACAGCATTAGAGAATTGTGCCGCAGACTGGGAAACCCTCAGGATGGTTTGAAATTTGTGCATATTGCGGGAACCAACGGAAAAGGATCCACACTAGCCTATATTTCCGGCATCTTACAGGCTGCCGGATACCGTGTGGGAAAATATATATCACCTGTTATTATTGAATATTGTGAAAAAATCCAGATCGGAAAGCAGAAGATCACGCATAAGGATCTGTGTGAAGGACTGGAGATCATAAAAAAGCATTGTGATGCTATGGTAAGTGACGGCTTCCATCATCCGACGCCTTTTGAGATTGAGACGGCACTTGCCTTTTGGTATTTCCGGGAAAAACAGTGTGATATCGTCGTACTGGAGACCGGTATGGGCGGCAGGGAGGATGCTACCAATCTGATCACTACCACGCAGGTGGCGGTATTAGCTTCCATCGGTATGGATCATATGAAATTCTTAGGTAACAGTCTGGAGGAGATCGCAGCACACAAGACCGGAATCTGTAAGCCGGGATGTCAAGTGGTCTCCATGCGGCAAAAGGAAGCAGCACAAAAGGTTGTGGAGCAGACGGTGGCAGAGCTTGGCTGTATACTGACCATCGCAGATGCGGCAAATGCAAAACATGTGAAATACGGACTGAAAAAGCAGACCTTCGATTATGGAAATTATAAAAAGCTGGAGATCACCCTTGCGGGGAAATTCCAGGTGGCAAATGCTGTACTGGCGGTAGAAGCGGTGCAGGCTCTGGAAAAATGCGGTTACGAGATCAAAGAGACTGCCATTCGGAAAGGTCTGAAGGAGACTGTCTGGAACGGAAGGCTGCAAATACTGGAAGAACACCCGTTATTTATAGTAGACGGTGCGCATAACGAGGATGCAGCCGCAAAACTTGCGGATTCCATAGAATTCTATTTTACAAATAAAAGAATTATCTATATAATGGGAATGTTAAAGGACAAGGAAGTGGACCGCGTGATTGCGCTGACGGAGAAGTATGCGGATCAGATTCTCACGGTGACACCTCCGGACAATCCCAGGGCCATGCATGCCTATGATCTGGCAACAGAGGTGGCAAAGGTACACACAGACGTGACGGCGGTGGACAGCCTGGAAGAGGCAGTGGAGCTTAGTCACCTGCTGGCAGGACGGGATGATGTGATATTGTGCTTCGGTTCTCTCTCTTATCTGGGAAGAATCCTGAAGCTCATGGAGAAGAGACAGACAGTAGGGAATAAACGGAAAGCGAAGCGGTGAAAATGGTAGATCAGAAGAAAGTACAGGAAGCAATAAAGCTTTTACTGGAAGGAATCGGGGAAGATACAGAGAGAGAAGGATTGATGGAGACACCGGAGCGGATCGGCAGGATGTATGAAGAGATCTGTGGCGGTATGGATCAGGATGCAGGAGAGCATCTGTCGAAGGTATTCTCTGTAGACAATAATGAGATGGTACTGGAGAAGGATATTACTTTCTATTCTATGTGCGAGCATCATCTGATGCCATTTTATGGTAAGGCGCATGTGGCGTACATCCCCAATGGCAAGGTTGTAGGCCTGAGTAAGCTTGCCAGGACCGTGGAGGTATATGCCAGAAGATTACAGATCCAGGAGCGGATGACGACGCAGATCGCAGACGATATCATGAAATATCTGGCACCTCAGGGAGTTATGGTAATGCTGGAGGCAGAGCATATGTGCATGACCATGCGCGGCATCAAAAAGCCCGGCAGCCAGACTGTTACGCTGGTGACGAGAGGAGTCTTTACAGAGAATAAGGAATTGCAGGACAGATTCTTACAGCTGGTGAACCGGTAGACATTACGGATGCGGAAGAATGCTGTTAAGAGACCGGCACGGAATGGTGAGACTTTGATGGATAGAATTGATAAAATATTAAATCATGATTTATTTTTATACCATTTAAGGAAGAACAATGTGGCAGAAGCAGACAGACGCTTCTGCCGTCATAGTATGGTACATTTTCTGGATGTAGCCAGGATCGGTACGATCATAGCACTGGAGGAAGGGCTTAAGATCGACCGGGAATGGATCTATGCGGCGGCACTGCTCCATGATTGTGGAAAACACGAGCAGTATGAGGACAGTACGCCCCATGAGCAGGCCAGTGCCCGGATCGCACCGGAGATTCTGAAGGACTGTGGATTTGACGATAAAGAAACGGATGTTATTGTAACGGCGATCCTAAGACACAGAGATCCGGAGACTGCGAAAGAGAAGAATTTAAACGGTATCCTGTACCGGGCGGATAAGGCCAGCCGGGCCTGCTTTGCCTGCAATATGGAGAAAGACTGCAACTGGAAAGACGGTAAGAAGAACCTGACCATTAAGTATTGATTGGTGTCGGGAATATCATAAATAATATGTAACTATTCAGAACCCCATTCGCAAAACCGCCTCTGCGAGGCTTTCCTGAATAACATGCTTGCATGTTATTTGCTCATGTGGTTACTTCGCCCTATAAAGATTATCAATTGCTCTTACGAATGCAAGCATTCGACGCTCATTTGATAATCTTTACATGGCTCTGAATAGTTACAATAATATTAGGAAACATGGGGAGAAAACAAATGAAGATCGGCAACAGAGAGTTTCAGACCAAAGGACATACGTATGTAATGGGGATTCTGAATGTGACCCCGGATTCTTTTTCTGACGGGGGAAAATGGAATGAAAGAGACCGGGCATTGAAGCATGTGGAAGAAATGATCGCAGAGGGGATGGATATTGTGGATATCGGCGGAGAATCCACACGTCCCGGCTATACCCTGTTATCTGACGAGGAAGAGATTGCCAGGGTTGTGCCTATGATCGAGGCGGTGAAGGCAAATTTTGATATTCCTATTTCCCTGGACACCTACAAAAGTGGTGTGGCAGAGGTGGGGATCCGAGCAGGTGCAGATCTCATAAATGACATCTGGGGCTTGAAATACGACAGACGTATGGCAGAAGTCATTGCAAAGAGTGGTCTGCCCTGTTGTCTGATGCACAACCGTAAAGAAGCGGATTACCAGGATTTTATGCAGGATGTGGCAGCCGATCTTGCGGACACGATCCATTTGGCAGAAGCGGCAGGCATTGCGGATGAGAAGATCATCTTAGATCCCGGTGTGGGCTTCGGCAAGACCTATGAGAACAATCTGGAGATCATCAACTGTCTGGAAGAACTGAATATGTTCGGTTATCCGCTGCTTTTAGGATGCAGCCGCAAATCTGTCATCGGACTGACCCTGGATCTGCCGGTGACAGAGAGAGTAGAGGGGACGCTTGTGACTACCATGTTCGGTGTGCAGAAGGGCTGTATGTTCGTCAGAGTACATGATGTGAAAGAGAATGTACGTACGATCAAGATGTGCGAGGCTGTTCTGAATAGTGCAGGCAGATAAGAACCGGTGCTTAAGAACAGCGACGATTATCGTGATAAGGAGGGCGGAGAACAAATGCAAACCATCAGACATAGAGACCAGATCCGTATCGAAGAATTGGAAGTATACGCACATCACGGCGTATATCCGGAAGAAAATGAAAAAGGACAGCATTTTTACGTGAATGCCACGTTGTATACGAATACCCGTCCGGCAGGACTGGCGGATGACTTAAGTCTCTCCACCAATTACGGAGAGGTCTGTCAGTTTATCACGGAGTTCATGCAGCAGCATATATTTCAACTGATCGAAACGGTGGCGGAGCGGACTGCTTACGAAGTATTACAGCATTTTCCGCTGGTACAGGGACTGGATCTGGAGATCCGCAAGCCCGAGGCTCCGATCCCGTTACCCTTTGGCAGTGTATCTGTGGCGATTCACAGGGAATGGCATGAAGCCTATATTGCCGTGGGTTCCAATATGGGAGACAGCAGAGAGCATATCGCACAGGCTTTGGGACAGCTTCAGAAGAACAAAGACATCAGAGTGGAAAAGGTGTCGGAGCTGTTGGAGACATTGCCTTATGGCGTCGTAGAGCAGGATAATTTCGTAAATGGAATGTTTGAGATCCGGACGCTGCTTGCACCGGAAGAATTATTACAGGAGCTGCACCGTATTGAGCAGATGGAAGGAAGAGAACGTAAGCTTCACTGGGGTCCCCGGACCCTGGATCTCGATATTATCTTTTATGATGATCTGGTGTATGCTTCCGAGAATCTGGTGATTCCGCATATAGATATGGAGAATCGTTATTTTGTACTGAAGCCTTTAAGTGAGTTGGCACCGAATTTCCGTCATCCCATTACGCACAAGACCGTAACACAGATGTTGTCAGAACTCCCTGCGGATCTTACGGAAGGAAACGAAGCGTAAAACGGGCACAGAGACCGATGAACAGACCGGTCACCAGACCGCTTAACAGTAAAAACGGCAGATAGACCAGCACAGCGGGAACAGAAGTCAGTAAAAACGCAACACCGATCTGTCCCAGATTATGAAAAACAGCGCCGGTCATACTTGCAAGGAACAGATAATGTCCATGCAACAGCCGCTTTACAAATACCATTGCCAGCAGGCACAGCAGACCGCCGGAGAGGCTGTACAGAAGACTGACGACCTGCCCGAAGAACATGGTCGCTAACAGAATCCGCACCAGAAGTACGAAAAAGGCATCTTTTGTGGAATATTTCCATAGAACAACAAGTGTTATTATATTAGCAAGTCCAAGCTTGATGCCCGGGATCGGGACGATGGGGGGCAGAGTACTTTCCACGGCATATAATGCAAGCGCAATGACCGCCAACATGGAAAGCGTCGTCAGTTTTTTGGCAGTTACAGGTGGTTTCATAAAAATCTCCGTGTGATTGTGGGAGTGCGTAGCACGGAACAATCCGTAGGCATCAAAGTCGGGGGCTTTTGACCCCGACATCTATGTTATCAATAAGTTACACTGTCGGGAATGAGTGTTGTGTCATCCGGGATGGAAGAAGCTTCTCTGACCCGGATCACCAACCGGTTGGGCAGGCAGGTGATGGGGAGCAGGGAGTTGCTGATAAAACCCTGATGCACACAGATCTGATCCGGACAGGAGGCGGAGATAATGGCAATGCGTCCGGGACGGACACAGACAGTATTTGCAGCACCCGCCTCACCGGTGATTTCAAAAGTATATTCACTGGTTACAGTGTCAAGACGGATGGTCTGTAATAATTCCCCGTCCTGATAAAGGTCGGCATATAGAATCTGGTTGCCGGACGGTGATTTGTGTTCCACCATATAGATCCGGATACAGCAAAGGACAGCTGTTATAAGCAATATCGACATAAGGAGAACAGCTCTTTTTCGATCATTCATAGGTATCAGGAACTCCTTTCTGATGAGAACAGTATAGCAAAAGGAATGAAAAAAATGAAGAAGTATTTGAAAATGACGAAGGCTGTGAAAGGAGCAGGACTCCTGGCAGCAGTTCCAGCTTTTCTGATTCCGGTTTTTTTATTGGGAGGATGCGGTCAGAAGACAGAATGTGAAAAAAGTATAGATACAGCCATGGGAACAGTGATTTCTCAGACGGTCTATCTTGCTGACAAAACCGGTAATGGATCAAACAATGGTACAAATGCTAAAGTAACAGATGTTGTTTTACAAAAGCTGAATGAATTAGAACAGAAAGAACTCTCCTGGAGGCTGGAAAGTGCCGAAGTGGCACAGATGAATAAAGCTGCAGGAGAAGGACAGACGCTTGTTTCAGCTAAGATGGCGGAATGGCTTGGAAGATGTCTGCAGATCTCAGAAGAGAGTGGGGGAGCCTTTGATGTCAGCATTGGATGCCTCAGCCGCCTGTGGGACATTGACACCTGGGCAGCAGCTGCGGATCCGCAGGATTATGAGCTGCCGGAACAGCAGGAGATCACACAGGCGCTTGCAACTACAGGCTGGCAGAGAATCCGATTGGAAATGGGAACGGACGGAAGTGCAACAGTAAGCATTCCGGAGAAAATGCAGTTAGACCTGGGAGCAGTGGGGAAAGGGGTGGCACTGGACGAAATCCGTATGACCCTGGAAGAGTATCCGGAGATAAACGGCGCTGTAATCTCAGTGGGAGGCAGTATCCTGACCTATGGCAATAAACCGGAAGGCGGAGCCTGGCAGGTTGCAGTTACAAATCCTCTGAATCCTTCTGACAGTGTAGGAATCCTGACATTGGACGGGGGATATTGTGTATCTACCTCGGGGGATTATGAACGTTATGTGGAAGTGGAAGGGGTGAGATACCATCACATCCTGGATCCCAGGACTGGGGCTCCGGCGTACAGCGATGTGGCAGGAGTCACAATCGTGTCGAAAGATGGCTTTTTAAGTGATGCGCTGTCTACCGCCTGTTTTGTATTGGGACAGGAGGAAGGAAAGAAGCTTCTGGAAAAATACGATGCGGAAGGATTGTTCATCGATCATGAGGGGAATATAAACATGACGGAAGGCATGCAGCAATATTTCCATTTGTCGAATTGACAGAAATAGTGTATAGTATGTGTAGAGGATGTAAATATAGTTAAAAGTAGTTAACCGTGGATAGCGGCCGGTACTGAAATGTATCCGCAGATATAGCGATCCGTAGGCATCAGAGCTGGGTGCTTTTGATCCCGGCATCAATATAACAGATAATGGAGATTAAGATGGAAGAGAAGAATAGTTATCTTTCCGCAGATCCGGAAACCATAAGACAGATTGATGAGAAGATGCCGCCGGAGGAGGAATTGCAGGATCTGGCAGAATTTTTTAAAGTATTTGGAGATGCCACAAGATTGAAGATCCTGTCGGTGCTGTTATGCTCTGAAATGTGTGTATATGACATTGCCACATTACTTGGCATGTCCCAGTCGGCTATTTCCCACCAGCTGAGAGTATTGAAGCAGATGGATCTGGTGAAAAACCGCAGAGAAGGCAAGACAATTTTCTATGCACTGGCAGATGATCATATCATCACAATCCTGAATCAGGGACTGAATCATATCGAAGAAGGTTAAAAAGAGCCACGGGCGAAATGCCCTGTGGCTCTTAAAGCTTCCTGTTTTATTTCTTAAGGGCATTCAGCGCTGCCTCTCTGGCACCGTCAAAACCGCTGCAGCTTTGACTGCCTAAAGGCGAATGATACCAGGAAGAGGTGTCACCGAACATCTGGAAATATACATATTGTGAAGTCATATTGATGTTGGTGTAATTCCCCTCGGCAATTACCCAGGAGTCACTGCCATCCTCCCTCATACATTTCAGACATGCATTTTCTCCGTTTACCTGATAATAAACATACCCATAGCCGGCATTAAAACAATCAACCCTTTCATTGGTCAGAACTTCCACTTCATTTTGGGAGAAAGAATAACGACATAGTCTGTAATCCCCCTCTACATCCAGATAATAGACATAGTCACCTATGACCATCGGAAACCACAGATTACCGTTCCACACGGTTGCAGTACTGCCTGTTGTCGTGTCCAGTGCATAGAGATAATGATTGTCCTGCGTACCGTTGTAGTAGATTGTGCCGTTTACTGCACTGGCAGGATTGATTTCATAATTGGCCAGCTCTGTTTTGTCGGATTTATCAATCTTCATACGGTAAAACAGAGGACCATTATCATCCGTAGTCATGATATAGAGCTGACTTCCCACCAGCTGGGCCATGGAGATGGGATCTCTGGTAAGCCCCATTACATCGCTGCCGTTCAATTTACACCGGTTAAAAGAACGAACTGCACGCAATGCACCGATACCGGCATCCCCGGAAGCACCGGTCTGGTAGTAATAGAGAAATTTGCCACCGGCAAGGATATTTTTTACGGAGGCATTCCCTAATTTTTTAATGTTCTGTTCCGAAGGATCCATGGAATATAAGGCGTTGCTGTCGTAGACGTTGGCGAAGTACACAGTCCCGTCATATTCACAGAAATATCCGGAATTATTCAGATTCCCGGCAGTGTTTCCAACGGTTTCCGGAGGATTGTCAGGGATGCGGCCGCCTATGATGGCGAATATGCCGGTAATGATCACAAACAGGACAAAAGGAATCAAAATGAACAGAGGTTTTTTATCTTTCATATGTCAACCTTCTTTGCATGTAAAATTTGTGTAATATCTATTATTATACAGTGCTTCTTGCTTGCGAACAAGGTGAAATTGATATAAAATGTAACTATTCAGATGGAGTCAGTGGATTCCGGATGTCCACGAATTGTGGGAGCTGCATTGCAGCGGAGCAATTCGTGGATATCAAGTCAGTTAAGGAGAACAGCATGGATTTATCACAGTTAAGAGAACAGATTGATACCATCGACAGACAGATCGTGGATCTCTATGAGAAGCGTATGGATGTCAGCAGACAGGTGGCAGAGTATAAGATAGAGACAGGGAAAAAGGTATTTGATAAACAGAGGGAACAGGAGAAGATAGCCGGCGTCAAAGCATTGACCCACAATGATTTCAACAGCCATGGTGTTGAGGAGCTGTTCGAGCAGATCATGTCCATGAGCCGCAAACTCCAGTATCAGTTACTGGCAGCCCACGGAAGCGAGGGTCGTCTGCCCTTTATCGGGGTGGACGAACTGGAGACGGAGTGTGCCAGAGTGGTCTATCAGGGGGCGGAAGGCTCCTACTCCCAGGCTGCCATGCGAAAGTTTTTTGGGGAAAACGTAAATGCATTTCATGTAGAATCCTTCAGGGATGCCATGAGCGCCATTGACGAAGGCAGTGCAGATTTCGCAGTGCTTCCCATTGAAAATTCTACCGCAGGAATTGTCAACGAAATCTATGATCTGCTGGTAGAATTTGAAAATTACATTGTCGGAGAGCAGGTCATTCCTATTGAACATTGTCTGCTGGCATTACCCGGGACGAAAAAGGAAGAAATCAAAAGAGTCTTTTCCCATCCGCAGTCCCTGATGCAGAGTGCCAGATATCTGGCTGAGCACGACTGGCAGCAGATCAGTATGCAGAATAATGCCTTTGCAGCGTTAAAAGTGGCAAAGGAAAAAGACAAAACACAGGCAGCAATCGCCAGTGAATATGCCGGAGAGACCTATGGGCTTGATATTCTGGAAAAGGGCATCAATGACTCTGACAGCAACTCAACACGCTTCATCATTGTGACCAATCAGAAAATTTTCCGTAAAAACGCCAACAAGATCAGCCTGTGTCTGGAGATACCCCACGAGAGCGGATCACTGTATCACATCCTGTCTCATTTTATCTATAATAATCTGAATATGACCAAGATTGAGAGCCGGCCGATTCCGGACAGAAACTGGGAGTACCGCTTCTTCATTGATTTTGAAGGCAATCTGGCAGACAGCGCAGTAAAAAATGCATTGAGGGGACTCAGGGAAGAAGCCCGCAGCATGAAGATCCTGGGTAATTACTGAGTATAAGGTAACTATTCAGAACCCCATTGGCTTCGGATAGTTAAAACATAAGACAAGAAGGTTAGACATATGAGAGAAAAAGAATTGATCGTATACCGTGATTTTGAGGATGGGGAGCTGCTGTATGATATGGCGTTTCTCATGTCTCATTATGATGATGAATATTACAATACGGAAGATATGGCAGCACTGTTTTACGAGTGCATCCATGATCTGATCGACCTGGCCGGTAACTACGGCTTTCACGGGAATCTGTGGCACTGCTATCTGGCCAATCTGCTGGTAAACAACGAGAACAGTTACAGCTGCGGCTGTGAAATCCGGGGAGAAATTGCAGGTTCCATCAACGATGCGGCATTGCATGACATCCGGATTTTCAAGGAATTCTATGATTTTGATTTTGCCCCCATGATGGAAGTTCTGGAAGTACCGGAATTTTCCCTGATTGAAAATTATGCCAGCAGTATGCAGGAGAGCAAGGTCTACAATAAACGTATCTGTGCCCGGATCTGCGAGCTGGCGGAAAAATTCTGCGCAGACGGAACAGCAGAGGAGATGAAAGGCACACTGACACAGTTCTACAAGGAATACGGCGTAGGTAAATTCGGTCTGCACAAATCTTTCCGGATCACACATGACGAGGAGGGCGTACATATTGTTCCTATTTTGAATATTGCCCATGTGAAACTGGATGATCTGGTAGGCTATGAGATCCCCAAGAAAAAACTGGTGGATAACACCGAAGCGTTCGTAAGTGGGAAAAAAGCCAATAACTGTCTGCTGTTCGGTGATGCGGGAACCGGTAAATCCTCCAGCATCAAAGCCATTGCCAATGAATATTATGACAGGGGACTACGGATTATCGAGGTTTACAAGCATCAGTTCCAGGATCTGAACACGGTGATCAGCCAGATCAAAAACCGCAATTATAAATTCATTATCTATATGGATGACCTGAGCTTTGAGGAATTCGAGATCGAGTACAAATATCTTAAGGCAGTTATTGAAGGCGGACTGGAGAAAAAACCGGAGAATGTTCTCATCTATGCTACCTCCAACCGCCGTCACCTCATCCGGGAGAATTATAGCGACAAGGAGGAGACCCGTGAGGACATGCATACCAGTGATACTGTCCAGGAGAAACTGTCACTGGTATATCGCTTCGGCGTGACTATTTATTTCGGTGCTCCCAATAAAAAAGAATTCCAGAATATTGTAAAGACTCTGGCAGAGCGTTACCATGTGGCGATGCCGGAGGAGGAACTTCTGCTGGAAGCCAATAAATGGGAATTGTCCCACGGTGGATTGTCCGGAAGAAGTGCCCAGCAGTTTGTAGATTATCTGTTAGGACAGAAGGCCTAAAACTCCACGGAAGACATTGTTGCAAAGGGAGAAAAATATGAGTGTAAAAACTTTTGCCGCCATTGATGTGGGCAGCTTTGAACTGACTATGAAAATATATGATCTCTCGGGAAAAAATACCATGAGGGAGATTGATTGTATCCGCAAGAGAATAGACCTGGGCTCAGATACTTATGCCAACGGTAAAATCAGCAATGAAAAAATAGATGAACTGTGTCATACCCTGAAAGAATTTGCACAGATCATGGAAGCCTATAAGGTGACGGCTTATAAAGCATATGGTACCAGTGCTGTCCGTGAAACTGAAAATACATTGATTCTGCAGGATCAGATTGAGCAGCGTACCGGTATCCGTGTAGAAATATTGAGCAATTCCGAGCAGAGATTCCTGGATTACAAGTCGATTGCTTCCAAGGGAGAGACCTTCCGCAGGATTATTGAAGAAAAAACGGCAATTCTGGATATCGGCGGTGGAAGTATCCAGATTTCCCAGTTTGACAAGGATACTCTGGTATCTACACAAAATTTACGACTGGGTGTGCTGCGGTTACAGGAACTGCTAAATCATCTGAATGCGGGAAGTACACAGATGGAGCGGCTGGTGGATGAACTGGCAACTGCGCAGCTGGATGATTATAAGAAACTGTATCTTAAGGATCGTGAAATCAAAAATATTATTATTGTAGATGATTACCTGTCTCCCTGGGCAGTACGGAAAGCACATGAGAGAGGGGAAGTCAATGCGGTGGTGGACCGCAAGGCATTTTCACAGCTGATGGAAGCCCTTCGTACCAAGGGCACCACAGAACTGGCGAAACGAATGGATATTGCTGAAGAGAAGGTGCCGCTGGTATACATCAGCGCAATCCTTACCAGACGAATCGCCGAGTTGATGGGTGCGGAACTGATCTGGGTGCCCGGAGTGACACTCTGTGACGGCATTGCCTATGAATATGCGGAACAGAACAAAATGTTCCGGGGAGAGCATGACTTCACAGAAGATATTATCGCCTGCGCACTGAATATCAGCAAGCGCTATAACGGCAGCACCAGGAGAGCGGATACTCTGGAGCATATTACTACCACAATTTTTGACAGCATGAAAAAAGTTCATGGCATGGGGCAGAGAGAACGACTGTATCTGCGTCTGGCGGCCATTTTGCATGACTGTGGGAAATATATCAGTATGGTCAATGTCGGGGAGGCATCTTACGATATTATCATGGCAACGGAGATGATCGGGCTGTCCCATATGGAGCGTGAGATCGTTGCCAATATTGTGCGCTTCAATCACAGCAATTTCGTATACTATGGGCAGGCACAGGAGCGTCCCCGGGGACTGGATAAGGAGAGCTACTTAACCGTTGCAAAGCTGACGGCAATTTTACGACTGGCCAACAGTCTGGATCGCAGTCATAAGCAAAAGATGAAGGGAGTTAAGGCAATACTTCAGGATAATGAACTGATCCTGAAGATAGATACGCAGGAAGACATTACCCTGGAAAAAGGATTCTTCCAGACCAGTACGGAATTTTTCAAAGAAGTGTATAGCATCACACCGGTGATCCGGCAGAAAAAGAAATTTTAAGGGAGGCAACAGGACAATATGGAAATCAATTTCAGTGATCCCCAATATTATACGAACCGGGAACTGAGCTGGGTATTGTTCGACCACAGAGTGTTGAACGAGGCCAGAGACAAGAGCATTCCACTGTTCGAACGGTTGAAATTTTTAAGCATTACGGCATCCAATCTGGATGAATTTTTCATGATCCGGGTGGCATCCTTAAAGGATATGGAAAATGCCGGTTATACGAAAAAGGATATTGCAGGCATGACACCGACGGAGCAGCTAAAAGCGCTGCATGTAGCGATCCATGAGCTGGTGGATCTGCAATATTCCACTTATAATCGTTCCCTGCTTCCTCTTTTGGAGAAAAACGGACTGCATATCATCAGAGAGCATGAGCAGCTGACGGCGGAGGAAGCAGCGTATGTGGATGCGTATTTTCAGGAGAATGTATATCCTGTGCTGACTCCCATGGCAGTGGATTCCTCCAGACCGTTCCCACTGATCCGCAATAAGTCTCTGAACATTGGAGCTATGGTGCGGAAGAAGAACAGTGATGAGGAACTGGAATTTGCCACCGTGCAGGTGCCCAGCGTCTTAAGCCGTGTGGTAAGGATTCCCTCCAAGGGTAAGAACTGCAAGATCATTTTGCTGGAAGAGATCATCGAGCGGAATATGGATAAACTGTTCTTAAATTATGATATTGTCTGTGCACATCCTTTCCGGATCATGCGAAATGCGGATCTGAGCATTGACGAGGATGAGGCGGCTGACCTGTTGAAAGAGATTGAAAAACAGCTGAAGAAGCGCCAGTGGGGTGAGGCTATCCGTCTGGAAGTCGAAAACGGTATGGATAAGCGCCTTCTGAAGATCATTAAGAAGGAACTGAACATTGAGTCCGAAAATATTTATGAGATCGACGGCCCCTTGGATCTGACGGTACTGATGAAAATTTATGGACTGGAGGGTTTTGACCATTTAAAGACGCCCAAGTATGAGCCACAGCAGTCACCGGAGCTTCCTGTGGGCTGCAATATTTTCGAAGAGATCCGCAAGGGAGATATCCTCTTACATCATCCGTTCCAGAGCTTTACACCGGTAGTGGAGTTCATCCGTCAGGCGGCAAGAGACCCGGAAGTGCTGGCCATCAAACAGACCCTGTATCGTGTCAGCGGCAATTCGCCCATTATAGCTGCACTGGCACAGGCGGCTGAGAACGGCAAGCAGGTCACGGTATTGGTGGAACTAAAAGCCCGTTTCGATGAGGAAAACAATATTGTCTGGGCGAGAATGCTGGAGAAGGCAGGCTGTCATGTAATCTATGGATTGGTAGGCCTGAAGACCCATTCCAAGATCACGCTGGTGGTCCGCAGAGAAGAGGACGGTATCCGCAGATATGTACACCTGGGTACCGGTAACTACAACGATGCTACAGCAAAATTATATACTGATGTAGGAATGTTGACCTGCGCAGAGCGGATCGGTGAGGACGCCACGGCAGTGTTCAACATGCTGTCCGGCTATTCGGAGCCATTGTTCTGGAATAAACTGGCACTGGCACCGTTGTGGCTTAAGGATAAATTTCTCCATCTGATCGAGCGTGAGAAAAATTATGCACTGGAGGGAAAAAATGCCCATATCATTGCGAAGATGAACTCTCTCTGCGACAAGGATATTATCCGTGCCCTGTATGAAGCCAGTGCCGCAGGCGTGAAGATCGAACTGATCGTCAGAGGAATCTGCTGCCTGAAAGTGGGCATTCCTGGAGTCAGTCAGAATATCAGTGTCCGTTCCATTGTAGGCAATTTTCTGGAACACAGCCGCATTTTCTATTTTGCCAATGATGACCATTATGAGATCTACTGCGGAAGTGCCGACTGGATGCCCCGTAATCTGGAGCGCCGTGTGGAAATATTGTTCCCTGTGGACCGCCCGGAGCTGAAAGAGGAATTGTTACATATCCTGAACTGTCAGCTGAAGGATAATGTGAAAGCTTCTATTTTACAGGCCGACGGCAGTTATGAGAAGCAGGACAAGAGAGGAAAGCAGCTGTTTAATTCACAGGAGGCTTTCTGTCAGAAAGCCATTCAAAAAGCAAAGGAGGCCGTGGGAGAATCTGCCATAGAAGGCAGGACATTTATCCCAGAGACGCATCATGAATAAGAGGATCATACTGGCATCCGCTTCCCCCAGAAGGCGGGAGCTTCTGGCACAGATCGGACTTGATTTTGAAGTTGTAGTCAGTGAGACTGAGGAAGAGATTACCTCTACTGAACCTGCGAAGGTGGTGGAGGAATTGTCGGCACAGAAGGCAGAGTCTGTGTGGGAGAAGCTTGCAGAGAATCGCAGAGAAAGTGCGATGGCAGGCACCATTGTGTTGGGAGCCGATACGGTGGTAGCCTGTGATGGCAAAATTCTGGGCAAACCTGCAGATATTGAAAATGCTGTAGCTATGTTGTGTGGGCTGCAGGGCAGAGCTCATGAAGTATATACGGGAGTGACTGTTCTCTATGAGGAAAATGGAAAGAAAAAAGCAGTGATTTTTCATGAGAAGACCATCGTATATTTCTGCTCCATGACTGAGGCTCAGATCTGGGAATATGCAGCCACCGGCGATCCCCTGGACAAGGCGGGAGCTTATGGTATTCAGGGTCTCTGCGCCCGGTACATCCGTGGCATAGAAGGTGATTACAACAATGTGGTAGGTCTTCCGGCAGGGAGAGTTTACCGGGAGCTGTATGGACTGGGGCTCATATAATGAGCCTCAAGGAAAAACAAGCAGCTGCGAAGCAGCGGATAGAGTGAGAAGACACTAATTCGTGAGTATACGAGTGACGAGTATTGGATGAATGGAGATAAAATGAAAAAAGCAGCAATATTTGATCTGGACGGAACCTTATCTGATTCCATTATGAGCATGAAATACAGCGGAGACAAGACCATGGCAGAATTCGGCTATGGCCCTTTCTCTGTGCAGGACTATAAATATTTTGTGGGAGACGGTGCTGCCAATCTGGTAAAGCGTGCATTGATTAAAGGCGGCGATACTGCGCTTACCCAATTTGAGGCGGCCTATGCCAGATACAGGGAAATCTTCCAGGCGAACTGTATGTATCAGGTGAAGCCCTATGAAGGAATCCCGGAACTGCTGGAAGAACTGAAGAAACGTGGTATGAAGATCGCCGTATTGTCCAACAAGCCCCATCATGCCACCGTGGATGTCATCGAGAGCCTGTTCGGCAAGGGCTATTTTGATGTGGTGCAGGGACAGGTGGACGGCGTACCCATCAAGCCGGATCCTGCCGGAGTATTCCGGATCCTGGAGCAGTTCGGCCTCGCTGCAGATGAAGTGCTGTACATGGGAGACACCGCCACAGACATGAAGACCGGAAAGGCAGCCGGAGCCTTCACTGTAGGTGTTCTATGGGGCTTTCGAGACCGTAAGGAACTGGAAGAAGGACATGCCGATGCCATTATTGCACAACCGTTAGAACTACTGAAGTATTGCGAATAAATGGAAAGTTACGCACAGCTCATTGCCTGCGTAACTTTCCATTTAGTTATGATATTCCGCCAGCAGCTGTTTCGCATAAGCAACGCAGTCTCTGTGCAGGGGGAATTTTTTGCCATCGCACATGATGACTTTGCGGAAACCCAGCTTCTCCATATACCTGCCGTTGAGAATTGCCTTTACGGTAGGAGCGAAGAATGTGGGATGATTCTCTATCTGAGAAAACAAATTGATGGCGGAGGTGCCGACCTTTATTTTGCGGCCGTCTTTCAGGGTGACGATGACATTCCGGCCTTCTTCCTCGGCGTAGAGAATATCCGGCTCGGTGACGTAGACGGTATCTTCGTCCTCACGAAGCTCTATGAGAGGAACCGCCTTAGACATAATATCCAGGGCATGGTCAATACTCTGTTCCAGTTCCGTTACTTTGATGGGCTTGTCCAGAAAAATAACATTGTCCGGATAGGACTGTTCTCTGTAATTGATCCTGGAACAGCACATGACGATGGGTGCGTTCACACCCTGGGCGATCAGTGCATTTGCCACTTCCGTGCCGGTGATGCCTTCCGTCAGGCAGACATCAATATAGAAAGCATCGTATTGCATGGGATTAGAAAGCAATGCTTCGGAATTGCCGAAAGAATTGGTATAAATAATACCTGTGGATGCGGCACGTTTATCGGATTCCCGTTTTAACAAACGTTCCAACTGTTTTCTGTCGGCTACATTATCATCACACACTGCTATATGCATATCGGCACCTCCCAAAGATACGCAGAGACAGACACCCGGAATCTGCTCTGTGTATGTTATTCTTCTGTAAAATACGAAAGACTGGACTTATACACAATCAGTATAGCATAACTCCTATCTGAATAAAAGGACAAAAAGCAGTACCTGTACCATAAGAATGGTGGGCATGCCATACTTGAAATACCAGTGCTTCGTCTTGTGACGGAAGTGCTGCATTCCCAGAATACATCCCAGGCTGCCGCCCAAAAACGCCGTTAAAAAAAGAGAAGCCTCCGAGATGCGCCAGGCACCCCGGATGGCTCTTTTTTTATCGACGCCCATGATGATGAAGCCTGCCAGGTTGATACCGATCAGATAGATCAGTCCTATGGCAGTAATTGTCTGCATTGTGATCATAGACACCTCTTGCTGTATCATTTTGCATATTTACTCACAAAATCACTGAATAACTATTAGTTGCCGAGCTTCTTCTCGTTCTCCTGTAACTTCATGGCACGAACCTTCAGGGACAGACCGAACAGATTGATGAAGCCTTCTGCATCATGATGGTCATACAGATCACCGGTGGTGAAGGAAGCCAGGTTCTCATTGTACAGAGAGTAAGGAGAAGTGGTTCCGGCTTTGATGATGTTGCCCTTGTAGAGCTTGAATTTTACTTCACCGGTTACATATTCCTGAGTCTTCTCGATGAATGCCTGCTCAGCCTCACGAAGAGGGGTGAACCACTTGCCTTCGTATACCAGGCTAGCGAACTTCGCACCCATTTCCTTCTCGAATGCGTAAGTATCACGGTCTAAGATCAGCTCTTCCAGCTGCTGGTGAGCTTCCATGAGGATGGTACCGCCGGGAGTCTCATAGACACCACGGGACTTCATACCTACGACACGGTTCTCTACGATATCTACGATACCGATACCGTGCTTGCCGCCCAGCTTGTTCAGGGTACGGATGATATCGGATACCTTCATCTTCTCGCCGTTGACGGAAGTGGGAACACCCTTTTCAAAGGTCATGGTCACATATTCGCCCTCATCGGGAGCCTTCTCGGGAGTTACGCCTAAGACAAGCAGATGCTCGTAGTTGGGCTCGTTGCCGGGATCCTCCAGCTCCAGACCTTCGTGGCTGATGTGCCAGATATTACGGTCACGGCTGTAGGAAGAGTCGGTGGAGAAAGGAAGGTGAATGCCATGAGCCTTGCAATACTCGATCTCGGATTCACGGGAGTCCATGTTCCACTTGTCACTTCTCCAGGGAGCGATGATCTTGATATCGGGAGCCAGAGCCTTGATGCCCAGCTCGAAACGGATCTGGTCGTTACCCTTACCGGTAGCACCGTGGCAGATAGCTACAGCGCCTTCTTTTCTGGCAATTTCGACCAGCTTCTTGGCGATCAGGGGTCTTGCCATGGAAGTACCTAACAGATACTTGTTCTCGTATACGGCATGAGCCTGTACACAGGGAACGATATAATCATCACAGAATTCATCGATAACGTCTTCGATATACAGCTTGGAAGCGCCGCAGGCCTTTGCTCTCTCTTCCAGGCCGTCCAGCTCCTCTGCCTGTCCGCAGTTCACGCAGACGCAGATTACTTCGTAGTCAAAATTCTCCTTCAGCCAGGGAATGATAGCGGTAGTATCCAGACCGCCGGAATAAGCCAAAACTACTTTTTCCTTCATGATAAAATCCTCCGTTTTATAGTGTGTATGATGCCAGGGACAAAAGCCAGGTGCAAAGCACGAAGCAATCTGCAAAGCATCAGATATCAGGGTCGTGTGTTACGCTCTGACAATTACTATACAACATTATAATCGCAAAAGCAAGCAGAAAAGTTGCATAAATAAATCAAAAATATGAATAAAGCATATTAAAATATGCACACAAATGTATAGAATGAGAAATATACAGTATATTTATGCACAAAATATGCTATCTGATGCATAGTGCGGTAACGACCATATATGATGCGCCGGGATCGTCAAAAGTCAGTCACTGATTTTTTCAATCCCGGAGATGTCGCTGTCGATCATCAGAGAGTAATTCGTATAATAGACAACGAAGCCCGGCTTGGCACCGGCAGGCTTTTTGACCTGCTTTTTCTGGACGTAGTCAATCTCCACCTTTTCCTGCTCCCTGCCCTTGGAATAGTAGGCCGCCAGTCTGCCCGCCTCTTCAAAAGTACGGTCCGGCAGCTCTTTTCCTTCGCTTTTTACCACCACATGGGAGCCGGGAATGCCTTTGGCATGGAACCACCAGTCGTTTCCGGTAGCAAATTTGAAGGTTAGTTCATCGTTCTGGAAATTATTTTTTCCCACATAAATATGGAAGCCGTCACTGCTTAGGTAATGGAAGGGCTTGCTGGTGATCTTCGTTTTTTTGGTGCCGCCTTTTCTGCGGATGTAGCCGCTCTGGGTCAGCTCTTCCTTGATCTCCACCAGATCTTCTTCCTTCAGGGCAATGTCCAGCGCCGTGCTGATGGTCTCTAAGTGGTCGATCT
The DNA here is from genome assembly GCA_934436245.1 of uncultured Acetatifactor sp. Taxonomy (GTDB): domain Bacteria; phylum Bacillota; class Clostridia; order Lachnospirales; family Lachnospiraceae; genus Acetatifactor. The sequence continues at coordinate 21,387 of CAKSAM010000019.1, forward strand.
CATCCTTTACCTGGGTGGTCAGTTCAGACAGTGCTTCGTAAGTACGCTTTAATTTTCCGTATTTGTCAAAATATTTCTTCGCATTTTCCGTGGCGGAGAGGGTGGGATCCAGAGGGATCGTCACCGGTTCATTGGTATAGTAATTTACCGCCGTGAGGGATTTGTCGCCGGGCTTTGCACTGTAGCCGTAGGTATTCAACAGTTCTCCGTAGATCCGGTATTTTTCCCGCTTTTCCGTGTCCTTCATCTGGGTCAGCTGCAAATCGTATTTTTTTATATCCCGTTCCAGTGCGGTCTGTACGATGCGGCGCAGATCGGAGGATTTCTGACGGATTCTGGTCAGGGTATTTTTCTCTGCATAGAAATGCTCCAACAGGGCGGACATGGAATCGTAAGACTCCAGATGATCCACTCCGGTGCCGTACATCGTCAGGGGAATCGCAGCGTATTCCACGGGGTGGGTGCCGGTGTAAGCGATGCAGGGGGAGAAGGTTTCTTCCTTTATAGAAGTGACCATTTTGGAGAAAACTTCATACAGGGCATGATAATTCTCCGGTGTCAGTGCGGCTGTAGGACGTTCTCCGTCGATGCCTGCCTCGTGGCACAGTTCCTGTGCCAGTACCGGGGAGATACCGGTGAAGCTTCCGTAGATTGCCTTGAAGACCGGCTGAGGCTTGGCGGCAAGGGCTTCCCGGAAAGCAGTCTCTTCGCAGGTCAGGGCATCCAGCTTATCCTGGGTGTGAGCGATGAAGTAGGGCTTGCCGGGCAGAACCTCCCGGACGCTGCTGACTGCAGCGGATACCCGCTTGATACTGTCGATGATGGTATTATCATCGTTACAGAAGATCAGGTTACTGTGCTTGCCCATCAGCTCCATGACCAGCGTCTTGTGGCGTAGATCCCCCATTTCGTCCAGATGCTCGATGTCGATATGCACGATACGCTCCAGTCCCGGCTGGGAAATGTTCACGATACGGCCGTTCTGCAAGTGCTTGCGCAGCAGCATACAGAAGTTGGGAGCCGTCATGGGGCTGGGCTTGTTGCTTTCCGTCAGATAGATCAGGGGGAGAGATGCACTGGCGGACAGAAGCAGTCTCTTTTGCCCGGTGGGCTGCTTGATGGTCAACAACAGTTCGTCGTTTTCCGGCTGGGCGATCTTATATAATCGTCCACCGATGAGTTCTTTTTTTAATTCTGATATTACACAGGCAATGGTAACGCCGTCAAAAGCCATGATTTCCTCATTTCTGCTCTATATAATCCGCAGACACCGGATCCGGAAGAGCCTCAAAATAAATGCGCTGTAAATGTAAGCGAAACATAGTTATTGTAACAGATTTCTATAGGAAATAAAAGTGTGCAGAAGACAGAATGAATATTATTCCACGATATTGCATAAAAACATAAAAATAGTATGAATAAACGTATAAATATACATATGAGAACAAAAAACGTGCATAAAAATGAAAAAAGTAGTAGACATTCAGACAAAAAGTGGTATCATGGTGTCAGGGTCAAAAGGTCGAAAAGCCGTTCATGCTTGCATGATAAGGCTTTTGAACTTGTGACCCGCTAAACATGAGGAAGTAGCGATTTGCGTAGCAAATCAGCGGATTCCGAATGTTTACAGAATTGCGTGAGCAGCTTGCTGCGAAGCAATTCGTTGACACAAGTATGGCGGCGACAGAAGCAATTCGTTGACACAGTAACGTCATGACACAGGTAAGTGAGGTAGAAAAATGATCAGAGTAGGAATCATCGGAGCGACCGGTTATGCCGGAGGAGAACTGGTACGTATCCTGTTAAACCACAAGGATGCCAAAATCGTATGGTACGGTTCCCGAAGCTATATCGATAAGAAGTATTACCAGGTATACCAGAACATGTTTGAACTGGTGGAGGATATCTGCAAGGATGACAATCTGGAAGAACTGGCGAAGCAGGTAGATGTGATCTTTACCGCAACCCCCCAGGGATTCCTGGCAGGACTTCTGACCGAGGAAATCCTTTCTCAGGTGAAGATTGTGGATCTGTCTGCGGACTATCGTATCAAGGATGTGGCTACCTATGAGAAATGGTACGGCATCGAGCATAAGTCTCCGCAGTTCATCGAGGAAGCAGTATACGGACTCTGCGAGATCAACCGTGACAAGATCACAGAGAAGACCAGACTGGTGGCCAATCCCGGCTGTTATACCACCTGCTCGATCCTGACCGCTTACCCTATGGTAAAAGAAGGTATGATCGATGTGAATACCCTGATCGTGGATGCCAAGTCCGGAACCTCCGGTGCAGGCAGAGGAGCCAAGGTGCCCAACCTGTTCTGCGAAGTGAATGAGAATATGAAAGCCTACGGTGTGGCAAGTCACAGACATACTCCCGAGATCGAGGAGCAGTTAGGCTATGCGGGCAACTGTCAGGTGACCATTAATTTTACTCCACATCTCGTACCTATGAACCGTGGAATTCTGGCAACCGAATATGCCACACTGAAGAGAAAACCGGACGGCACACTTCCTACGTATGAAGAGGTAAAGGCTGTCTATGATAAATATTATGCAAACGAGAAGTTTGTCCGCGTACTGGATAAGGGCAGCTGCCCCGAGACCAAGTGGGTGGAAGGCAGCAACTACGTGGACATCAACTTTGTCATTGACGAGCGTACCGGACGCATTATTATGATGGGTGCGCTGGACAATCTGGTAAAAGGTGCCGCCGGTCAGGCAGTACAGAACATGAACCTGCTGTTCGGACTTCCCGAGAGCGAGGGCCTGGAGCTGGTTCCCTGCTTCCCTTAAAGCAGTGACAGGAAAAGGATCAGAAAGGATGAAATACATACATGAGTAAACAGTTTACGATCAAACCAATGACCATAGAAGATTATGACGGTCTGCATGCCCTCTGGATGACCATTCACGGTTTTGGTATCCGGAGTATCGATGATTCCAGAGAAGGTGTAGAGCGTTTTATCAACAGGAATCCCGGCACCAGTGTGGTAGCCGTCGGGGAGGACGGAGCCGTAGTGGGCGGCATTCTCTGCGGTCATGACGGGCGGCGGGGCTGCCTGTATCATGTATGTGTGAGAGAAGATTACAGAAGACTTGGTATCGGCAAAGCTATGGTGGTCCACTGCATGAATGCTCTGAAGGCGGAGCATATCAACAAGGTCAGCCTGATCGCATTTACCCAGAATGACATCGGAAATGCCTTCTGGAAATGCATCGGCTGGACGAAGCGGGAAGATCTGAACTATTATGACTTTACTTTGAATGAAGAGAACATTACAGCGTTTAATAAATAGAAACGGAAGCGAAAGGAGATTTTTCAAATGAAACAGATCCAGGGCGGCGTGACCGCAGCAAAAGGCTTTGAGGCAGCAGGTGTGGAGGCTGCCATTAAATATCAGAATCGTAAGGATATGGCACTGATCGTAAGTAAGGCACCCTGCACCGTGGCAGGTACGTTTACCTCTAACGTGGTAAAGGCGGCTCCCGTGCTGTGGGATAAGCAGATCGTGGAGCATTCCGCATTTGCACAGGCAGTGGTAGTCAATTCCGGAATCGCCAATGCCTGCACCGGCAGACAGGGACTGGACTGCTGTGAGGCGGAGGCAAAGTGTGCCGGAGAACTGTTGGGCGTGCCCACGGATGCGGTACTGGTAGCATCCACCGGTGTCATCGGTATGCAGATTCCCGTAGATAAGATTACCGCCGGAATCAAAAAGCTGGTGGCAGCCAAGGCGGACACCTTAGAGGCCGGTTCCGATGCGGCCCATGCCATCATGACCACCGATACCATTTCCAAGGAGATTGCCATCGAGACCGAGATCGGCGGCAAGACCGTGACATTAGGCGGTATGTGCAAGGGCTCCGGCATGATCCATCCGAATATGTGCACCATGTTAGGCTTTGTAACCACCGATGTGAACATTTCCAAAGAGATGCTGCAGAAGTGCGTCAGCGCAGACGTAGTAGATTCCTTCAACATGATCTCTGTGGACGGAGATACTTCCACCAACGATACACTGTTAGTACTGGCAAACGGTATGGCAGGTAACGAGGAGATCACTGCAGAGGGCGAAGATTATGACAACTTCTGCAAGGCACTGCATGAGATCACTACCTTCCTGGCAAAGAAAATGGCAGGAGACGGCGAAGGGGCAACCGCACTGTTTGAGACCAAAGTAATAAATGCTGCCAGCAAGGAAGATGCCAGAACCCTGGCAAAATCCGTGATCTGTTCTTCCCTGACCAAGGCAGCTATCTTCGGACATGATGCCAACTGGGGACGTATCCTCTGTGCACTGGGATATTCCGGAGCCAGATTCGATCCGGAAAATGTAGATCTGTATTTCGAGAGCAAGAGCGGCAAGATCCATATCTTCGGTAATGGCGTGGCATGTGATTACAGCGAGGAAGAGGCTACGAAGATTCTCTCCGATCCGGAAGTCACTGCGCTGGTGGATATGCATATGGGTGATGCGGAAGCGACTGCATGGGGCTGTGATCTAAGCTATGATTATGTGAAGATCAATGCAGACTATCGTTCCTAAGACAGTGCGCGACATACGGAAGAAATAAGTGACGGGCGGATCAGATATCTGCGGAAAGGCATGGACAAAACAATGGAAAAAGATATGGAACAGGTAATGAAAAAAGCAGAAGTGCTGATCGAGGCGCTTCCTTACATACAGAAATTCAACCGCAAGATCATTGTGGTAAAATACGGCGGCAGTGCCATGAGCAACGAAGAACTGCAGAAAAACGTCATTAAGGATGTGACGCTGTTGAAGCTGGTAGGCTTCAAACCCATCATCGTCCATGGCGGCGGTAAGGAGATCAGCCGCTGGGTCGGCAAGGTCGGCAAAGAAGCAAAGTTCATCAACGGTCTGCGTGTCACCGATGAGGAGACCATGGAGATCGCTGAGATGGTGCTGAACAAGGTGAATAAGAGCCTTGTGACCATGGTGGAAGAGCTGGGCGTCAAGGCAGTGGGCGTCAGCGGCAAAGACGGCGGCCTGCTCCAGGTAGAGAAAAAATACTCTGACGGTCAGGACATCGGCTATGTAGGCGAGATCACTGGCGTGAATCCGGATATTCTCTTCGACATGCTGGAGAAGGATTACCTGCCCATCATCGCTCCCATTGGACTGGACAAGGACTATCACACCTATAATATCAATGCGGATGATGCTGCCTGCGCTATCGCAAAAGCCGTACATGCGGAGAAGCTGGCATTTCTGACGGATATCGAGGGACTGTACAAAGACATTAACGACAAGTCCACCTTTATTTCCAGACTGACGGCCACCGAAGCAGAAAGCCTGATCCACGATGGTTATATCGGTGGTGGCATGCTGCCGAAGCTGAACAACTGTACTTCTGCGATCCGTAACGGTGTAAACCGTGTGCATATTCTGGACGGACGTCTGGCACACTGCCTGCTGCTGGAGATTTTCACCAATCAGGGAATCGGAACTGCGATCGTATCCGATGAGGAGGAAAAATAAAATGAGCGACACCATGAAAGAATATATTGCAGAGGCGGAAGCAGACCTGCTGCATACTTATAACCGGTATCAGATCGTTCTGGACAAGGGCGAAGGGGTACATCTGTATGATACCGATGGTAAAAAATATCTGGATTTCGTAGCAGGAATCGCTGTATTTGCCCTGGGCTATCAGAACAAGGCATACAACGATGCGCTGAAAGCACAGATCGACAAGGTGATCCACACATCCAACTATTATTACAATGTGCCTGCCATCGAAGCAGCACGTAAGATCAAAAAAGTATCCGGCATGGATCGTGTCTTTTTCACCAATTCCGGTGCGGAAGCGGTGGAGGGTGCCATCAAGGCGGCCAGAAAATATGCCTATCTGAAAGACGGCTGTACCGATCATGAGATCATTGCCATGAATCATTCCTTCCACGGCAGAACCATGGGAGCATTGTCTGTGACAGGCAATCCCAAGTACCGTGAGGCGTTCCAGCCCATGATCGGACATATTAAATTCGCTGATCTGAATGATTTCCAGAGTGTATTGGATCAGGTGACGGACAAGACCTGTGCCATTATCATGGAGACCGTACAGGGTGAGGGTGGATTGTATCCCGCTGCCGAAGATTTTTTAAAGCAGATTCGTGATCTGTGTGACAAACGGGATATTCTACTGATTTTAGACGAAATTCAGTGTGGCATGGGTCGTACCGGTTACATGTATGCATGGCAGCGTTTCGGTGTAAAGCCGGATATCATGACCTCTGCCAAGGCTTTGGGCTGTGGTGTGCCGGTAGGTGCATTTATGATGACGGAGAAGGTGGCGCAGCACTCTTTAACGGCAGGAGATCACGGAACTACCTACGGCGGCAACCCGTTAGCCTGTGCAGCAGTGGAAAAAGTGCTTGATTTATTCGAAGAGGACCATATAATAGAACATGTGAGAGAGGTGGCTCCCTATCTGGAACAGCGCCTGAATGAACTGGCAGACAAGTATGACTGTATCAAGGAACGCCGTGGTGTGGGACTGATGCAGGGACTGGTATTTGACCATCCGGTAGGAGAGATCATTAACAAAGCATTAGAGAAGGGATTGATTCTGATCAATGCCGGCGCAGATATCATCCGTTTTGTACCGCCTCTCGTGATTACCCGGGAAAATGTGGACGAAATGATTGCTATTTTGGACACCTGTATCGAATAAGAGGTTTAGGTTAAGTTATGTTTTTGAAAAAAAGAATTATCGCTACAGCAGCTGTGATCGCCATGGCTGCTGCAGCTGTTTACGGAAGCACGCAGGAAATGAGCCAGACGCAGGACAGTGGGGACCGCCTTCAACTGTTCCGGAATAAGGAAACAATTTATTGCTGGTATTCGGATGAGACTTTATCCGGTTACATCAATGCAGCGGCAGTATCTTTCGGAGAACAGAACAGTGGAGTCCGTGTGATTCCTGTACTTACTTCCGACAGTGAATATCTGGAGGCGATCAATCAGGAGACACTGCATTCTGATCAGATGCCGGATGTATATCTGCTGAGCAGTGACTCTCTGGAAAAGGCTTATCTGGCCGGACTTGCGTGCAGGGTGCCGGATACCTCAGGAATCTGCAATACGGATCACTTTTCACAGGCGGCATTGTCAGCGGTGACATACGATCAGAAGATTATAGGTTATCCGGTTTATTTTGATACCAGTGCATTGGTATACAATGAAGATTATCTTCATACCTGGGCAGTCCAGCAGGCGGAAAAAGAACTGGCGGGAAGCAGTGAGAATGACGAACCGGTAGGTGAGGGAGAAGAGATTATCGAAGAAGATTCTCTTCCGGAGGATCAGATCACAGAGCAGGCTACAGCGGATGAGGCAGCGGTAAATGCATTGGCGGAACAGTATTTTGCAGAGGCGCTTCCTTCCACCGTAGATGGGCTGCTGAACATTGCGGATACTTTTGATGCACCGGAAGGTGTGGAAGGTGTCATGAAATGGGATGTGAACAATATTTTCTACAACTACTGGATCGTGGGAAATTATATGATCGTAGGCGGAGATCCGGGGGATGACAGAAATAATATTGATATCAACAACCCGGAGACGATACAGTGTCTTGAAGTGTACAAGGCGCTGAACCAGTTCTTCTTCATTGAATCTGACACGGTGACTTATGACTCTGTGATCCAGGACTTCATTGATGGTAAGACCATGTTCACCATCGGAACCACGGATGTGGTAAAGAAACTGGAAGATGCAAAAGCGGATGGAAGTCTTACGTTTAACTATGGCATTGCGAGAATGCCGGATGTCAGTGCAGAACTGCAGAGCAGATCATTGTCAGTCACGGGAGCAGCAGTAATTAACGGCTATTCCGGGCACAAGGAACTGGCGGATCGTTTTGCAGCTTATCTGTCGGAAGAATATGCAGATGGACTGTATGAGCGTTCCGGTAAAATGCCTGCAAGCATTCATGCGGCGGAGAATGCGGATAATGGAGCACTTATGATTTTCGCCGATGAGTATGCGGACAGCGTATCGCTTCCGAAAATGCTGGAGACAGGGAACTTCTGGATGCAGTTGGAAGTACTGTTTTCCAAGGTATGGAACGGTGAGGATGTGACCACGCTGGTACAACAGCTGTCGGAGACAATAGCGGAACAGCTTGGAAGTGTGCAAAACGTGCAGGAGTAATGAATGAAAAAACCGATGATAGGATAGAATACTACTAAAAAGAAAAGGTGGTAGAATCCTATGATCGGTTTTTTGATTGCTCTGTTGTCCGGTGCATTGATGAGTATCCAGGGAGTGTTTAATACTCAGGTGACGAAATCCTCCGGCATCTGGACGGCAAGTGCTTTTGTACAGTTCACGGCATTGCTGGTATGTCTGGGGGCATGGCTGTGTACGGAGCGGACTTCCTTTCTGAAAATAGCGCAGGTGGAGCCGAAATATATGTTGCTTGGAGGTGCTATCGGTGCTTTTATTACCTACACGGTGATTCGGAGTATGGATGCCCTGGGACCGGCCAAAGCGGTGATGCTCATTGTGATCGCCCAGCTTGCTGTGGCATATATCATCGAGTTGTCCGGATGGTTCGGTGTGGAAAAACAGCCCTGGGAATGGAGAAAGGCAATCGGCATGGCAGTGGCTATTGTAGGTATTATTGTTTTTAAGTGGAAATAGACAAATTGCTTGTAAATTCCGGACGATTCCAGTACAATGAGAACTGACAGCATAGAGAGGCAATCCCCTGATGTTATAACAGAAAGGGGACTATGATGTTTTCAATACCATTTTATAAAATTAAATATGCAGGTTTGATTTTCGTACTTATGTGTGTGGTGTATTTCACAACCGGTTGTACATCCGGGGATGAGGCAATGATTCTGATCCCGTCAGGAGAGGCGTCAGAGATGAATGCACTGGAAGCAGCAGAACGGGAAGCAGATATCCCGGCAGGCAGTGCGCTTCAGACAGAGGTCACACTGCCGGAACCGGAGCAAAAGACAGTATATGTATACGTTTGTGGTGCGGTGGTCAATCCCGGAGTTGTGGAATTGCCGGAAGGAAGCAGAGCTAAGGAAGCTTTGCAGCTGGCAGGCGGTATGACTTCTGAGGCCGATCCTTTTTATGTAAATCTTGCGGAGACGGTGTCGGATGGACAGAAACTGTATTTTCCAACACCGGAAGAGGCACAGAAGCTGGAAGCGGCGGTGCAGGCAGTAGAAGAAGGACTTGTGAATATCAATACGGCATCGGCGGAGGAACTCTGTACGCTGCCCGGAATCGGAACATCCAGGGCAGAGGATATTTTGCGCTATCGGGAGAAAAACGGTGGGTTCCAGAGTAAAGAAGATATTATGAAAGTCTCGGGGATCAAACAGAATGCGTATGATAAATTATGCGATAAAATTACGGTCCAGTAAGGATATGTTACTGAATCGCTATGGGTAAGAGTAAGGGAACAGAGAGGTTAAGGGAAAATGGCAGGCAAAAAAGTTCTGGTAGTAGATGACGAGAAGCTGATCGTGAAGGGAATCCGTTTCAGCCTGGAACAGGATAATATGGAAGTGGACTGTGCCTATGATGGGGAAGAGGCCTTGCAGATGGCACATAATAAAGAATATGACATTATTTTACTGGATGTGATGCTTCCAAAATTGACAGGCTTTGAAGTCTGCCAGCAGATCCGGGAATTCTCCAATGTGCCGGTGATCATGCTGACTGCCAAGGGAGATGATATGGATAAGATTCTGGGGCTGGAGTACGGTGCGGACGATTACATAACAAAGCCCTTCAATATTCTGGAGGTAAAGGCCAGAATCAAAGCTATTTTCCGCCGCATGGAGCCTAAAAAAGGAGCTTCCGGAGATTCCGGCATTCTGGAGAGTGGAGATATGAAGCTGGATCGTGATGGCAGAAGAGCTTATATTCACGGAAAAGAAATCGGACTGACTGCCAAAGAGTTCGAGGTATTAGAGCTTCTGATGCTGAATCCGGATAAGGTATACAGCAGAGAAAACCTTCTGAAACTGGTATGGGGAACGGACTATCCCGGAGATGTGCGCACCGTTGACGTACATATCCGGAGACTGCGGGAAAAAATCGAATCAAATCCCAGTGAGCCCAGATATGTACATACCAAGTGGGGCGTGGGCTACTATTACAATCAGACAAAATAAGAGCTGAACAGACCTTATCACAGCAGGTCATTTAGAAAACCAGGTAAAATCAAGGGCTTCAGAGCATTTATACATATAAAAAGTCCCTGTGCTTTCATGGGTGGACTATCCGCTTAAAATGTTTTTGAGGAATTATAGTGTGAAAAAATGGAATAAAGAACGTTTTGCAATTATATGGGAAAAACTGGAGAGTATTATAGCTCTGCGGAGCCTGCGCACAAGAATTTTTTTGCTGACGCTTGTAATCGGTCTGGTGCCCTGTATTGTTATGCGGCATGGTATTGTAAGCAATTATGAGGATCTTGCGGTTGAACAGAGAATCACGGTAGTACAGAATCAGCTGATGATCCTGGCAAATCATCTGGTCAGCAATAACTATTTAAGCAGCCACGGTGTCAGAGAGGATACTGGCAACTCAAGAGAGGTCATCAATGCAGAATTGGAAATGCTGTCCAATCTGTACGAGGGCCGCGTTATGATCATCAATAAGAATTTCAAGGTAGAAAAAGATACCTACGGCATCAGCGAGGGAAAGACGATTATTTCTGAAGAAGTCATCAAGTGCTTTCAGGGGGAAAATATATCCCATTATGATCCGGAGCACGGCTACATAGAAATGACGACGCCGATCATGGATACGACAGCCAACACTACAGACGAAAACGGGAAAAAGGATTCCAATGCCATCCGGGGGGTTATGCTGACCAGTATTTCCAATGACAGTATTGTAAATGCAAAAGAGGTATTGAACCGGAAAGCATATATTTTGGAAGTAATTGTGATCGTTGCAATTCTTGCGTTGGCAATTGTACTGTCAAAGGTATTGACGACTCCTTTTAACAGAGTTACCCAGGCGATCAACGCAGTGAGGGAAGGATTCAGTGATGAGACCATTTCTGTGCCGGATTACGTGGAAACAGTACATATTGTGGATGCCTTCAATCAATTATTGAAGCGGATGAAGGCGTTGGATGATTCCAGACAGGAATTCGTGGCAAATGTGTCCCATGAATTGAAGACACCAATGACTTCCATCAAAGTATTGGCAGATTCTCTTCTGGCGCAGGAGAATGCACCAGCAGAGTTGTATCGTGAGTTCATGGAGGATATTGCTTCAGAGATCGACAGAGAGAATCAGATCATTACTGACCTGCTGGCGTTGGTGAAGATGGATAAAAAGGTACAGGATCTGAATATTGTATCTTTAAATATCAACGATCTGACAGAACTGATCTTAAAGAGACTTCGTCCTATCGCCCGTAAGAAGGATGTGGAGGTCGTATTTGAAAGCGTGCGTCCGGTGGCAGCAGAGGTAGACGAAGTCAAGATGACACTGATCATGACAAATCTGGTGGAAAATGCCATCAAATATAATAAGGATCATGGCTGGGTAAAAGTAGTGCTGGATGCAGACCACCAGTATTTTACTTTCGAAGTCAGCGATTCCGGAATCGGTATTCCGGAGGAATCACTGGCACATATTTGTGAACGATTTTATCGGGTGGACAAATCACATTCCAGAGAAATCGGCGGAACGGGACTTGGTCTGGCCATCACGAAGAGTGCGGTGTTGATGCACAAGGGTTCTCTTACAGTGACCAGTACAGAAGGACAGGGTTCCTGTTTTCTGGTGAAGATTCCGCTGACTTATATAGCATCCTGATCGCAGGAGATATGGCATGTATTCAGACAGAAAATGAGAATGCACAAAGGCTAAGAGTAGTAAAACATCCGGCGGATGCCAAAAGGATAGTACAAATATGAACAAAATAATGAAATATGTTTTGACCGGCGTGCTGATGCTGTTGCCTGTGTTATTGACCGGCTGCGGTACACAGGAACCGGAGAACGGTAAAAAAATATCTGTGTATTATATTAATAATGCAGAGACCAAAGTAGAAATGCATGATCAGTATCTGACAGTAGCTACACCGGAGGAGCAGCTGGATGAGATCATGAAATTTCTTTCAACGACTCCGGAAAAACTGGAATATAAAGCTCCGTTTGATATGGGCTTTCAGGTCAGGGATTATGAAGTTGAGGACGGAAAACTTGTAATCGATGTGGATAAGGCCTATTCGGAACTCTCTCCTACAACGGAGGTACTGGTGAGGGCTGCCATTGTAAGAACTCTGACGCAGCTGCCTGATGTAAAATATGTAACAATTACGGTAGAAGGCGGTCAGTTATACGATAATGCCGGGGAACTGGTAGGATGGATGAATGCCGATCAGTTCATCAACAATGACGGCAACGAGATCAACACCTATGAGTTGGTAAAGGTCAAGCTGTATTTTGCTAATGCAGGCGGAGATAAGCTGATTGCGGCGTACAGGGAAAAACATTATTCTACCAATACGCCATTGGAACGATTTGTGGTGGAAGAACTGATCGCTGGACCCAGCGGACAGATCGAGGGGCTGTATCCGGTGATCAACCCGGAGACCAAGATCATCAATGTCCTGACCAAGGATGGCATCTGCTATGTGAATCTTGATTCAAATTTCCTGACTGTGGTAAATAATGTCTCCACGGAGGTGGCGGTTTATTCTATCGTGAATTCACTGGTGGAGCTGGATCATATTAATAAGGTGCAGATTCTGGTCAACGGGGAAGTACCTGCTACCTTCAGCAATTCTACTTTTGAGAGGAATCTGGATTATGTAACGACTTTGGAACAATAAAGGAGAGAGCTTATGAGACGACCGCTTTTTATAGCGTGTCTGTGTCTCGTGATAGCGCTTACGATAGGAAGAATTCTGACAGGGGCAGACACCGGAGATAGCGGTGCACTGCCGCCTGACGGAAGTCCGGTGAGGATCACGGGACGGATAGACACAAGAACTTCTGAAGCAATTATTCTGGAATCAATTTCTATTATTCAAAACAATCAGACATATTCCTATTCTGGAAAATTACAATGTGAACTGACAAATGCAGAGAATACCGAAGGGAAGGATAATGACTTGAAAATAGGTCAGAGGGTTGTCCTGGAGGGGATGTTTGCCTGCTTTTCATCTGCATCGAATCCCGGTGAATTTGATGCAGGGAAGTATTATGCCGCAAAAGGGATCGGCGGCAGAGTGCGGAAGGCACAGCTGTTGGCAGTTGGAGAAGATTACAGTTTTTTGAGGGAAACGCTGTATTGCTTTCGGAGAGTATTACATGACAGACTGGCACGGGTATTTCCATCGAAAGAAGCTTCAATTATGCAGACGATATTACTGGGAGAGAAGGAGGAGCTTGATGCGGATGTGAAAGCACTGTATCAAAAGAATGGGATTGCCCATATTTTAAGTATTTCCGGGTTACATATCACTTTGCTGGGAATGGGATTGTACCGGCTGCTTAAGAGGCTGGGGGTTCCTGTCAAAATAGCGGCAGTGGAGTGCGCAGCAGCATTAGCGATGTATGGAATGATGACAGGCATGAGTGTATCAGCCAGCCGGGCTGTTGGTATGTATTTATTGCAGATGTTTAGTGTAATCGTGGGCAGGACTTATGATATGCTGACCGGAGTGGGGCTGATGGCATTACAGCTGTTTTTGCAGGAGCCGCAGAGACTTGGAGATATAAGTTTTCTAATGTCTTTTGGAGCTGTACTGGGAATCTGTATGCTGACACCGATGTTTGGAGAGAAACGGGACTTTGGTCGGAAAAGGGGGCTTGTTACAATGACGGAATCTGGTGAGCTGTTGGATTTTGACGAGGCACGGGAAAGCAGATGGAATCATTTCAGAGCACCGACATGGTTCCGGACCGTCACAGGTATTCTGGGAGATTCTGCCTATGAGAGAAACAAGTACCGCAAAGGCTGGCGGAAAGCAGCGTACGAAGGGACTCATTGTTTGGTATCGGCGTTAAGAAGCGGATTTGCTGCCAGTGCGGGGGTCATCTTATTTACACTGCCCATACAGCTTTGGTTCTTTTATGAGATTCCGGTGTATTCGGTGCTGCTGAATTTGTTGGTACTGCCTTTTATGAGTGCGGTAATGGCAGTCGGAATCGTGTCACTGATCCCCGGACTGGGAATTGTTGGAACGGTGGATTGCCTGATCTTGTGGTGGTATGAATGGATCTGTAACCGATTTGGGGAATTGCGAGGGGCAATATGGTGTGTAGGACGCCCGGCGGTCTGGCAGATCATCATTTATTATATTGTCACATTTTTACTGATTTTTGGCAGAAAATATGTGGACAAATGGAAGCGGCGTGGAGCTTATGAAGTGGGATCTGACCGGGTGACCGGACAACGACCTGAAAGAGACCGGCGGTGTCGGAAAATGCGTGGGGTGGATAATAGCGTCAGATTCAGGAACAAAGAAAAAGAACCATATTCTGAAACGCATTCAGGCATATGCTCCGCAGCAAGAGAAACTGTTTTTAAAAATTGCAGGTATCTAAGGCAAGAAATCCTACATGGAAATAGATTTCTGAGCCGAATCGTCACAGTGATAATGCTGGTGCTGTCGGTGGGGCTGTTGACAGGAAAGTTTGACAGAGGGAGTCTTGTGACTTTTTTAGATGTGGGGCAGGGAGACGGTATTGTGGTGGAGACTGCGCAGGGAGCGTATCTCTTCGACTGCGGCAGTACCAGCCGGAAGAAAATCGGAGAATATGTGCTGAAGCCCTATCTCAAGAGCCGGGGAATCAGTTCGCTTCGTGGTGTGTTTGTGTCGCATCCCGATGAAGATCATATGAATGGAATATTGGAATTGTTGGAGAATGGTGGAGAATGGGGGATTGCCGTAGAACAGCTGTTTCTACCGGCAATTCGGGAAGCAGACAGAGAGGAAGCTTTTGCGGATTTGCTTGCAGCAGCGAGGGCTGCTGGAGTACCGGTGAATTACATAAAATGTGGTGATGAGATCAGGGACAGGGGGCTGAGGCTATTGTGTCTGCACCCAGAGGAGAATACAACGCTTTCGGATGCTAATGCCTATTCGGAATGTTTCTATGTGGAGATATTTAAGGAAACGGTGAAGTGGGGAACGGCAGCAGATAATAGGGAAGTGCACGGTGAGAGTGGAAGTATCGCTGCCGGAGTTTTCTGTGAAGGAACCGGGTCTGGTGATATTGGTGAAAGGAGGGATTCCGGCAGAGATGTCGGGAAACTAAGCATTCTTCTGACAGGAGATGTGGAAGGAGAAGGGGAGCAGCAACTGACACAGGAATTGCAAAAATTGTGTGGATCACAGGATCTTTGTGAGGTGAAGCAAGTGCGTGAATCACAGAAATCGCAGGGGATGCGTGAAGCGTGGGAACTACATGGACAGGAAGGCTTAGGTGTGGATATCCTGAAGGTGGCGCACCATGGTTCCGGATATTCCACCAGTTCGGATTTCCTGACGGCTGTCCGCCCCAACATCGCAATCATTTCCTGTGGCCGCAACAATTCCTATGGACATCCCCATGAAGAAACCCTGCAGCGTCTTGGGGATGCCGGAGTCTCCTGGTACTGCACCACCGACTATGGGGCTTTGACAGTAATTGTCGATGGACATGGAAATCGACTGCGAGGGTATTTGAACAGGAAGTAAGCCAAGATACCCACGGCTATAGGAAAGCGAGGGTATGGAAGCTGATAAGAAGTCAAGATACCCACGGCTATAGGAAAGTGGGGGTATGGAAGCTGATAAGAAGCCAAGATACCCACGGCTATAGGAAAGTGGGGGTATGGAAGCTGATAAGAAGCCAAAATACCCACGGTTATAGGGAAGTGTGGGTATGGAAGCTAATAAGAAGCCAAGATACCCACGGCTATAGGAAAGCGAGGGTATGGAAGCTGATAAGAAGTCAAGATACCCACGGCTATAGGAAAGCGAGGGTATGGAAGCTGATAAGAAGCCAAGATACCCACGGCTATAGGAAAGCGAGGGTATGGAAGCTGATAAAAAGCCAAGATACCCACGGCTATAGGAAAGCGAGGGTATGGAAGCTAATAAGAAGCCAAGATACCCACACCGCCCAGAAAGCGAGGGTATAAGAGCCAAGAAAAAGCAAGATTCTCGCACTATTTAGAAAATGTAGGTATGAAGAGAAGGGAGAGGCATATGTTTGCTAATTATTGGGATATACAAAAGCGTATAAAGGACATTAAGGAAGAATTAGGTCATATAGAAAACATGGAAAAAGGAATGCCGGCAGGAGAACTTATTGTTGCAAAGAATAATAAGAACTATAAGTGGTATTTTCGTGACAAGAATACCACTGTGTATTTGCCGAAAAAAGAAGCAGACCTTGCGAAGAAACTGGCTGTTAAGAAGTACTATCAGATTCGTAAAGAAGAGCTGCAAAGAGAGTTATCTACCTGTCAAATGTATGTGCAGAAGGCAGAACGTAAGAAGAATCAGGTGGAGCAAATGCTGAACAACGCGGAGTATGAACGACTCTTGGGAGGGCGGAGATACTCTGCCAGAAAAGATCTGGAAATCTGGATTAACGAAAAATATGAGAAAAACGACAGTCATCCTGAAAATCTGATTGTAAAAGGAACACAGGGAAAATTTCTTCGTTCAAAGTCGGAGGCTATTATAGACCGGACTTTGTACACCAATGGAGTTCCGTTTCGATATGAAGATAAACTCATCCTTGAGAATACCTTTCTATATCCGGACTTTACAATCCGGCACCCTAAAACGGGACAGACATTTTATTGGGAACATTTTGGGTTGATGGATCAGCCGGACTATATCAACAGAGCTTGCCAGAAAATAAAATTATATTCTGAAAATGGAATTATACCGGGAATAAATCTGATTCTGACTTACGAAACCAGGGAGCATCCGCTGGCAATCGATCAGGTGGAAAAAATAGTAAAAGAATATTTCCTATAGAAAAGCAACTTGTGGTACAATTTTAAAAAGTATACTTATAGGTGGGAGGAGTTCAAAATGAAGCATCTGATTATTGTAAAGTTTAAAGAGAATGTATGGAACAGGGGGGATGCGGCAAGCAGGGAGATGCTTGCAGATATCCGGAAGATCTTCGACCAGACGAAGCATATCGAGGGAGTTCATACGGTAAATATTTATGAAAATGTAACGCCGAGACCGAATCGTCATGATCTGATGATCGAGATGGAGATGGAACCGGAGGCACTGTCTGTGTATGATGCTTCCGCAGCGCATCAGGAATGGAAGGCAAAATACGGGGAATATATTCAGTCCAAGACCATCTTTGATTATGAATAAAGCCTGTAGTATCGTGGGGATATTGATAGCGAATACGCTGGAGCATTTGGGTGGAAGCATTGGTGCAGTGCCTGATACGATTGCAGGTCAGAGCTATTAACAGATGATAGTTTTGATTTTGACTTGATGGTGCTTGATCTGAGAAGTTACGAACAGGAGACAGAAAATAAATGTATTCATTAACAGAAATTCAGCAAAAATTAAATGATCTGGAAATCGAGAACTATCCACTGAGAGGCACCACAAATATGATACAGCTGGGTGAGAAAAATACAACGATTCATAGCATGGGGAATAACGGATGTATACTATATGCTACGGATGCGGATTTTCAGGCAATTGTAAGCTATCCATGGCCGGAGGACGTATGCGAAAAGACCGATACAGCCGGTAAACCCAAACAGTGGTGTCTTTCTTTTATAGAAAAAGATCCCCATAGGATCTATTGCCTACAGCACGGAAATCATACTATGAATGAAGGTGCACCACAGTATCAGCCCCATCGTGTTTATTTATATTCTGATGAAAATATGGATACTATTATGGAAATCTTGGCAGCGAACAGAAAAGGCGGTGAGGGGAAGAAAATGACCAAAATTGATTGTGTGTGGATCGGGGCTGCAATTTTGACGTATGATACCTGCCAAAATAACAGCAGCTGGAAGCTTGAGGATATTTGTTTTTCCCAGCAGCAGATCGTCAATGCAGCCCAAAAACTTGCAGGGGAAGAAATTCCCAATGCCCTGGTAAGTCAGCATGCTTGTGCCGACTCCAACAGTCAGAATAAAAATTGCATGTATCTGGTGGCGGAAGATATCAAAAGAAGAATCTCATATACCGGAGAATTTCCGGGGAAAAGAGAAAGACCGGAATTCTCTGAGATGAGGAATAATATTTCAGTGCCAACGGAACATGGGAAGATTGCCATCGATGAACTGATAAAGTTTGTTGATGAGGAATTTTCCCCTAAAATGCAACAATTCCTTGAAAAGCATTCCCTAAAACAGGATGCTACAGAAGAAGCTGATGATGTCACAGTGAATGCAGATTTTCATCCCAACATGATATTGTATGGACCGCCCGGAACCGGAAAAACCTATCACTCAGTGATCTATTCGGTGGCAATCTGTGACGGAAAGAGCATAGAAGAAATAGAAAAAAAGGACTATGATACTGTAAAGGCACGTTACGAAGAACTGAAGCTGGCAGGAAGAATTGCTTTTACTACATTTCATCAATCCTATGGCTATGAGGAATTTATAGAGGGAATCCGGCCGGTAATGGAGGGGGGAAATACCATTTCGGATGCCGGAGATGACAGTCAGCTGCGATACCGTGTGGAGCCGGGAGTATTCAAAAAGTTTTGTGAAGAGGCAGGCAGGGTCGAAGTAAAGACAGATAAGTTTGATTATAATAGAGAGTCCGTAATCTGGAAAGTGACCATAAGGCCGGAAGTGAGGGAAGACTGTTTTCGGAACAACCGCATTCGCATTAACTGGGGAATGGATTCCGATGGGGCAGCAGGGTTTGTCAATGATATGAAAAAAGGAGACCTCATCCTTGCGACAGATGGAAGCCGGAGTGTTATCTGTGGGATTGCTGTTGTTACCAGTGAAGAGGCCTTTGAACTGGAGGAAGAGGAAAACAGGACAACCAGAAACGTTACATGGCTGGTAACGGGAATCAATGAAGATATCAGGGCAATCAATGCCGGAAAAATGTTACATAGAATGACCTGTGCAAGAGTTCCACAAATGGCGGTGGCCGATGTGGTGGCACTTGCCATGAAGAAAAATCACAACCTTGTGGGGACACGGATCGAGGAAAATAAGAAACCATACGTGTTTATTATTGATGAGATCAACAGGGGTAATATTTCTAAAATTTTCGGCGAGTTGATCACGTTGATCGAAGATACGAAAAGACAGGGAATGCCGGAACAGGCATCGGCCATTCTTCCCTATTCAAAGGAAGCGTTCAGCGCACCGTCAAATGTTTATATCCTGGGAACCATGAATACTGCGGACAGATCCATTGCGCTGATGGACACCGCACTGAGAAGAAGATTTCGGTTTGTGGAAAAAATGCCACAGCCGGAGCTTCTCTATGATGTGACGATAGAACAGGAAAATAAAACGGTTAACATTGGAAAAATGCTGGAACTTATGAACCGGAGAATCGAATTTTTGTTTGACAGAGAGCATACCATTGGACATGCCTTTTTTATGAAACTTAAAACAAATCCGGATATGGATACCCTGGCAGGGATTTTTCGACAATCGGTAATTCCTCTTCTGCAGGAGTATTTTTATGAAGATTATGAAAAAATCCGGCTGGTTCTCGGAGATAACGGGAAGGAAGAAGAGAAATATCAATTTATAAGGAATCAGCAGATATTGCCGTCTGAATTGTTCCGGAGGGGAAGCCGGCTGGAAAAATCGAATCAATATGAGGTAAATGACCCGGCATTCCAATGGATTGAGAGTTATATCGGGATTTTTAATTCTTCTATAACGGCATATACCGAAGACGAAGAGTAGAGAGAGGATTGTATGAGTGAAAGACTGCTTACGATAAAGGAGTTTGATATTATTACCTGCAATCCCGAATATAAAAAAGACCGTTACCTGAAATATCTGCCGGAACAATATTTTAAGGAATTTGATGATTTTATAAGAAGACAGAACTCCAGAGAGGAAGAAAACAGTGAGTCTGAAACACTGGATTTTTTCAGAGCATATGCTAAAAAAGGCGTGGGAAATGTAATCCAGGCGAGAAATTATGTAGGGATGGTCCAACTGGAAAGCGGATATCAGATACAGATCCTGCCTAAAATATATTTCGAAAATGATGAAAATCCGGAATTGTCTACTACCGGCATTTTTATTAAAATGTTGAGGGAGTTACATGATTTCCCGGGAAAGATTTTTAACCCGGCGGATTTAAGAACGGAAAGCATGAATATTTATGAGATATTCATTACAATGTATATTCAGCAGGTATCCGGGTTGACAAAAAGAGGTCTGAAGTCTGCGTATCTTCCCACAGAGGATAATTTGAATTTTTATAAGGGAAAATTATTGATCAGTGGGCAGATCAAAAGGAATCTGTCTCATCAGGAAAGATTTTATGTCACCTACGATGAATTCAGTCTGAACCGGCCGGAAAACAGACTGATAAAATCGACACTTTTGAAATTACAGAAAATATCGGGGGAACCGGCAAATGTAAAAGCAATTCGACAGTTGCTGCCTTACTTTGAATTAGTAGAACCTTCTGCAAATTATGACCGGGACTTTTCACAACTGGTAAGTGACAGAAATACGAGAGATTATCGGGATATTATGGTATGGTCAAAAATATTTCTGAAAAACAAAAGCTTTTCAGTGTTCGCCGGAGACGTCAGGGCAAGAACAATATTGTTTCCCATGGAGAAACTCTATGAATCCTATGTTGCACAAAATATGGAGAGAATGCTTGAGGAACACGGATGGAACATGACAGCACAGGACAGAAGGTATCATTTGTTTCGGGAAGAGTATCGTGAAATATTTGAGCTTCGACCGGATATTGTCGTTACGAGACCGGATGGCAGCAGGATCATCATGGATACGAAGTGGAAACGTTTAAACACCAATCGTGAAATTAACTATGGAATCTCCCAGGCAGATATGTACCAGATGTTTGCCTATGGGAAAAAATATGAAACCCATGATATATGGCTTCTATATCCATTGACGGAAGAAATGAAGATGATGAAGAAGGATATTGTATTTAAAAGTTATGGATCGGACGGGGAACTGACAGTATCTGTATTTTTTGTAGATGTTGCCAATATTGAAGAGAGTCTGGAAGAATTACGAAGGAGATTGTAGGCATGGAAATATTTGACATCGTAGATGAAAAAGGCATTCCCACAGGAGAGACCATAGAACGCACACAGGCGCATGAAAAGGGCATCCGCCATAGAACAGCCCATATCTGGATCGTGAGGGAACAGGACGGAAAAGCCCAACTGTTATTGCAGAAGCGCTCCGTGGAAAAGGACAGCTTCCCTGGACGGTTCGATACCTCTTCCGCCGGACACATTCAGGCAGGGGATGAGCCGGAAGAGTCCGCAATCCGGGAACTTCACGAAGAACTGGGAATCCGGGCATCAAAGGAGGATCTGCATTTCGCCGGATGCTTCAACATTCAATACGAAAAAGAATTCTATGGAAAAATGTTCCGGGATAATGAAGTGGCGTTCGTCTACATGTACACCAAGCCTGTAGATGCTAAAAAGCTTACCCTGCAAAAAGAGGAAGTGGAGTGCGTGGAGTGGTTCGATATGGAGGAACTGGACACCGCATTGCAACCTCCCAGAGACCAGCGGTTCTGCGTCCCTATGGAGGGCTTCCGGATTGCAAAACAATGGTGGGAGAGCAGAAGATAAGGATTGTAGCACATGACAGAGATGATTTCGATGCCGGAGGTTTTGGTGTATTACGATGCCATACAGCAGGAAGAGGAAGTATTGGAATTTGCTTTTGCAGCAGGCGGAAGTCCCGGAACCGGAAGTGAAGCATGGACAATGTATGAAAACGCCAAAGTATAAAAGAATGCAGTAGACAGACAGAGTAAAAAAAGAGCTGCCCTCATAACGAGGACAACTCCTTTATTTTAATAAGATTTTCACCAGATGAAATTACTTCACAGTTACGGAAGTGATGTGAGGGTTCACACCTTCGTACCAGTACAGGAAGCCTTCCATATCAACAGTGTCACCGACCTTTAAGTTCTTTACAGTGTTGTAAACATCGGTGGTGTTGTCGCACAGATAAGACTCAACGGTGAAGGTATAGGTCTGATCGTTCAGGGAAACCTTGAAGTACAGGTCATTACCGTCTTCACCGGAACCATCATAGTTGTACAGGAAAGCAACGTCATTGCCGGTGGCATCCTGGCTGGCTTCTACAGTCATACCCTTGAAAGCTACGAACTGGTTCTGATAGTTGATCAGATCATCGGTACCTAACAGATCGGTCACATCGGTAATGGGAGCAATGTAGCTGCCCTCTTCGATCTCGAAGGTAGCACCTGCATCGATCTCTACTTCGCCGGACCACGCGGTCTTATAACCGGTTACTTTGATCTTGGTACCGGGTACCAGCTTAGCATAATCCTCTTCGGAACATGCGGCATTATAAATGAAGTAAGCGCCGTCCTGATCCTGGGTGTACAGGGTAGCCTTGTCTTCCCACCAGGACTGTTTTGCCTGAACATAAGTCTCGATCACAACTTCGGAATCGAGATCAGCAGCCATGTACTCTTCGTAGGTCATAACACCTTCGGATTTCTCATCAGCAACAGCTTCAGTAGCCTCGGTAGAAGCTTCTGTAGTAGCGGCCTCAGTAGTAGCAGCTTCGGTAGCAGCGGCCTCGGTGGTGGCAGCAGCGGTAGATTCAGCGGCAACGTCTGAATTGCTGTTTCCGCATGCTGCGAGAGACAGAACCAGAGCCATAGCCATGGTTAATGCAAGTGTCTTCTTTTTCATAATAATCCTCCATTCCTGCGCTTTGTGGCGCATATGGGTCTGTGCAGATACACAGACATCTCCTCAATTTAGCCGGTGCGTTCAGACACCGAACAGTTCCATTATACCTGAAACACAAGATAAATCAAGGCTTTTTGCAAAAAGAGGCCCCATCCGCAGGAAAATACCATCAGATATTATCTTACGAATGGGGCTGAAAAATTACTTCTTCTTATTCTTTACATATTCCCGTCCGACATACAGCAGGATCAGAACCCAGGTAACTGCAAGTGTGCTTAACAGGATCACGGAAGCCCGGGGCATGGCACCCAGTTCCTTTTTGCCGAAGGAGGCATCACTTCCCTGACCGAGACGGTACAGGCTTTCTACATCACTGTATAATTTCTGAATATAGGTATCATCCACAGTCTCTTTTCTGCGGGTGGACTTCGCCACGTTTTCAATCAACTGCCCGGAAGCATCACGTAAGGATGCGGAACCGTTGAAGACCGGTGTAACGAAGGTGCTGTCTACGTTGTCAAGCAACAGTTTGGAAGCTTCAATTTTCACCGCATAATGCGTACCGTTATCTGCACCGCATTCGGACAGATACTCCTGATACTCTGCGGAGTTCTGTGCCTTAGAGGTTACGGGTACATAACCTTCTGTCTCGGAATAAGCGATCTGCACATCGTTGGTGAGCAGATACTGGGCAAACAGCCAGGATGCCAGTACTTCCTGAGAGTCTGATTTATTGAAAACGCAGACGGAAGGACCCTGGGAGATCATTTCGGGATGCTCCGGGTCAAACTGGGGAATCATCCGCACGGCGGTCTCAAACTGCACCAGAGAGTCCTCGCTGATATCCGACAGCGGAGCGTCCGTACCCATCCAGGTGGCTCCGGCGGTGGAATCAATGGCGAAAATACATTGCCCGGCATTCAGGAAGTTTGCAGGATAACCGGAGATCTTGAAGGTGGAAAAGGCACCGCTTTTTACATGTCCGGCAATACCATACAGGAGATCTGTGGTGGTATCGTTGAAAAGTTCAATGCTGCCGTCAGCTGTGGAATATCCTGCGTTCTTTTGCTTTAACATCTGGATCATCATGTTGTCGGTGGACTTGTAGATAAACGGGATCAGTACATTCTGCCCGTTGACTACATAGGTGCCGTCCGCATTTTGAGCGGTGGCAGCCTCGGATACCTCCCAGATGAAATCCCAGGTCAGCACATCCGGCAGAGTATATCCAAGATTTTCCACGTAGGTCTTATTCACGTAGCAGGCCTCGGTGGAACGCATGTAAGGTACGGCATAGTAGTGACCGTCGATGGAGCATTCATTCAAAAACTGAGGAATGACTTCTTCTCTGGCAGGACCGTCATAAGCGAGTTCGCTGCCGCCCAGACCGTATTTTTCATCGGCAAACAGGTCATCCAGAGGAACTACAGTATTCTGTCCGGTGAGGTAGGTGGCAATGTGATCCGGGTAGGTGATGCAGACATTGGGTGTCGTATTGGTGGAAATATTGGTAATGACATCGTTGTAAATTTTGCCGTAATCCGTGTATAGATTCAGGTTCACCGTGATATTGGGATACAAGGCTTCAAAATCTGCAATGGCTTTTTTGTAGATTTCCGTCTGGGTCTTGTTGGTATCGTTTTTCGCCCAGAAGGTGATCTCATAGTTCCTGGAAGTATCGAATTCCTCCGGAACAGTGAATTCCGGCAGCCCCTTGGAGCCGTGGCAGCCGGTCAGAGACAGGGACAGCCCACCCAGGGCACATAAGAGTGCCAGCTTTTTGCTAAATCGACTCATCCTTTGGTACCTCCTCTGGCAACGCCTGCCATGACTTTTTTACGGAATACGAGGAACAACACCACCAGAGGAACGGAGATCACGACCACCGCAGCCATCATGGCGGGGATGTTCTCTCTGCCGAAACCATTCTCACGGATTTCCTGGATACCGTTGGATACCAGATAGTAATCCGGATCATCGGTGATCAGTCTGGGCCACACATAGGAGTTCCAGCATTCAATAACCTTCAGGATCACGATGGTGATCAGCGTGGGCTTGCAGATGGGCACCATGACCTTGCGCAGATACCGCAGATCGGAAGTCCCGTCCACCTTGGCGGCATAATACAGCTCGTCCGGAATCTGTGCGAAATTCTCCCGCAGCAGATAGATATAAAATACGCTGGTCACGGAGGGTAGGATCAGACCGGTGAAGGTATTGCGCAGATCCAGATTCGTGATGGTGGTGAAATTCGTAATGACCACCAGCTCGTTGGGAATCATCATCAGGGATAAAAATAACGTAAAGATCAGATCTTTTCCGGCAAAGTTCAACCTTGCAAACGCAAAGGCTGCCAGGGTGATGACCACCAGCATGATGGCAGTGGTGACCACGGTGAAGAACAAAGTGTTCCACAGGTATCTTCCCAGAGAAACGGTGGTAAAAGCATCCACGTAGTTCTGCAGAGTGGGAGACAGGGTGAAAAACTTCGGAATATATTCCGCATTATAGGAACCGTAGCTTTTTACGGAGGTCAGTACCATCCAGTAAAAAGGGAACAGTACGATCAGCGCCCACAGACACAGAAAAAAGTAGACGATCCCATTGCGGATATTGCCGCGGATTCGGGTGCGTTTCTCTTGTTTTTTATAATCAGATGTAACATCAGACATCACAAAGACCTCCTTTCCTATACATAGTGGACATGCTTTTTGCTGACCAGCAG
>CAKSAM010000020.1 GCA_934436245.1 uncultured Acetatifactor sp.
CTTACCAGAGTAGAACCCACATGCATTCCGACAGCATGGGAATCCACATTGATACCAATCTGCCAGAACAGAGGACTGTCGGCACTGGCACCGGCCATGCCAAGGATCTTTCCGTCTTTTGCTGCGGCAATCCCCAGAACATCCGGGGCATAGGGATCGAAGGCAAATGCCTCATCAAAGCGGTTGTCTTCCCGGAACTGCAGAATGGCATTTTGGTCATACCGAATCAAATCGAAGGCGAGAGCATCAGACGCATCTGGCAAAGGAATGCCAGAGGAAGGCATGACATCGGCTTCCGGCAGAAAAAAAGGATGCGCCTGCGCAACACGGAGGTGGAACGGCAACAGCAGTTCTTCTATTTCCCGAAGTCTTTTCGCATCGAAGAACCATTCACCGGTTACATTGTCATAACGCTTTCTACATTCTGCAACAATTTCTTCGGAACCGGTAAATAATAATTTCCCATTGACGACAGCAATTTTCAAGCCACAGACCGCCCCCTCCTGAAAACGCCGTCGGCCTTCCCGGGGACTGTAGATGGTAAAATGATTTCCGGAGTCTGTCACTTCTTCCGGAGTACAGCAGTAATCCAGCGCCAGCTGGTGAGATAACTCTTCTCGATACATAGTGTCAGAACTCCTTGCGGTAAGCATGCCTTTTATGAGTTGTGAATCAAAGCAGTAAACTCAAATAGTAAACATTCAAACAAAAGATTCAAATTTTCTGTGGCTTCCATCCCTTCATCACTCGCTCCACGGTGTACTCAGCGGCTTCTTCCTCCGTCAGCTGATGGGAAAAATCAGCACGTGTGTCGGGAGAAGCCCCGGGACCGAAGGAGTCATATTCTCCGTAGTAGAAATGGCCGTGGGGCTTGTTCCAGTCCTGCCAGCCTGCCGGATGGATATGCTCACCCAGTTCACAGTGCAGGAACACTGTCTTTGCCCATTCTCTCCAGGGACGTCCCAGATAGATGGAGTGAGGAGGACAGTCGCTTTCCAGTCTGCATTCATGGAACACATAACCGTAAGGCTCTTCCTTCGGGGTGGATGCGGCAGTCACATAGCCGTAGATGACTTCCGATTTCGGGCTTTCCGGTGGAACCCGGTCCCCGGGAAGCTTGGAGAAAACAGTGCAATGCTCAAACCAGGCAATGCCACTTCCGAAGATAAAATCCACATCCCCCTGAATAAAACAATTTTCATAATAATGGCGTCCCATAGTCCTTGGTCTGGATTCTCCGGGGCCCTTGAAGCCGCCGGGCTGAGCTTCTTTTAACGGCAGTGGTGCATCGAAGATGGTATCCTGACTTCCCAGAAAACGACAATCGTAAAAGGCATTGCGGTCGCCGTCTACATAGACTGCCAGAGCCTGCCCTACAGTATGACCATAGCCGGAATCATTCTGGAACGTCAGATGTTTTGCCGTAAAATCATGAGTATCGATCCGTACAGAAGCTGTGCGGAACGTGCCGCGTTTATCTCCTTCAGGCATAGTATCAAAAGCAGCGTCTCCATAGACAAGAATAGTTTTGTCAACAGCTGCCCCTTCGAAGGTGATATTTGGTCTGGTGATGACTAATTTTTCCCGATAAATACCTTCTCCAATATGCACGATCACAGGGGGCAGATCAGAAACGGGAGCCGGGAATTGCTTTTCACACTCTGAAGCCGGAAATTCCGGCAGAGAAGCCAGCGCCTCGCCGATGGTGGTAAAAGAAGCGCCCGGAAGCGTATTTCCAGGCATATTGACATAATAATGCAAAGGCATCTTGTCTGACATAGGTAACTCCATTCTGTAGATGCTGTTTTTTATGGAAAGAAAGGCTGCATGCGACATCTACAACACAATGCAGTCCAATATCTTGTACCGATGCTGTCTGAAAAAATTAAAGCAGGCGGACAATCTCTAAATCCGGCAGATCTGCCAGATTTACATATGCTTCCCCACATTGAACGATAGGACGGGAAAGTTTTTCTTTATTGATATAGATGATGGTACCCTTTCGCCCATCGCTTAACAGACAACGGTTCTGCAGACAGGAATTTACCACGTTTTTCAGGAAAGGCAGCAGAATGGAGACATCGTATTTTTGAAAGCCTTCTGCCTCAAACATTTCAATGACCCGGAAAGGACACAAGGGTCCACGGTAACAGCGGGCAGCCGTCATGGCATCATAAACATCGGCAATGGCAACGATCCGTGCGTAAGGGTCAATCTGATTGCCTTTTAATTTCAGAGGATATCCAGTGCCATCACTACGCTCGTGGTGCATCAGTGCAGCGTTTTTGACATGATCGTCCACATCCTGGGACAACAGCAGCTGATAGCCCAGGGAAGGATGCGTTTTGATCGTTGCAAATTCTTCGTCGGACAATTTTCCCGGTTTGGCAATGATGGAATAAGGAATCAACATTTTACCTATGTCATGGAATAGTCCACAGGCGGTGGCAAGCTCGATCTCCTCAGGGGAAAGCTTCAGCCATCCGGCCATAATGTTGCAGATCAGTGCCACATTCAGACTGTGGGTATAGGTGGAATCGTCATATTCGCGCATGTTCTGAAGCATGTCCAGGATACGGATGCTTCCGGAATGATTTGATACAATGGACAGCGTATTTTTCAATAATGTTTTAACGTCCAGGGTTGTATTTTTCTGGATCACCATATTCATGCTTTCCCGGAAAAGATCTACTTCCTTTTCAAAATCTTCTTTAAAAAGCTGGAATTCCGGGGAACTTTTGATCCGTTCGGAATAAGAGGCCCCTGAATTGTCCGGATCGGGAGCAGTATCGGAAGATTGTGCGGCCGGGACCGCATCTTCGGTAAAAATCGTAAGAATACCATAGAGATCCAGCTTGGTGATCAGTCTGTCGGTGAGAACGGTACCCTTTGCTGCTAAAAGTTCATGATCCAGATCGTATACATCTTCTGCCACGATCATTCCAGGAATCAGTTGCGTAATCGATAATCTTTTCATAATCAAGATTCTCCTTTAACTGATTCTATTGTATAAAATTCGGGACAGACTGTCAATTTTGAATCTTTTTAAGATACATACTGGGAGATAATCCGGTACATTTTTTGAAGATACGATTAAAGTAGTAAGGATTATTGCCACAGCCTACCTGCTCTGCCACCTCCTGGACAGAGATGGAAGGATTATCGTTAAACATTATTTTAGCCCGTTCCATACGAAGGCTCATCAGATACGAGGAAAATTTCTGTCCGGTTTCTTTATAAAAACAACGGCTTACATAGTTGACATTCATGTACAGATGATTCTCGGAAATCCATTTCAATGTGATATTGGGATCACTGAGATGCTGATGCAGGTAGAGGATAGTTTTTTCTATAAAAGCACTATGCTCCTCATTGCCCTGGACAGGAGTATCCAGCAGGTCGGTCAACTTTGTGAGGACAGAATCTACAATCTCATAGGGCTGTGAGGATTGATGCAGGGCAGCCATAAAACCGAAAATTTCATCCATGGAGCAGCCGGGTAGAACAGAACTTAACTGAATCAGGGAAGTATCTGCAATCTGAAGTAAAAACTGTGTGTTTGTAATACTGCATAACTGCTCTCTGTATTGTGACAATAAGTCGGATTTTTCCGTGCAGGAAGCTTGGGGTAACAGAGAAATAATGTGGTTGCATGTGGAAGAAAGATTCATATAATTATAATTTGTTTTCCACATGTTGTCACAATAGTAGAAGTATTCGTCATATCTACGTAGCTTACCAATCAGGGTACTCAAAAGAGACTGGAGATCCGCAAAGGAAACCCGCTGGTATTCCAGTTCAACTGTCTGACCGGGGATGGAAAGGGTGCCCAAAAAGGAGTCAATCTGCCCGTAATCTGAGGAAAAGTCGGGGAAATACAGAATCAGTGTATTTGCAGCATAAATTTTTTCCACAGCAAGGTTAGGAGCAGCATTCCGGAAAAAACGATGGATGATTGTAGCTGCCAGATCACGGTTGCCCGGTTCCAGGAAGAACAGATAGCATAATTGATACGGAGTATCGTAGAGATTGATATACTGTTCGAAACGATGGAAGAAATCAGGGGTCAACTCCGGCAAAGAACAGCCATCACTGATCATATTCTGCAACAGGGTATGCCATAACCGGTAGGCTTTCTGATTGGAAAAATTTGCATTGAGAGAAATATCATGCTGGCATTCAGCAAGGATATCGGTCAGACAGGCTTCAATCTGGGCAGTGTCACAGGGTTTGAGCAGATAATGCTTTACACCGCATTTCATAGCACGTTTGGCATATTCAAATTCTCCGTATCCTGACAAAATGATAAAATGAACAGGAAGATCCGTTCTACTGATCCGTTCGACAAGGTCCAGACCGGATATACCGGGCATACGGATATCTGTAAGGACAATGTCAGGGCATTCATCCAGAATAGTATGATAGGCTTCCACACCGTCGGGACAGGTACCTAAAAGCTTGATACCAAAAGCAGCCCAGTCAATAGATGCAGCAATGGAGTTACAGATGGTTTCTTCATCATCTACGATCAATGCTTTAAACATAAAATCCTCCTAATTAATTCAGTGGCAGATAAAGTTCTGCAATGGCATATTCTTCATTAGTCTCGAAATCTTGTCTGTTATATAATTTCAAACCATAAGCATTGCCATAAGTCAGCTTGACTCTGTGGTCAATATTTAACAGACCAACACCATTTCCATGAGGTAAAATGATATTGTCAGCCAGTTTACTTAACAGATCCTCTTCAAAAGAGGAGCCTGTATTCTGCACTCGGAAGACAAGATATTTGTCATCTTGTCCGGCAGTAATGGAGATATGACAGATATCCGGGTTTTCTTCCAATCCGTAGTAAATGGCATTTTCCAGCAAAGGTTGGAGAAGCAGCTTGGGTATTTCATAACTCAGGTAAATTTCAGGTATATTGATCTCAAAATCCAGGCGTTTTCCATAGCGTTGCTTTTGAATAGTAATATAGCAGTTTAATACATCTACCTCGGTGGCTACGGTATAAGGCTCTGCGGTATTAGGATTCTTAAGAGTAATGCGCAACAGGCTGCCAAGAGACTGAGAAATTTTCATAATATCATCGGCACCGATGGCTTTTGCACGCCAGTTGATGGTATCCAGTGTATTATATAAAAAGTGTGGGTTGATCTGGTTCTCCATTGCCTTGATCTGTGCGTCACGTTTAAGAATTTCATTTGTATAATTGTCGAAAATGAGCTTGTTGATTTTCTCTACCATGGAATCAAAAGAGCGATGCAACAGTCCCAACTCATCTGTGCGTTTACTGGCATTAATGGGAAAATCAGATGGGTGATATTCTCCTTTGCCGAAGCATTTCATTTTCTGCGCAAGTATTTCAATATAATAAATCTGTGTGGACATCAGACGCGATCCCAATAAAAAAGTGATGATCAAGCAGATGGAGAAAACAATGATACATATATACTTTGCAAACTGGTTGGCCTGAAAAATACTATTATAAGGAACGAGGCTGTAACAATTCCAACCGACACCGTAGATTTTCTGCTTGACCGCAAATATTTTTCTGTGGTCAATGGTGACGATCTGATATCCCCCGGATAATTGATTTAAAGCTTCTGCCATTTTTTCAGAAAAGGAACCGTTCTGATATAGGATATGGGAACCGTCGGTAAGTATATAACTGCTGTTATCGGAATTTAAATAGGGTGAATCCTGCTCCGTCAGATCCTCCATATTTATCTGCATAATCAGAATGCCAATAGGTTCCAGGGAGAGAGCATAGGTTTTTTTGAGCTCCTTTACCAGAAAAACACCGTAAGAGTCAGCATAATCTGTCACCCAGACTGAAGCACCATCAGCAGCTTTTGCCTTTTCAGACAAACCGGTAATGATGTTGTCCGGAAGGAGAGAGTATGACTTGGTAGAGGTGTTTACACACAGCTTGTCTGTAATCTGGATGGTGATATTGGTGATGTTGCTGTTACCGTTATAGCCGAACAGACAATTATTTAGGGAACGGTACAGAGTTTCAAACAGAGCTTTCTGTTCCTGACGTGAAGGAGGATTCTTGGCGCGCAAAGCACTCAGACTGCTTTGAACGTTACTGTCTCCGAGAATCAGTTCACTCAGTGCTTCTATATTATTCGTTTTAAGAATCATATTATCCGCAGAATAGGACAAGGTATTTGATACGGAATAATAGAGACTTTTTTCATATGCCTTGGAAAGAAAATGAAAGCATAGAAAACTTACGGAGGTGATCAGACAGAGACAAAACAATATAATCAGTTCAAATTTTTTTTTCAGGGATAACAATTTTAAAGAAGCTATATTCTTCATATGCAGCCCTCCCGATAATATAGACAACTACTATTTCAGTATAGCAGATGAAAAAAGTGGATTCAATAAGAGGAAAAACTAGTCATTTTTTTACCAAACCACACGTTTTTACCAAATAAACATGACTTTTGTGTAAAAGAAGTGGATTTTGTGAATTCTGTAAAACGATATTTTTTTTATAATGGAATCATACCCAATAAGTAGTGCGGGACACTACAGACAAATATTAGGAGGTTAAGGTATGAGCAGAAGATTTTTAAAGGGAACCAGTGGTGTGATGGCAGCCGTACTGACAATGGCACTTTGCGCATGTGGAAGTACAGCGGATAATACAAATACGCAGCCGGTATCGGATTCAGCGGCGGCATCCACAACACAGACACAGAGCGCAGCCGGTACAACGGAAATCGGATTCGCATGGTGGGGAAATCAGGTAAGAAATGAGAATACACAGAAGGGTGTAGATCTTTATAATGAGCAGAACCCGGATGTAAAAGTAAACACACAGTTTTTCTCCTGGGCAGATTACTGGGATAAGCTGGCTACTTCCGCGGCAGGACAGAAGCTTCCCGATGTAGTACAGATGGATTATTCCTATATTAAACAGTATTCCGATAAGGAACAGTTATTGGATCTGACGCCGTATATCGAGAGTGGGGCACTGGATGTATCTAATATTGATGATACGGTTCTGCAGATGGGCAAAATCGGTGACGGTACCTACGGAATCGCAGCCGGTGTGAATGCTATGGCTATGTTCTACAATAAGACGGTACTGGATGAGGCTGGAATTACTATTAAAGATAACATGACATTGGATGAGTTCATTGAAGTAGCGAAAGAGGTAACGGAAAAGACCGGTTATCGTGCAAACCTGATTGATACTTACTCCAACTATATGGAGCCTTTCGCAAGAGCGAATGATATCTTTGTAAAAGGACAGCAGCTTGGCGGCAGCAGCGCAGCAGATTATCTTCCGTATTTCCAGGTAGAAAAGCAGGGAATTGATGAAGGATGGCAGCTGCCTCCCGATATCTCCGGACAGAATACAGCGTTAGAACAGGATCCCATGGTATATGGTTCCAGCCCTGAAACTATGGCATGGTGCAAATCCAATGGTTCAAACACCCTTGGTGCATATCAGAATGCTGCACCTGAGGGCGTGGAAATTGGTATTACTACCATCCCTACCTCTGATCCAAAGAAGTCCAATTATCTGAAACCCAGTATGCTGTTTTCCATTAGCGCCAATACGGCGAACCCTGATGAAGCAGTGGCATTTTTAAACTTCCTGATCAATTCACAGGATTTCTATGACATTATGCTGGCTGACAGAGGAATTCCTTCAAATCAGGAAATCTCCAAAACGATCATGCCGAAGCTGGGAGAACAGGATCAGAAGGCAACGGTTTATGTAAATGATGTGGTTACTCCGAACTGTTCCCCCATCGGCGCACCTACTGAGGATGGATATACTGAGCAGCTGGATATGTTAAGAGGTCTTGATGAGCAGGTTCAGTATGGCGAAATTACTCCGGAAGATGCAGCAGAGCAGTACTTTACCAAAGCAACAGAGATTTTCAATGAAGCAGCTAAGAAAGCGGCAAATAATTAATTTTTATGAAAGGAAGGTTGGGAGAATTATGAACAGATTCCACAAAAATTTCTACAAAGAAAGTACTGCCGGTGTCATAATGAGTTTGCCGTTCATTATTGGATTTACTGTATTTATGATCGTTCCGATGCTGATGTCTTTCTATTATTCTTTGTGTGATTACGACATTTTGTCCGCACCAAATTTTGTGGGACTGAAGAATTATATCACCATGTGGACTAAAGATGAGATATTTCTGAAATCATTAAGAGCGACTGTGTATTTTGCACTGGTGTCTGTTCCTCTGAGACTGGTCTTTGCACTGATCGTGGCATTGATCCTCTTCAGGACGACAAAAGCAACAGGATTTTACAGAGCGGCATACTATCTCCCTTCCATCATTGGCGGATCTGTGGCAGTTGCCATTTTATGGAAAAGAATGTTTGCGACAGACGGTGTTGTCAACCGTCTGTTGCAGATTATAGGAATTGACTGCAGCTTTTCCTGGCTGGGCAATAAGCATACAGCTATGTGGACACTGATCATTTTGGCCATTTGGCAGTTCGGATCCTCAATGCTGATCTTCCTGTCAGCATTAAAACAGATTCCTGTAACCTTATATGAGGCGGCATCTGTGGACGGAGCCAGCTGGGGGAAAAGATTCTTCAGCATTACCCTTCCCCTGCTGACACCCACGATTTTCTTCAATCTGGTCATGCAGATGATCAACGGATTTCTGGCATTTACCCAGAGCCTGATCATTACAGACGGCAAACCGATGAATACCACACTCTTTTATGCAGTGTATATGTACAAACAATCCTTTATGTTCAATAAGGCAGGTTACGCTTCGGCGATGGCATGGACCATGCTTGTCATGATCGGTATAGTTACTGCGGTATTATTTGTAACCAAGAAATTCTGGGTATTTGAAGAAAACTAAGGGTGAAAATTATGAAGACAAAGAAAACTATTTCAACGATTATTTACCATGTACTGGTCTGTATGGGTGGATTATTGATGATTTACCCGTTAATATGGATGGTAATGAGTTCTTTCAAGCCATCCAATACTATTTTTACGACGGCAGAGCAATTGATTCCCAGCCATTTTACGCTGGAAAATTATATAAACGGCTGGAAAGGATTTGCAGGAGTATCGTTTGCCAAATTTTTCGGGAACTCATTGTTTATTTCCGTAACGGCTACGATTGGAACTGTTTTATCTTCTGCCTGTGTGGCATATGCATTTGCAAGATGCCGGTTTAAGGGGAAAAAGATTCTTTTTACGGCAATGCTGGCATCCATGATGATTCCCGGTCAGATCCTGATGGTTCCGCAGTATCTGTGGTACCAGAAGCTGGGATGGGTCGGAGGATATAAGCCGTTGATCATTCCTTACTGGTTCGCAACCCAGGGATTTTTCGTATATCTTATGATGAATTTTATACAGGGAATCCCCAGAGAACTGGATGAAGCAGCTAAAATTGATGGCTGTTCCTATTATGGCATTTTCAGAAGGATTATTTTTCCGTTAATGGTACCTGCCATGATTACAACGACGATTTTCTCCTTTATGTGGAGATGGGATGATTTTATGTCGGCCCTGTTATATATTGATCAGCCGGTGAGATATCCGGCAGCCCTGGCTCTGAAACTGTTCAGTGACCCGGGAGCGTCCTCTGATTACGGAGCAATGTTTGCCATGGCAACATTGTCTATCATACCTATTTTTGTACTTTTCATTACTTTCCAAAAGTATCTGGTAGAAGGAATTGCCTCCACCGGATTGAAGGGATAAACAGAAAGGGCAAGTCATATGTTAAAAGAATGTAAAATATCAGGATTTTCCGATGAAATAGATCAAAATATAGATAAGCAGATAGATGTATTACAGGAAATCGGGCAGAAATACATTGAACTGAGAAATGCTGACGGTACTAATGTGTCTGATCTGACAATCAAACAGGCAGAAGCAGTATATGATAAGCTGACGACAGCGGGTATCAGAGTATCCTCAATAGGATCACCTATTGGAAAAATCAATATTTGTGATGATTTTGCGCCGCATCTGAGTCTTCTGGATCATACTCTGGAACTGGCACAGCTTTTTGAAACTCCATATATCCGAATGTTCAGCTTCTATATCCCGGAGAGAAAAGCTGCGGATTATGAGGCGGAAGTGTTTAGGCGGACAGAACAGATGATAGAGCATGCAGCCAAAAAGAATATTACGCTGCTACATGAAAACGAAAAAGGAATTTATGGGGACATTGCCGTAAGATGTAAGAACCTGATGGAACATTTTTATGGAGATAATTACAAGGCAGTGTTTGATTTCGCCAATTTTGTACAGTGTGGGCAGGACACTCTGAAGGCCTATGAAATGCTTCACCCATATATCGAATATGTTCATGTAAAAGATGCCAGACAGGCAGATGGAGAGGTTGTACTTGCCGGAGATGGTGACGGAAATGTAAAAGAACTGCTCCAAAAGCTTGATACAGACGGTTATCATGGATACCTGAGCCTGGAACCGCACCTCTCCAACTTTGTGGGATTTGACAGGCTGGAACAGGGAAAGAGCGAAAAACGTTTTACAGACGAGATTGCAGCCTATAAAAGTGCATATGGCAGATTGCAGCAATTGCTCATATCTCCAAATATGTAGA
The DNA here is from genome assembly GCA_934436245.1 of uncultured Acetatifactor sp. Taxonomy (GTDB): domain Bacteria; phylum Bacillota; class Clostridia; order Lachnospirales; family Lachnospiraceae; genus Acetatifactor. The sequence goes on from CAKSAM010000020.1 coordinate 10,596, forward strand.
CTGTAGAAAGGTATGGTTGTGAAAATGGAAAAGAAGAAAATCCGCTTTGGAATTATTGGGGTAGGTGGACAGGGAAATAACTATGCGTCCTTTCTGACAGGAAGTGCAGCACCCGGAATGCCGGCTACAGAGAGTATGCCGGATTGTGAATTGGGAGCACTGTGCGATGTCGACCCAGAAAGAGAAAAAATGTGTAGAGAGAAGTATCCGCAGTATCCTTTTTACAAGGATTGGAAGAAAATGGTGGCTTCCGGAGACGTGGATGCTGTAATCACAACAGTGCCTCATTATCTTCATCATGAAATAGCCATCTACTGCATGGAACATGGTATGAACGTGCTGGTAGAGAAACCGGCCGGGATTCGGGCTAAGGATGTAAATGCAATGAACCGGTGTGCAAATGAGCATCCGGAGGTTGCTTTCGGCATTATGTTCAATCAACGTACCAATAAGTTATATCAGAAGATTAAGGAAATTGTAGATTCAGGAGAATTGGGAGAAATCCGCCGGACCAGTTGGATCATCAATACATGGTGGAGACCGGACAGCTACTATAAACAGAGTGCATGGCGGGCTACCTGGGGTGGAGAAGGCGGAGGAGTACTGGTCAATCAGGCACCTCATCAGTTGGATCTATGGCAGTGGATCTGTGGAATCCCAACGAAGGTATATTCCAAAAATATCAATGGTGCGCATCGGAATATTGCGGTGGAAAATGATGTTACCATGATTACCGAGTATGCCAATGGAGCAACCGGAACCTTTGTTACCTGCACGCATGATGCCTGTGGCACGGACCGGTTGGAAATTGATATGGATGGCGGCAAAATTGTAGTGGAGAACAGTTCCCACGCTACAGTATATAAACTGGTAAAGCCGGAAGAGGAACTGAACCGTACCATGAGTATGATGGAGGTTGCAAATCTTCTGTCCAGCAATGGTGGTGGTGGATTATTTACTACAGAAAGCTTTGACAATGAGGATAAGTGGGGCTACCAGCATATGACTGTAATTGAAAATTTTGCCCGTCATATTTTGTATGGTGAACCGTTACTGGCTCCCGGAAGCGATGGAATTAATGGGGTAAATCTGGCGAATGCCAGTCAACTTTCCAGCTGGCTGGGAAAGGAAGTAAATAATCCTGTAGATCCGGAACTGTTTGCGGAAGAATTGAATAAACGGATTGCAGCAGAGGGAAAATTTCCGGTAAGAGAATAGAAGATAATAGAGGAAGCAAAAATGATCAGAGTGGCAGTGATCGGACTTGGTACAGTGAGTGGTACACACCTGGATGCCATAAGAAGCATTCCACAGGCAAGGTTGTGTGCGGTTTGTGATATTGACGAGGAAAAGCACAGTAAAGTATCGGAAGGAATTCCGTTTTATCAGGATTATCATGAGATGATCCGGCAGGAAAAACCGGACTGTGTACATATCTGTCTGCCTCATTATCTGCATGTGCCTGTTGCCTGTGAAATTGCAGAATACGGAATACCGGTATTCTGTGAAAAACCGGTGGGATTAAACTGCGAAGATGCAGAAAAACTTGCGGAATGTGAGAGACAGCATCCGGGAATCCCTATTGGAATCTGTCTTCAGAACCGGAGAAACCGGACAACGGAAGTACTGAAAAAGCTGATACAGAGCAAAGAATATGGAGAAATCACAGGATGCAGGGCATTGGTACTGTGGTCACGTCCAAAAGAATATTATAGAGAGACTCCATGGAGAGGGAAATGGGCAACCGCCGGTGGAGGCTGCCTTATTAATCAGGCAGTGCATACACTGGATTTGCTGTATTATCTGTGTGGCAACATTGTAGCCCTGAAAGCACAGACATCCCAGCTGTTGGATTATGACATTGAGGTAGAGGATACTGCTGCGGTGAATTTATATTTCGAGAACTCTGCAAGAGGATTTTTTCTGGCTACCAATGCCAATAGCAAAGATGAAAGTGTAAAATTAAGTGTTTTTCTCGAAAAAGCAGAACTCAGAATGACAGACAATAAATTGTATTGTGTGGACACAAACGGTGATACAACATTGTTATGTGAAGATGAGGTATTGCCGGGCAGTCATTTTTACTATGGTGTCAGTCATAGAAAAGTAATCCGGGAATTTTATGATGCCATTGAAAAAGGAACGGATCAGTATATCCATGTAAAAGATGCCATGATGAGTATCCGGCTGATTGATGCCATACAGAAATCTTCTGCAAAAAAGGAAAAAGTAGAATTGTGATATTGGAAAAGTCCCCTTTCCGTTATTCGGAAGGGGACTTTTCTATAACTGCTACCAGGAGATATGGAAGATGTTCCCGCGTTTGTCAGGATAAGATTTCCTATGACTTTCGGTAATCTCCGGTTGGGAAAAGCCAAGGTAAACAGTAGCGGAGGATGCATCGGCTACCCACTGTCCAAGATCGTTCACCGTAGTAAAAGCGGAAGTGGGAATCATGAGCTCATATGTTTTCTCTTCACCGGAAGCCAGATGAATCCGTTCGAATGCAGCAAGCTTGTGATTAGGCACTTCATTTACGGAATTGTCCACATGTACGTATACCTGTAGAACGTCAGTAAGAGGATGAGATTCCGGGTTCCGACAGGACACGGTGATCTTTGCAGAAGGGGTATCCGATCCGGAGCAGGCTTCAAAAGTTATATTGGCATTTACTATTTGCAGTTCCCCATAGGTCAATCCATATCCAAAAGGTTTCCAGGGACGGTCTTTCAGGTAGCGGTAAGTTCTTCCAACCATGTGATAATCTGTGATGTCCGGAAGAGGAATATCATTATAGTAAAAGGTTATGGGAAGCTTTCCGCCGGGAGATACCTGACCAAACAATATATCTGCAATGGCACGTCCACCTTCACCGCCGGGATACCAGGCATGAAGAATGGCGGAACACCTTTCCTCATAAGCAGACAGATCAATGGGACTTCCAGCCATGTCGATCAGTATTACCGGCGTATTTGTGTCGAGAATCTGTTCTACCAGGCTGCGCTGTATCTCGGGGAGTAGAAGATCCGGTTTATCACCGCTGGCAAAGGCATTTCCTACATCGCCCTGTTCACCCTCCAGTATAGCATCCAGTCCGACACACAGGATGACAAGGTCACAGGATTCTGCCAGACATACTGCTTCGGTAATGTGGTAATTTTCATAGGCTTCATGCAATGCAGGGTCGTCGTAGAGCTTACAGCCTTCAGCATAGTTGACATCCCAGCTGGTATTATCCAGTAATCGTTCTATTCCTTCCAGTGGAGTGATGGAGCGGGGAGGGGTGCCATCGTTTTTTAATAATACGCAGCTTTCCACAGCAGCCTGATAGGCCAGCTCCAGATGTTCCTTGCAGCCGATGACATTATAAGGAATTTCGTCCAGAGAACTATGATCGAACAGACCTAACAGAAACCGGGTGGTAAACAGACGCTCAGTACTTCTGCGGATTTCCGAATCTAAGAGCGTTTCACCGTAATTTCCGTAAGGTGTATGGTTGTACACCGGGTGAGTGGAGTAGACAGCATTGGGAAAAAAACGGGGAAATAGGACATTTTACATGGGAACGAATTGCAGAAAACGAAGGAGAATAGAAGGATGAACAATACGAACAAAAAGCAGATTTATAATCCATATCTGCCCAGCTATGAATATATCCCGGATGGGGAACCAAGAGTATTCGGAGACAGGCTGTATATTTATGGAAGTCATGACCGTTTTGGAGGCAGCTTTTTTTGTGAAAATGATTATGTATGCTGGTCGGCACCATTGTCAGATTTATCTGACTGGAAATACGAAGGCGTGATTTTCAGGCGGACGGATCACCCAATGGATGCAAGGCACCGGAAAGCAGAGAAAAACGGACGCTATTATCTGTTTGCGCCGGATGTGATCCGGGGAGCGGATGGCAGATTTTATCTGTATTATTCAGTGGCTGAATCGTCCATGATATCTGTGGCAGTATGTGATACTCCGGTAGGCCATTTTAAATATCTTGGTGAGGTGCATTATGCGGACAGCCGGGCAATCGGCGAGGATGCGGGAGAATATTATCAGTTTGATCCCAGTATCTTTATAGATGATGACGGCAGAATTTATCTGTATTCCGGCTATTGCCCGGGGTGGCAGAAGGTGGATGATGCCGGGCGGAAATTCGCAGGATGCCATATGTATGAACTGGAACAGGATATGCTGACGGTGTGCAGGGGACCTGTATTGGTGATTCCAAGAGATGCAGAGGTACCTGACGGTGCAGAATATTTTGAAGCACCGTCTATGCGTAAAATCGGTGAAATATACTATTTGATTTATTCGGCTTTCAACACCGGATTATATTATTTTTACAGTGACAGACCGGATGGAAATATGCAGTTCGGAGGACGGATCCACTCGACCTCTGATGTGGGAATTCATGGTTTTACAGAAGAAAATCCGTGTTGCGCTATTGGAAATACCCATGGGGGAATGGTCAAATTAAATGGACAATATTACATTTTTGATCACAGGCAGACCAACCACAGTGATTACTGCAGGCAGGGAGTGGCAGAGAGGGTTACTATAGATGCGCAGGGGAAGATTGCGCAGGCAGAGTGTACCAGCTGCGGCCTGAATGATGGATGGCTGATAGGGAAAGGAACATATCCTGCCTATATTGCCTGTGTTTTATGCTACGAAAGAACGTTTCCAAAGAAGAACAGAACAGCCTGCATTACGCAGGATGGAGAGGATAGAGAAGCTTTACCGGGACAATATATTCGTGGGATCAGTGACGGCTGTATTGTAGGATATCGATACTTCGAAGGTAAAAGCTTGCAATGCATGCAGGTTATATTGCGAGGAAGAGCAAAGGGAATACTGTATGTGTCCTGCAAGGAAGAGGGCTATGCAGATAATGATCCGGAGAAAACTGCATCGGGAAGTGTGAAAATAGCATTAGATACCGGAGAGTGGACGGCGGTTACAATTCCTGCGCGAATCCCCGGTGGTGTCTATCCGGTGTATTTTAGATTTCGTGGAGAGGGGAAGATGGATTTTCTGGAATTTACTTTGGAGTAGTTCACAAAATTTTTACAGTCTTTTCACGCCCGTGTACTATTGAAAGGTTGAAACATAGAGGAAAATCTGCTACAATAACCTTTGAATTATGCGAAGACCCATGGATATTTGATTGTCCAAAGGGTGCGGAAACGAGGAAAAAATGAACGTTATTGAGAAGATATTTGGCACGCACAGCTCCAGAGAGCTGAAGCGTATTGAACCTCTGGTGGACAAGATCGAAGCACTTCGTCCTACAATGCAGGCACTTTCCGATGAGGAACTGCGTGGTAAGACCGAGGAGTACAAGAAGCGTCTGACCGAGGGAGAGACTCTGGATGATCTGCTTCCGGAGGCTTATGCAACCGTAAGAGAGGCTGCAAAACGTGTCCTGAACATGGAGCACTACAGAGTGCAGCTGATCGGTGGTATCATCCTGCATCAGGGACGTATCGCAGAGATGCGTACCGGTGAAGGTAAGACACTGGTATCCACCCTTCCCGCTTACCTGAATGCTCTGGAAGGTAAGGGCGTCCATGTCGTTACCGTCAATGACTATCTGGCGAAGCGTGACGCAGAGTGGATGGGGCAGGTACATGAGTTCCTGGGACTGAAGGTCGGCGTGGTTCTGAACAGCATGACCTCCGAGGAGAGACAGGCAGCGTACAAATGTGACATTACTTATGTTACCAACAATGAACTGGGATTTGATTATCTGCGTGATAATATGGTCATCTACAAGGAACAGCTGGTGCTGCGTGGACTGCACTATGCCATCATCGATGAGGTGGACTCCGTACTGATCGATGAAGCGAGAACCCCTCTGATCATTTCCGGACAGAGCGGCAAGTCTACCGCTTTATATGAAATGTGTGATCTGTTGGCACGCCAGATGAAGCGTGGTGATGATGTACAGGAACTGACCAAGATGGATGCCATCATGGGCGTGGTACAGGAGGAGAACGGTGACTTTGTAGTCAATGAGAAGGATAAGATCATCAACCTGACCGCTGCAGGTATGGAAAAGGTAGAGAGATTCTTCCATATTGATAACTTTGCGGATCCTGAGAACCTGGAGATCCAGCACAATATCATCCTGGCACTGCGTGCACACAACCTGATGTTCCGTGACAAGGATTACGTGGTAAAGGAGGATCAGGTACTGATCGTCGATGAGTTTACCGGACGTATCATGCCGGGACGCCGTTATTCCGACGGTCTGCATCAGGCTATCGAGGCAAAAGAGCATGTAAAGGTAAAGAGAGAGAGTAAGACCCTGGCGTCTATTACATTCCAGAACTTCTTTAACCTGTTTGATAAAAAATGTGGTATGACCGGTACAGCTCTCACAGAGGAGACGGAGTTCCGTGAGATATACGGCATGGATGTTGTAGTGATTCCTACGAACCGTCCCGTGATCCGTAAGGATCTGCAGGATGCTGTATATAAGACGAAGAAAGAGAAGCTGAACGCTATCGTGAATGCGGTAGAGGAAGCCCATGCTACCGGCCAGCCCGTACTGGTAGGTACCATTACGATCGAAGCCAGTGAAGAACTGAGCAGAATGCTGACAAAGCGCGGTATCCAGCACAAGGTTCTGAATGCAAAATTCCATGAACTGGAAGCAGAGATCGTCGCCGATGCCGGTATCCATGGTGCTGTGACTATTGCGACCAATATGGCAGGCCGTGGTACGGATATTAAGCTGGATGATGAGGCAAAGGCAGCCGGTGGACTGAAGATCATCGGTACCGAGCGTCATGAGTCCAGACGTATTGATAATCAGCTGCGTGGACGTTCCGGACGTCAGGGAGATCCCGGTGAATCCAAGTTCTATATCTCTCTGGAGGACGATCTGATGAGACTGTTCGGCTCCGAGCGTCTGATCAGCATGTTCAACACTCTGGGTATCCCTGAGGGACAGGAGATCGAACATAAGGCACTGACCAATGCTATTGAGTCCGCGCAGAAGAAGATTGAGAGCAACAACTACGGTATCCGTAAGAATCTGCTGGAGTATGACCGTGTCATGAGCGAGCAGAGGGAGATCATCTATGAGGAGCGTCTGAAAGTACTGAATGGTGAGAGCATGCGCGACGTGATCTACAAGATGATCACCGATATTACAGAGAACTGTGTGGATATCTGCATCAATGAAGATGCGGATGTATCCGAGTGGGATTTCAATGAGTTGAATACCCTGCTTATTCCCACTATCCCGTTACAGCCTCTGACGCCGGAGCGCGTAAAGAAGCCTAAGAAGAACAGCTTGAAGCAGCAGTTAAAGGAAGAATCTGTGAAGCTGTATGAAGCAAAAGAAGCTGAGTTCCCCGAGCCCGAGGCGATCCGTGAGCTGGAGCGCGTGGTCCTGCTGAAGGTCATTGACCGTAAGTGGATGGATCACATTGATGACATGGAGCAGCTGCGCCAGGGTGTTGGCTTACAGGCATACGGACAGAGAGATCCTCTGGTAGAGTACAAGATGAGCGGTTATGAGATGTTCGATGAGATGACCCAGAACATCCGGGAAGAGACCGTAAGACTTCTGTTCCATATCAAGATTGAGCAGAAGGTAGAGCGTGAGCAGCAGGCGAAGATCACCGGCACGAACAAGGACGAATCCTTACCGAAGGGACCGGTAAAGCGTGAAAATGCAAAGGTATATCCCAATGATCCCTGCCCCTGCGGAAGCGGCAAAAAATATAAGAACTGCTGCGGACGGAAAGCCTGATGCTTTTTGCCACCTATGAGCAAGCTCATGTGGGCTTAGACCTTTTGACCCTGGTATCATTAAAATATTAAATAAGAAAGTGGGTGACGTTAAGTGGTTGAATTAGATCAGATGAAGACAGAAATCCTGTCCTACGAAACACCTTTAGCGGAAGTGAGGGATTCACTTTGACCTTGCTAACAAGGCAAAGAGAATCGAAGAAATGGAACGTGAGATGGAGGCTCCCGGATTCTGGGATGACCCGGAGCGTTCCAATCAGAAAATGAAAGAACTGAAGAACCTGAAGGATACTGTGGGAGAGTGCGATAAGCTTTCCACACAGTATGATGACATCCTGACACTGATCGATATGGGATATGAGGAAAATGATGTATCTCTGATCCCTGAGATCCGTGAGGAACTGGATGAATTCATCAGGGAGTTCGATGAACTCCGGATCGGTACCCTGCTGTCCGGAGAATATGACAAAAACAATGCGATCTTAAAGCTCAACGCTGGTGCCGGAGGTACCGAGAGCTGTGACTGGTGCGGCATGCTGTATCGTATGTATACTCGCTGGGCGGAGCGCAAGGGCTTTGCCATCGAAGTGCTGGACTATCTGGATGGTGATGAAGCAGGTATCAAGTCAGTGACTTTTCAGGTCAACGGCCTGAATGCCTACGGCTACTTGAAATCCGAGAAGGGAGTACACCGTCTGGTGCGTATTTCTCCTTTTAATGCCCAGGGCAAGCGTCAGACTTCCTTTGTATCGCTGGATGTTATGCCGGATATTGAGGGAGATCTGGATGTGGATATCGATGAGAAGGATCTGCGCATTGACACCTACCGAAGCAGTGGTGCCGGTGGCCAGCATATCAACAAGACTTCTTCCGCCATCCGTATCACACATATTCCTACGGGCACCGTGGTACAGTGTCAGAATGAGCGAAGTCAGTTCCAGAACAAGGATAAGGCAATGCAGATGCTGAAAGCCAAGCTGTATCTGTTAAAGCAGGAAGCAAATGCCGAGAAGCTGTCGGATATCCGTGGTGAAGTCAAGGAGATCGGCTGGGGCAACCAGATCCGTTCCTATGTATTACAGCCGTACACATTGGTCAAGGATCACCGTACCGACGTGGAGACGGGTAATGTGGACGCAGTACTGGACGGCGGCCTTGATATTTTCATCAACGGCTATCTGAAATGGATCAGTGTACAGGGTGATAAGAAAAATACAGAAAGCTAAATAAGAGAATCAAAAATCAAAAACACATTCGGAAAGCCTGTAACAGCTTTTGGAATGTGTTTTTTGCTATTTTGCATTTATTACTATTTATTAAGAAGAAATTATGCGTCGTGCCGATTCTGCATCAGATCCAGGAAATACAACGTATTCGACATGCTCATGTAAGGAACCAGCCACAGGGTTCCGACGCCGAAGCTCAGCAGACATAGCAGACCCATCGGCAGGAAACTCAGCTGTAAGCAGAACAGTTCCCATTTGTGCCCTTTTGTAATGTGGAAACTTAATTTCATCAGCTCTGTGGCACTGTACTGAGGAAAGTCAAGTAACAGGTAGTAGGACTGGGACAATCCCAGAGACAGAGGAATATAAATGCACATGCCAACAACCATAAGGGCAATGCACAGAACCGCCATGGTAACGGAATCGAAGCCTTTGCCTGCGCGTAAGAGAAAATAGCAGATATCACAGGGCAGGGTGCACAGGGTATTTAACAGAACCAGTACTGCGGAGATTCCCAGAGATTTTTTAAACAAATACTTAAATCCGTAGAACAGATTTGCAATGCTGGCAGGTCTGTTACAGGCAGAATTCAGGAAGAACAAAGTAATTCCTGTCTGGAACACACCGGTGAAAATCGAGACCAGTGTAGTGCAGCCGGTCAGGAGCAGGTATTCTGTCAGGGAAGTATCAGCACTTCCTCCCATAAGTGTTCTCACGGTAATGATCGTAGTGAAGACCATACTGATAGTAAAGGAAAGTGAAAATACGATCAGCCCACGGCAGATGGATAACAGAATGGCATTGCCGTAACGTCCGGCCATCTGATCTCTGGCCTTTTCTTTGAGCTCTGCTCTGGATGCATATTGTATCATAAAGAAGCCTCTTTTCTTTTACTTATTTCATTTTCCGGATTGTGAGATCGGAGTTCTCTTAAAACGTTATCACAGCTTACAGATAAGACTGCCAGAATTCTTCCATACTGACACCGTACATCTGCTGATACATCTGATCCAGCATATTCAGATAAGAAGGATCAGTGAAAACAGTAACAATGCTGCTGACAGTGATGAAGATACCGAGGGCAAGTCCTACGCAGGACAGCCAGATTCCGGCCACACACATATTGTTCATACGCTGCCCCCTTTTCCGGGTAAGTAATGCGAAGAGAATACCCAGGGCACCGGCTGGAATGGATAACACTCCGGTACAACACATGACCAGAGAGCAGATACCGCATACCATGGAGGCAATGGACAATCCTCTGTATCTGGGATCTGTCTGGGGCATATTCTGATTCATATCATTATTCTGATTCTGATAATAATCCATAAGAATCCTCATTTCCGGGCGGATAGATAGCTTTTTATGTTTCCGCTCATAAAGGTACTGTACCATTTTTTCCTGTAATAAGCAAATGAAATATAACGATTCAGAACCCCATTCGCCATATAAACCTGCTTATCTGACTGAATGCAAGCATTCGCACAATGCAGTTTTGCATGGCTATGAATAGTTATAAAATTAAAAGATTGAGAAAACTTCCGATTTCCAGTATAATATACCCATGCGTAAAACGAAATGGCAACAGGCCATCAGGAGGAACTATGGATATTATACAGAAAATCAAAGAAGAACTTCAGGTAGAAAAGTGGCAGGTGGAAGCTGCGGTGAAGCTGATCGATGAGGGAAATACCATCCCTTTCATCTCCCGTTACCGTAAGGAGGTCACCGGATCTCTGAACGACGAGCAGCTGCGTAATCTGGATGAGAGACTGACCTATCTGAGAAGTCTGGAGGATAAAAAAGAACAGGTGCTCAAAAGCATCGAGGAGCAGGGAAAACTTACCGATGAGTTAAAGGAGAAGATTCTGGCAGCCCAGACACTGGTAGTGGTAGAAGATCTGTACCGCCCCTATCGTCCCAAGAGGAAGACCCGTGCCAGCATTGCCAGGGAAAAGGGACTGGAGCCGCTGGCAGAATACATTCTGCGCCAGGAGGCGACGGAACCGGTGCTTAACGAGGCGGCCAAGTATGTTTCCGAAGAAAAAGAAGTAAAGACTCCGGAGGAAGCATTGCAGGGAGCGCAGGATATCATTGCGGAAATGATCTCTGATGATGCGGATCATCGCCTCTATATCCGTAATATCACTGTAGAGGAAGGTATTGTTACCAGTACGGCCAAGGATGAGAAGGCTCAGAGTGTCTACGAGATGTATTACAATTTTGAAGAGCCGGTGAAGAAAATCGCAGGTCACAGAGTACTGGCTTTGAACCGCGGTGAGGCGGAAAAACTGCTGACTGTGAAAGTCAATGCACCGGAAGAACGAATTCTCCGTTATCTGGAGAAGAAGCTGATCACGAAAGAGAATGAATATACCGCACCCGTGATCCGGGCGGCCGTAGAAGATAGCTATGATCGTTTGATAGCACCTGCTATTGAAAGAGAGATCCGCAATGATCTGACGGAAAAGGCAGAGGATGGCGCTATTAATGTCTTTGGCAAAAATTTAGAGCAGCTGCTGCTGCAGCCTCCCATCGCAGGAAAAGTGGTCTTAGGCTGGGATCCCGCATTTCGTACCGGATGTAAGCTGGCCGTAGTAGATGCAACCGGGAAAGTACTGGATACGAAGGTGATCTATCCTACTGCACCCCAGAATAAGGTGGAGGAGTCCAAAGCAGAACTGAAGAAATTGATCAAAAAATATAATGTGGATTTAATTTCTGTAGGAAACGGTACTGCCTCCAGGGAATCTGAGCAGGTGATCGTAGACTTATTGAAGGAACTGGATCGCCCGGTACAGTATGTGATCGTCAACGAGGCAGGTGCTTCCGTATATTCCGCAAGTAAGCTGGCGACAGAAGAGTTTCCTAATTTTGATGTGGGACAGCGAAGTGCAGCATCCATCGCCAGAAGATTGCAGGATCCCCTGGCGGAGCTGGTGAAGATCGACCCCAAATCCATCGGTGTCGGCCAGTATCAGCATGATATGAACCAGAAGAAACTGAGTGATGCCTTAAGCGGTGTCGTAGAGGACAGTGTAAACAAGGTAGGTGTGGATCTGAATACTGCGTCCGCTTCTTTATTGGAATATGTTTCCGGTATTAACAAGACCATTGCTAAAAATATTGTAGATTACAGAGAAAATAACGGGCGTTTTGTCAGCAGAAAGCAGCTGTTGAAGGTGCCGAAGTTAGGACCCAAGGCGTATGAGCAGTGCGCAGGATTCTTACGGATCCTGGATGGTAAGAATCCTCTGGATGCCACCAGCGTTCATCCCGAATCCTACGAAGCAGCGGAGCAGCTGATGGTGAAGCTGGGACTGACCATGGAGGATATCAAGGAAGCGCAGAAACAGGCGGCAGTGAAGAAAGCCTCCGGCAAGAGTGGGGCACAGGCTTCCGGACAGAAAAACGGCAGCAATGCAGCCAATACAGCAAAGAAGCGGGAAGAACAGAAGGGCAAGACCGTAAGAGTGCATAATACCAATACCGCCATGGGCAAGGCTCTGGCGGCGGCCATGGGCGGTGTGACCTTTGATAATTTCGCAGATACTTCTGCAAAAAAGACTGCACCGGCAGCACAGAATGCAGTAAATGATGCAAAAGATATCTCCGGACTGGAAAAGCGTATCAAGAATAAGAAGCTGCTGGCAGAAGAGCTGGGAATCGGCGAAATTACTCTGACAGATATTCTGAACGAACTGGAAAAGCCTGGCAGAGATCCCAGAGACGATATGCCGAAGCCAATCCTTCGCAGTGATGTCCTGGATATGAAGGATTTAAAGCCTGGCATGATCTTAAAGGGAACCGTTCGTAATGTCATTGACTTTGGTGTATTTGTAGACATTGGTGTGCATCAGGACGGACTGGTACACATTTCCCAGATCACCGACCGGTATATCAAGCATCCTCTGGAAGCGGTCAGTGTCGGCGATATTGTGGATGTACAGGTATTGACCGTGGATGTGGCGAAGAAACGTATCGGTCTGACCATGAAAATTCAGAAACAGTAAGAAACAGACATTAAAGTCGGGGATTTTGCCCCCGACATCATATTTATGCAAGAAGAAAGAGGGATAACATGGAAAATGTTATCCCTCTTTCTTCTAATAATAACACCAGACAAAACAAAAAGTGGATGATATCTGCGTTATCCTTTGTGTCCTGTTTTGATGATAGGACTTAAAGGCTTGTAGATCAGCAGCGTTACTACAGACACTAAGGTTCCTTTGATCAGGTTCATGGGAGCCACGCAGGCCACCACAAAGCTTACAATGCTGCCCTCTTTTGCCAGCGGATTGACTTCGGTACCCATTGCCAGGATGGTATCCAGAGGCATTCCGTAGAACTTGGAGAAGGCGGGAAGCAGATATACGGCATTGAATGCGGTACCGAATATCGTCATGACCAGTGTACCGGCAATGCATGCAAGGATGGCATTTTTCTTTGTTTTCTTAAAAGAATACACAGCGGAAGCAGGGATGATCAGACTACAGCCTACTACAAAGTTCGCCAGATCGCCGATGAAAGCGGTAGAAGTACCTTTTATGCACAGCTTCAGCAGTATCTTCACGAATTCCATCATGACACCTGCTACGGGACCGAAGGCAAAGGAACCGACTAAGATCGGCAGCTCACTGAAGTCCATTTTGTAAAATCCCGGAGCGAAGAAGATTGGGAAATCCAGCACGTGCAGGATCATGGCGATGGCGGAGAACATACCGATCATGGCAAGCTTTCTGGTGTTGAAGATCGGTTCAGAAACTCCGTTTTTCTTCTGGGCACTCTTTTCCAGAGCCACAGCCACCAGGAAACATCCTACGATAACAGCCAGGAAGATCACCACATAGGCAGCATTTTCAGTTACGGTTTGCATTAATTTGTTCATTTCAGAACTCCTTTCCTGTGAGAAAAATAAAATTTCAAGGAAAGTCTTCAAAAAAAGCCCCGGAAGACAGACTTCCGGGGCGCAGGTATCACAAAAAGAACATAAGTGACACTTCTTCTTTCATCCAGACTGTACTGTTGGTCCCGGATTTGCACCGGATCAGCCGCAGATCGAAATCTGCAGGTCGCGGACTTGAGCGTTAAGCTTTCACCGCCAGTAGGGAATTACACCCAACCCTGAAGAACTTTACCTTATGCAACTTACAATAACATCATGTGAATATTTTGTCAATATAGAAAATCTTTAGAATTTTCCCAACATTTTTTTCGGATTTCCCTGATATAGTAGCTGTAATAATTATTCAGAACCGCATGTGCAAAAATCGCTCTTTCAGAGTTTTTTTACATGGCTCTGAATAGTTGCGAATAGTAAGAAAAATGTGTTGACACTCAAAAAATATTATTGTATTATGCAAATAGTACAATAACACAAAGAAAAATACATAGAAAATGTATCATGAAATGGGAGTATGTGAGGAATGAGTGCATTAGTAGAGATTAAGGATGTGTGCAAGGTATACAATCCCGGGGAGAATGAGGTACGGGCTCTGGATCATGTCAGTCTGACCATCGATGAACAGGAATTTGTAGCCATCATCGGACATTCCGGCAGCGGTAAGTCCACGCTGATGAATATGCTGGGGTGCCTGGATGTACCTACCAGTGGGGAATATTGGCTCCACGGGCAGGATGTATCCGCTTTGACAGACGATGAACTGTCGGATATCCGCAACCGGGAGATCGGCTTTATTTTCCAGGGGTTCAATCTGATCCCGAATCTGACGGCACTGGAAAATGTGGAGCTGCCGCTGATCTATCGTGGAGTATCCAGAAGCATGAGACAGGAGCTTTCCAGAGAGGCATTGAAGAAAGTCGGTCTGGAACATCGTATGGATCATAAACCATCTGAAATGTCGGGTGGACAGCAGCAGAGAGTGGCGATTGCCAGGGCGATTGCCCAGGCACCGCCGGTGATCCTGGCGGATGAGCCTACCGGTAATCTGGACTCCAACTCCACGAAGGAGATCATGGATATCCTGAAGGGGTTACATAAAGAGGGAAGAACAGTCATCCTGATCACCCATGACAATGAAATTGCTGCACAGGCAAAGCGGGTAATCACTATTAAGGACGGCAAAGTCGAGTCCGACTCCGGGCAGAGCCTTCCGGCAGAAGAACTGCAGACGGCAGGAGCCTGATGCGGAAAACAGATTTTTCACATGCAATGAATGAAAAGATATGAGTATAAAAAAAGAAAGGATCATGAGTGAGGGATCATGGAACAGCAGGAAAAAACAGAACAGGCACTGAGTGCAAAAGAAATTAAAAAGGAAGAAAAGATAAAGCTGAAAGAAGAAAAGAGAAAACAGAAGGAAACCCAAAAAGAACAGAAAGCGGAATATGCAAAGAAATCAAACAAAAAGCGTAAAAAAGCACCTGTTATCATTGCGGTGATCATCATCATACTGATCGTGATCCGCCTGGTAAGCTGCGCTTTTTCCGGAAATGCCGGAGTAATGGTAAGCACCACCAATGCATTCCGTGGAGACATCGAAGAAAATGTCAGTACCAGTGGAAAAGTGGCCAGTGAAGAAAAGAAGGTTCTTTTTGCACCGGTCAGTGGCAGATTAAATGAAATCAATGTTGCCGCCGGAGATGCTGTCAAAGCAGGTGATGTTCTGATGACCTACGATATGGATCAGATGGAGGAACGTCTGCAGGAGGCAGCTTTACAGCAGAGCAAAAGCAATGCATCTTACAACAGCACCATGACAGAGAACAGCAAGAGCAATGCAAAATTAAATGAGGCCAACACAAACCTGGCAGTATTGGACCAGCAGCTGACGGATTATAAGGCTTACCTGAAGGATCTGGAAGACAAATTGAGTAAGAGCCAGCGTGAGACCCAGAGACAGTTGTCCGAAGAAAGCTATAACCTGAGTAGAAAGTCAGCAGATCTGAACAAGGAATTGCAGAATGGTGTGACAGCGGACAGAGCAAAAGAAATCAATAAAGAACTGCAGGATATCAGCAGTAATCAGGCGAGAAATGCCTATGTACAGTCGATAGCCAATTCCAGTGATTATGTAGTAGACATGCAGAATGAGATAGCAGCTGTCAAGGAACACATTACGGAATGTGAAACTTATAAGGCACAGATGGAGAGCCAGAAGGGCACCAGTGAGAGTACGATCCTCAATGGCTATCAGTCACAGGCCTATGCAGCTGATAAGGATCTGGCACAGCTGACTTATGAAGAGGCGGAAAAACAGTACAATGCTGCAAAAGAAGGCATTGTGGCAGACTTTGACGGTATCGTAACGGAATGTACAGGTGTATCCGGAGCCAGTGTGGCAGAAGGAGCACAACTGCTCACTTTAGAGAGTAGCCGGGATGTGAAAATTACCTTTGATGCTTCCAAGTCAGACGTGGCAAAACTGGAGATCGGGCAGAAGGTGGATGTCACAATCTCCGGAAATAAATATGAAGGTGAGATCGCAAAAATCAACCGCATGGCAGCCCTGAATGCTTCCAATACCCCCATGGTAGGGGTAGAAGTACATCTGACTAACCCGGATGACAAGATCATTCTGGGACTGGATGCAAAGCTGACCGTACATACCAACAGTGCACAGGATACATTGTTGATCCCGGTAGAAGCGATCAATGCGGATAAAAACGGAGATTTCCTCTATGTGATCGAGAATGGCATGGTGGTGAAGAGACCAGTGACCTGCGGTATTTCCTCAGATGAGTATACAGAGATTCTGGAAGGTGTTACCGAGGAAGATCAGATCATTGTAAGCAGCCTCACAGGTATCAGCCTGGAAGAAGGTATGGCGGTAACCGCTGTGCCCAAACAGTAGGAGGCGGATTCATGGCACAAGTATGGGAATACATTAAAATTGCATTGATGAATATCCGCAGCAATAAGGGACGATCGGTTCTTACCATGCTGGGTATTATCATCGGCATTTCTTCTGTGATCATGATCATCTCTATCGGTAACGGTGTAAAAAGCGGAATCAATGGAGAACTGAATTCCATGGCAGGTGGCCAGATTGCTGTGTACACCAATACCGATGAAGCCCCGGATCTGGAATTTACGGAAGAAGATATGGACGCTATCATGGACAAAGTGCCCAATGTCAAGGCAGTAACCCCCTCCTGGAGCTTCGGAGGAACCGCTGCCGGCAGAAAGGGAACCTTCAGTGCTACAGCAACCTTCGGCAGAGCCGGACTGGAGTATTCCAGTCAGGATCCCATTATCAAAGGGCGATATTTTACAGATACGGATTATTACTCTGCCAATAAAGTCTGCGTGATTACAGAGAGCAGTGCCAGAACACTGTTCGGTAATACCAATGTTGTAGGTATGACCTTCGATTTCAGTCTTTACGGTGTGACGCAGGAATTTACCATTATCGGTATTCGCAAAGATAATGCCTCAAAGCTGTTGGGAATGGTAGGAAACGATACGGTTTCTATGGAGGCTCCGATATCGGTAGTATCGGAAGCTTATGGATTTTATGTCTCTTGTACAGATCTGCTGATCGTCAGCGATGGTGCAGAAAATGCTTCTCAGGTGGCACAGGATACCGTTCGCCTGTTGGAAAACCGGCATGATGTCAGGGGCAGGAATGCGATCCAGGTACAGAACTTCAATGATATTATGAGCCAGATGGATCAGATCCTAAGCTACATTACGATTTTTGTGGTATTCGTGGCAGCTATTTCGCTCCTGGTAGGTGGTATCGGTGTTATGAACATCATGCTGGTGTCTGTAACGGAACGTACCAGGGAAATCGGTATCCGCAAATCCCTGGGAGCCAGAACGGGATCCATTCTGTTACAGTTTCTGTCGGAATCCGCCATTATCACACTGTTGGGTGGTCTGATCGGTATCCTGCTCGGTGTGGCAGGAGCCTTCGGCATCTGCAGTCTCATCGGATTTACCGCAAAAGTAAGTGCAGGTACGGTGCTGGGAGCCAGTTTGTTCTCTTCAGCAGTCGGTATTTTTTTTGGAATCTATCCTGCAAAGAAGGCAGCAAAATTAAGCCCTATCGAAGCATTACGGCATGAATAGGATAAATAAAAGTTAAATCATAAATTAATAAAAAGCAAGTAAAGGACCGAAGAAACCAGATATTGGATTCCCTGCGGTTCTTTACTTGCTTTTTTAAGGGAAAAAAATTATAATGATTTTTGTGGTATGCTCATATCGGGTAGGGTGCTATGTGCCAGCGGCACATGTTATTAAATATTATACTATTATATAAGGAAAGAACGCATATGGTAGAATTGGATGTGAAGATTACATCGGGGGACTTATATGACTTTTTATTGCGGCACAGCTACAACAGCGTGTCCGGACTTCTGGGAGCAGTGATCGGTGCACTGGGAGTGATCGTTGGCATTTCCAGACAGTACTGGATCTACCTGATCCTGGGCGTGGTGATCCTGCTATATCTTCCATGGACCCTCTTTATCAAAAGCAGACAGCAGGTGGCGGACAGCCCTGTCTTTAAGGAACCGCTGCATTATGTGCTGGATGAGAATGGGATCACCATTTCCCAGGGAGAGACATCGACCTGCCAGAAATGGGAGGACTGCCTGAAGGCCGTTTCTACGGGACGCAGTATTATTGTATATACGGCGAAGAATAATGCAACGATCTTTCCCAAAAGCCAGATGCAGGATAAGGTAACGGATGTTATCGAAATGATATCCACCCATATGCCACCGGCAAAAGTGAAGATCCGTTGTTAGATGCACGGACCGAAGCGCAAAAAGTGGGAGTGCGTAGCACGGAACAATCCGTAGGCATCAAAGTCGGGGGCTTTTGACCACGACATCATCATACAAAGTAACAGCAATATGTAAATAGAAAGCGTAAGGAAAATGACAACGTGTGATTCAGCAGATAAAAGAGAATGCAGGAAAGAAATCATAGAGACCTACAGTGCCGAAGAGACCTTCGCACTGGGACAACGGATCGGCCGGGAAGCGCTTCCCGGACAGGTGTATACCCTGATCGGTGATCTGGGGGTAGGCAAGACGGTATTTACCCAGGGAGTGGCTGACGGACTTGGAATTACGGAGCCGGTGAACAGTCCCACGTTTACCATCGTACAGATCTATGAGGAAGGCCGTATGCCTTTTTATCATTTTGATGTGTATAGGATCGGTGATGTGGAAGAAATGGAGGAAATCGGGTATGAAGACTGTTTTTACGGTGAAGGTCTTTGCCTGATCGAGTGGGCGAATCTCATCGAAGAGATCCTGCCGGAGCATTACAGGCAGGTCACTATAGAAAAGGATCTGGAGAAGGGCTTTGATTACCGCCGTATTACGATTGAGGAGAGGACTACAGTATGAAGATATTAGCATTGGACAGCTCCGGACTGGTGGCTAGTGCCGCAGTTGTGGAGGACGATGTCCTGATCGCAGAATATACCACAGATTATAAGAAAACACATTCACAGACGTTATTGCCTATGCTGGATGAAATCCGGCAGATGGTCGATCTGGATCTGCACACCATTGATGCCATTGCCATCTCTGCAGGCCCCGGTTCCTTTACCGGACTCCGGATCGGAGCGGCCACAGCGAAGGGACTGGGACTGGCGCTGCAGCTGCCACTGGTAGAGGTCCCGACGCTTGAGGGGCTGGCATTTAATCTCTGGGGAACGGACAAGCTGGTATGCCCCATCATGGATGCCCGAAGGAATCAGGTATATACCGGCATCTATGAGTTCTGCAAGGCAGAGAGTACAGAAGAAGGAAATGTGGAGCAACAGCTTGAAATGCATACCATAAAGGACCAGTGCGCCACCGCTGTGGATGAACTGGTAGAAGAATTGAACCGCCTGGGACGGGAAGTGATCTTCTTAGGAGATGGTGTCCCGGTCTACCGGGAGCAGCTTCTGCAGAAGCTCAGGGTACCCTGCTCCTTTGCTCCGGCGGCGAATAACAGACAACGTGCTGCCAGCGTGGCTTCTCTGGGAGCGATCTATTATGCACAGGGTAAGACCGTGACCGCAGCGGAGCATGCGCCAGAGTATCTGCGGAAAAGTCAGGCGGAGCGGGAACGCGAAGAACAGGAAAAAGCTGCTAAAGAGGCACAGGCATGAAGCTGGAGATTCGGCTGTTACGGGATAAGGATATTGAGGAATTAAGCCGGATAGAGGCTGCCTCTTTCAGCATGCCCTGGTCCGCAGAGGATTTCAGAGGACTTCTGGACAGAGACTACTGCCTGTATGTCGTGGCGGAGGCAGATGGCAGGATCGCAGGCTGCGCCGGACTGACAGACAGTTTCCATGAAGGCAATATCGACAATGTGGTGACAGCTCCGGAATATCGGAATCACGGTGTCGGAAGCAGAATGCTGGAGGAATTGCTGCGGCTGGGGACGGAACGGGGAATCACGGCGTATACACTGGAAGTCAGAGTGAGCAATGCCCCGGCGATCCGCTTATATGAGAAGTTCGGGTTCGTTTCCGAAGGGATCCGCCCGGGATTTTATGAGAAGCCCACAGAGGATGCCATGATCATGTGGCGTCGTTAACAAGTATTACCACCACTTTTTTGGCGGATTATCTATTATAATGATGCCAGGGTCGTTAGTAACATTTACAGTCAGAAAGGTGGAAAGCAAGATGCGAAAAGAAGAAAACGGTAAATTAGAGCAGGTAATCTGCAATGGCTGTGGCAGAGAACTGAAAGTAGAAAATGAGATCATCAGGGAAGGATGTTTTGCTGCAGATATCAGATTCGGTTATTTCAGTAGAAAAGACGGCACCAGGCACAGGTTTGACCTGTGTGAGGACTGCTACGACAAATGGATCAATACATTTGTTGTTCCGGTGGAAGAAGTGTCTGAGACAGAGCTTTTATAGATAGACAGAACAATAAAATGCTGCGTAAGCGGCAGATTGCGAGGAAAGATGTTAGACGTTTGCTTATTGGGAACAGGAGGAATGATGCCACTGCCTTACAGATGGCTGACTTCCCTGATGATGCGCTATAACGGGAAAAGTATTCTGATCGATTGTGGAGAAGGTACCCAGATCGCCATGAGGGAGAAGGGCTGGAGCCCCAATCCCATCGATATTATCTGCTTTACCCATTTTCATGCGGATCATATCAGCGGTCTTCCGGGAATGCTTCTGACCATGGGAAATGCAGAGCGCACGGCACCACTGCTGCTGATCGGACCCAGAGGGCTTACGAAGGTGGTAGCTTCCCTGAGGGTGATCGCACCGGAGCTTCCCTTTGAAGTAAAATGTATGGAGATCACGGAGAACACCCAGACATTTTCATTTGAAGGATTCCGTCTGGAAGCCTTCAAAGTCAACCACAATGTGCTCTGCTACGGCTATAGTATGGTGATTGACCGTGCCGGTCGGTTTGATAAAGACAGAGCCATGGAGCAGGAAATACCCATGAAATTCTGGAGCCGCCTGCAAAAAGGAGAGACCCTGGAAGAAAACGGCCGGGTATTCACTCCGGATATGGTACTGGGGGCGGAGCGCAAAGGCCTGAAAGTGACCTACAGCACCGACACACGCCCCACTGAGAGTATCAGACAGAATGCGCAGGGAGCGGATCTGCTGATCCTGGAGGGAATGTACGGTGAACCGGACAAGCTGGTAAAAGCCAGAGAGCATAAACATATGACCATGTATGAGGCTGCGAGGATTGCAAAAGAGGTGGGAGCCCCGAAGCTGTGGCTGACTCATTACAGCCCTTCTATGACAAAACCGGAAGAATTCATGGATGATGTACGGAAGATTTTCCCGGCGGCCTATGCGGCGAGAGATGGCTGGACCATGGAACTGAACTTTGACGAAGGGGAGTAGGAATGATGAAGAAAAACAGTGCGTCCATGACGAAAATTACAATTTTCCTGGTCTTCCTCATTGTTCTGGTAGTGGGATATTATTCTTACCTCTCGGGGAAAAACAGGACAGAGCAGCAGGAAGCGGTCATGTCAGAGGTAGATACGGCACTTTCCCGGGACCTGAATAATAATTATCCTGCCACACCCAAGGAAGTGATCAAGTATTATAATGACCTGATCAAATGCTTTTATAATGAAGACTGTACCAATGAAGAGCTTCAGGAGCTGGGAAGAAAATCCCTGCAGCTGTTTGACGAGGAACTTCGGGCAAACAACGAAGAAGATGCCTATCTGATCCGTTTGCAGGGAGAGGTTAAGAATTATAAGGACAATAAGAGAAAAATAACAAGTGTTTCCCTTGCAAACAGCACGAATGTAGACTATTATACGGCAGATGGCTATTCTTTTGCACGGATCTCCTGTGGTTATGGTTTCACAGAGAATGGAAAAAAGAGTTCCACTATGCTGGTATATCTGCTGCGTAAGGATGAAAACCGCAAGTGGAGAATCTATGGTTGGGAAACGGCAGACCAGGTGAATAATAGTCTGGAGCAGTCAACGAATGAGTAAGCAACAATAATAACGATAAAAAAGAAGCAGGCGGAAAAATGGCAGAGATAGAAAAGCAAAAAGATATATATATTCTGGGAATCGAGAGCTCCTGTGATGAGACGGCGGCCTCAGTGGTAAAAAACGGCAGGGAAGTACTCTCTAACGTGATTTCCTCACAGATCGCATTACATACTTTATATGGTGGTGTAGTACCGGAGATCGCATCCCGTAAACATATCGAGAAGATCAACCAGGTCATTGAGCAGGCCCTGGCTGACGCCCATGTGACGCTGGAGGATATTACGGCAATCGCAGTGACCTATGGACCGGGGCTGGTAGGTGCACTTCTCGTGGGAGTATCCGAGGCAAAAGCCATAAGCTTTGCTACCGGCATTCCTCTGGTAGGGGTACATCATATCGAAGGACATATCAGTGCGAATTTTATAGAGAATAAGGAACTGGAGCCTCCTTTTATCTGTCTGGTGGCTTCCGGGGGACATTCCCACCTGGTGGTGGTCAAGGACTACGGAGAATATGAGATCATCGGCCGGACCAGAGATGATGCGGCAGGAGAAGCCTTCGATAAGGTGGCTCGCGCCATTGGACTGGGTTATCCCGGTGGACCTAAGATCGACAAGGTATCTAAGGAAGGCAATCCCGATGCCATTCACTTCCCCAGAGCAGCGGTGGCAGAGAATGAGTACGATTTCAGCTTCAGTGGCCTGAAATCCGCAGTACTGAATTATCTCAACGGCTGCCAGATGAAGGGGGAGAGCTACAATCAGGCAGATGTGGCGGCTTCCTTCCAGAAAGCAGTCGTAGACGTCTTGGTAAGCCATTCTCTCCATGCAGTGAAAGCCTACGGACTGAATAAATTCGCCATTGCCGGAGGCGTGGCATCCAATTCTTCTCTGAGAGCGGCTTTTGAAGAGGAATGTGGAAAAAGAAATATTGCATTTTACCATCCTTCCCCTATTTTCTGCACGGACAATGCAGCCATGATCGGTGTGGCGGGATATTACGAGTATATCAAAGGTGTTCGCAGTGGTTATGATCTCAATGCGGTGCCGAATCTGAAACTGGGGGAGAGATAAGACCCGAAGAAAAACTTCAAAGAAAGACTTCAAAGAAAGACTTCAAAGAAAGACAGACACAATATGGTAGACAGAGCAGCACAGGACAGAAATCTGACAGAAGAATATATGATAAATAGAGCAGAAAAGGAAGAAGAACACGATCGGGAGGCGGAGAAAAAAGAAGGAAAACCCAGATGCACCGCCATCATTCTGGCGGCAGGCAGTGGAAACCGCATGCATTCAGCAGTGGCAAAACAGTTCCTTCCATTAAAAGGAAAGCCCCTGATCTGGTATGCACTGCATGCCGTAGAGGAATCACAGATCATTGATGACTGTATTCTGGTGACGGCAGAACAGGATATTCCCTATGTCCGGGAAGAGATCGTGCAGAAATACCGTTTTACCAAGGTGAACATCATCACTTCCGGCGGCGCAGAACGCTATCTGTCCGTAGGAAGGGCTCTGCAGCTGATTGCTGACGGACGCTTGAAAGTACCTAACGAACATGGGCTTGTGTTCATCCATGACGGCGCCAGACCTTTTCTGACGGAGAAGATACTAGAGGATACCTATGCGGCAGCCGTGCAGTATCAGGCCTGCGTGGCAGCGGTACAGAGCAAAGATACAGTGAAGATCAGTGATGGTGAAGGATTTGCCCTGTCCACACCGGACCGCAGAACCGTCTGGAACATCCAGACACCCCAGGTATTTGAGACCAGCCTGATCCTACAGGCCTATGAGAGACTGAAAAGCCGCCTCCCCAGGATGCAGGAACAGGGAATTCAGGTAACAGATGATGCCAGCGTGGTGGAACTGTTCACCGAGACGAGAGTGAAGCTGGTAGAAGCTTCCTATCAGAACATCAAGATCACAACACCGGAAGATATGAAAACTGCTGAGGCATTTCTGGAGGAATAACGAGGGGAAAAATGGAAACAACAAAGAAAACATGGGATAAGAAACGGATCGGAATTATTGCAGCTATAGTTGCATGCCTTTGCATTCTGGCAATAGAGGCAATCGTAGTCGTTGGCAGCAATGGAGATAGAAAGCTGAATGCACAGCTGGAACTGGCAGACCGCTATCTGGATGAATTGGACTACGAAGCAGCTATTGCAGCCTATGAAGCAGCCATTGAGATCGAACCCCGGTGTGAAGCAGCTTACCTTGGAATGGCTGAGGCCTATAAGGCACTGGGAGAATACGAAAAGGCGCTTGAAATTTTAGAGACCGGATATGATGTGACCGGTTCCGAAAAAATCCAGGAGGCGCTGGATGAACTGAAGGCATACCTGGAAGAGCAGAAGGCGGAAGAAATATCGGAAGAACCTACGCAGGAAACAGAAACCGTCACAGATCATGTCATGGTTTGGAATGATGAGTATCTGGAAGCAGCAATGCGTGAAGTCACCGGAATTACAGACCGGGATATCATGCTGAGTGATGTGGAGGACATAAGAGAACTTGATTTAAGTGAAAAAGAGATTAGCAATCTTGAAGCGTTAGGTGAACTGAAGAATTTGGAGGAACTTCGTTTAAGGGGTAACAATATCAGTGATGTAAGTCCGCTGAGTGGATTAACAAATCTTGAATCATTATATTTACATATGAATAATATCAGCGATCTAAGTCCGTTGGGCAGCTTGACAAATCTTACAATATTGTATTTGGATTTCAATAATATCAGTGATTTAAGTCCATTAAGTGGATTAACAAATCTTACAGAATTAAGCTTGATGGGCAACTATATTAGTGATGTAAGTCCGTTAAGTGGATTAACAAATCTTACAAAATTAGGTTTGCAGTCAAATAATATTACTGATGTGAGCCCTTTGAGTGGGTTGACGAATCTTCAAAGCCTACAGCTATGGGCTAATGGTGGAATCACTGATTACTCTCCAGTATCTTTTGTCCCTGAACTGATTAAATATTAGTCTCTTTCTACAACAACCAAAAACATGCATAACCGTTTCTACGGTTATGCATGTTTTTTCATTTCTCTCTCATGGCACTGGGGGTCACGCCATATACCTTCTTGAATGCACGGCGGAAGGTATTGGAATTGTTATACCCCACAGCGAGGTACAGTTCATTCAGGCTGATATCCGTCTCCTTGATCAGCCTGGCAGCCTCTGCCATACGGATATTCTCCAGATACGTGGAGAAGTTCACGCCGGTCTTTTCCTTGAACATGTGAGAGAAATAACTCTCAGAGATCTGGAATTCGTCGGAAATCTTATTTAATCCCAGGGAAGGATCCTGATAATTTTCCTTAATATATTTCTCTATGGTAGAGGATAAGGTATTGTCATCCTCCTTGCTGTGGAAGAGATTGCACAATGACAATGCCAGATCCTCGCATAATTTGAAGGTCAGATGTTCATTGAAACGTTCATCCAGTACCTTTACCGCTTCGGGATCTGCATCCCGGGGCAGTGCAAATCTTGCTTTTAACAGTGTATTCCGGATATCCGACAACAGATATTTCAGCAGATTCACCGGCAGGGAACGTTCTTCGATGTTCTCCTGGTGGATCAGGTTGAACAGCTCCAATACCTGTGGTGTATTGCCCGTGGAGACAAAGTGGATCAGCTTCGTAGAGATTTCCGGTGGGTAATAGAACACGTTGGAATCCTTCTTAATAAATTCATAGGGGAAGAAAATATAGTTCTTCGTGGTATAGCTGACGGCTTCCGAAGCCTGCTGGTAGCATTCCCAGACGTTCATCAGGGAATCCGTATTGCGCCCGATACCGGCGAAGAGCCAGATATCATAAGTGTCCAACAGATAATCGTGCAGACGCAGGATACAGTTGTTGATCTTCAGGATCAGATCCTTTTCCTCTTCCGCGGAACAATGGAGTAGCACCGAATACGTCCGGTCTGAAGGACTGAAATAGAACAGCGGTGTACCGAAGAAGTTCTCCAGCGCCGTTTCTATGATCTTCTCCAGCTCTTCCATCGACTCTACACCGCCGGGAAGAGCGGTCTCTGTATTATCACCAAAGTTATTATAGTAAACGATGTATAACACATTATAATAGGAAGAATCAGCAATTCCCAGATAGTTTTCCATATAAGCCACTTCGTCCTCGGAAGTAGCGGTACCGGATAACAGCTGTCTGACATAAGAGGTACAGATAATAGGACGCTGACTGTCCACCACCTCCTGCAGATTCTTCTGTACTTCCACCGCAGTCTGCAACTCCTGTCCCAGCTCAATGATAGGCCGGACATTGCGGCGGGAAAAATAATAAACCAGAGATCCGCCAACCAGTAACGCCAGTGCAGCAAAAAGGATAAAGATGAGCTGCGTTGTGCCCAGTCCCACAGTAGTATGATACGAAGGAAAACTAAAATAATAAGAATAACCAGTGTTATCTGAAACATATTTTCCCACGGTAAGGGTCTGCCCGTTAACGTCCAGATCCACATATCCATTCGTAAAGTCCAAAGATGACAATTCATCAGCCGGGATAGTATTCTGTGGATCAATAGAGAGAACCTGAGAACCATCTTCTGCATAAATCATCAGAAAATTATTATTTTCCATCTGTACACAGCCGAACAGATCCGCCATTTTGCCCTGTTCAAAGATAAAACATACCTTTGCATTTGCTTCCATATAATAGAGATCATTCAGGTCAATGACATACATATAGTATTTATCATTGTAATTCGGCATGAGCTCATCCATGGGAAGGAAACGGTTTTCATATTCCGCCTCAGACAGATAGGAATACCAGAGCTCGTTTTTTTCTGCCGGGTATTTCTGGATCCAGTTATAGAACCGTTTGGCAGACAAAAAATAAGAAGGATTCGCCACATAATCCGTCCCGGGAAAGTAGATATAGGATTCCTTTAATGGCAGCAATGCCTCGGCATAGATATTAGTGGCCAGTGAATTGTGCAGCTCATAACCCATCTCGGAAAAGGGATAAAAGGTATTCTGATAGTTCATGACTTTACGAAAAGTATCATTCTGCAAGAGCTGTCTGCAGTAGACTTTCATTATACTTAAGTCATTTTCAAACAGCTCAACGTTACTGATCAGAGTTGTTTCGTTCTGCCGGTTGTAGGAATCACATGCGTTATTTATTGTAGAGTGATAGATAAACACAAACAAAATGAGGATGATCAGCAGGAAAATACTGTAAGAGGTTACCATTTTCAGCATTAACGTACTGTTATGACTTGTAGGATTTATATCGTTCAGGGCTTCCTTTTTATTGAAAATCATTCATGCTCACTCCCGGATCGCAATTATTTTAGACAATATACCTAATAAAGCATGTCTATTGTATCAGTTACTGACAAAGGAAGCAAGATGTAACCCCTTTCAAATTCAAAAATATCAAATGTAAGTACTTTCAAAAAGTGCAGTAAATTCAAGGCTTTGCGGAACCGGTTGTCAAATATTGCACCTGAACGCAAAAATTGTAACTTGTTTTTATCAGTAGCGGATGGTAAGGTGAGGGCAAGTCAAGGGAATGACCCCATGACAGATCATGATTCCAAATTATTAGGGAGGAACAAAATGAAGAGAAAAGTATTATCCGTACTTTTAGCATCTGCTATGGTAGCTTCCTTAGCAGCATGCGGAAGCAACAGTCAAGATGGAGCTTCTACAGGAGAGAAGGAGCTGAAAGAACTCAAGGTAGTAGTTAACGGTACTCTGACTGCAACCGTTGATAATGGACAGGACGCATTCGTTGAGCAGTGGGAAGCAGCAGTAAAGGAAGAGACCGGCAAAGACATTAAGCTGACAATCGATCAGCAGGATCATTCCGGTTATGTCGATGCTGTAGGCCGTCTGTTTGCAAGTGGAGATTATCCTGATGTTATGATCATGAGCGCAGATATGTTCAAACAGTATGCACCTACCGGTCTGCTGTGGGATATGTCTGAAGCATATGACAATGCAAAATTCCAGTCCCGTATGCTGTTACCTGAGATTAATGAGAATCTGAAGGATGAGGAAGGTCATCTGTATGGTTTCGCTCCTACTTATGGTAACGGATGTGTTACCTATGTGAAGCAGGCATGGCTGGATGCAGTTGGTCTGAAGGCTGAAGACATCAAGACCTATGATGATTACTATAACATGCTGTTAAAGTTCCATAACGAAGATCCCGATGGAAACGGAAAAACCGGTGATACCTACGGTGTCGTTGCAGCGGGCTTTATCGGAGACGAAGCTCCTTATATCAACTATATGCCTGAGTTCTGGCAGGATGCTTATCCTGCGATCCTGCAGGATGAAAACGGTGTCTGGTACGACGGATTCCAGTCTGACGCTACCAAGGCTGCACTGTTAAGACTGCAGAAAGCTTACCAGGATGGAGCGATCGATCCTGAAACCTACGGCGCATCTACCAAGACCGCTCGTGAAAAATGGTTCTCTAACGATCAGACCGGTTCCTCAGGTGTATTCACTTACTGGGCAGGCTCCTGGTATCAGACACTGACCGATAACCTGATTAAGAACGGCGTAGACGAGAAGCTGGTTGAACTGGCACCTATCGCTGAGGTTGGCGCATATCTGAACAGAGAAGCTCCTGTATGGGTTATCATTGATGACGGTGATGGTGACAACACTCGTGAGCAGGAGATCTTCGATACATTCATCGAGACCATGATGGATGGTGACAAGGTACAGACTCTGTGGACCTACGGTGCTGAGGATGTTCACTGGTCTACCAAGGCTGAGTCCTTTACCATCAACCCTGGTACTGAAAAAGAGAAGAGCTATGAGTACGAAGACGGTCAGTTCCACTTAAAGCAGTCTCCTAACGACCCTAACTCCGTATGGAAGAAGAACGCTATGGATCCTGCTCTGGTTATCTGCTCCCTGGAGAACGGCTTTAACGATATCTCCAGTCTGGCTTCTGAAGGTAACAAGTTCTTCACTGAGAACTGCAAGGATGCTCCCGCTTCACCTACTTCTGAGACCTATACCAATGAGACCGGTACCATCTATGATGCAAAGGACACTGTGATCAGTGACGTTGTATTAAAGGGTGGAGATGTTGATGAGGCTATGCAGAAGTACGTTGATACTGTTGGATCTATCATTGATCAGGTATTGACCGAGTTAAACACTCCTGCTGAAAACTAATAATTGAATTCGTGCAGAACTAAGATGTAAAGTAACAGTTGTCCTGTCCTATCGGGATGTCAGACCATAGGACAGGATATTTTAGAGAGAAAAGAATGTGTGAGATGAATTGAAAGGAAGAGGGATGGTATGAGCAAGAAAAAGAACGTTACCACATCCACCGGCGTTGAAGTACGTCATAAGCCTTTGGGTCTCCGGATCTGGAATAACAGAGGCTATTATTTGATGTTCCTGCCTGTATTTATATTTGTACTGATTATGTATTATTGGCCCATGCTTGGTATCAGATTTGCATTTTATGATTACAAGCCCGTGGGTCCTAAGGTTTTTGTGGGATTTAAGCATTTTGCCGGCATGTTTGGCAAGGATGCATTCTGGAGTGCATTCAAGAATACTTTGGAACTGAGTATTATGAAGCTGTTGATTACTACTTTTACAGCAGTAATCGTATCAATCTTCTTAAATGAAATGGGAAATCTCTTTGCAAAGAAAACTTTGCAGACTATCATATATCTGCCCCACTTTATGTCCTGGGCAGTAGTTGCATCTATCTTCAGCCTGTTCCTGTCTCCTTCCTCTACCGGTCTGGTGAACGGAATCCTGCATGACTGGGGAATCCTGGCGCCGGATGCGAAAAATATTTACTTCCTTGCAGAAACGGCATGGTGGAGACCGATCTTCTACATTATCAATATCTGGAAAGAGACCGGCTGGGGTACTATTATCTTCCTGGCGACACTGGCAGGGATCAATCCGGAGCTGTATGAGGCAGCGGACATTGACGGTGCTACCCGTATACAGAAGATGCTTTATGTAACATTTCCTGCATTGTCCAACACTATCATTACCGTACTGATCCTGAACCTTGCCAAGGTTATGAATATGTTCGAGTCCGTATTCGTATTGTACAATAATGCGGTATTTAGCGTATCTGATGTTATTTCTACCTATATTTACCGTCAGACATTTATTCCTGCTATGCCGAATTATGGTTACTCCACCGCAGTAGGTCTCTTCAAGTCCCTGGTTGGATGTATTCTGGTACTGGTCTGCAACTGGGCAAGTAAGAAGACCCGTGGCCGCGGCATTGTATAGGAGGTGTTGAAATGGCAAAGACAGCTTATCGTAAACCTAAAAATAAAGTTCATGTTTTCGATATCGTGAACTATATCGTTTTTATTATCATTGCGCTCCTGGTTTTAATACCCATCTGGAAGGTTGTAGTAGACTCTTTTAATGCTGTGGGTGTTTACCAGTTCCGACTGTGGCCGAAGGATTTTACCTTAGATGGCTATAAGACCATCATCCATACCCAGAAACTGTATCGTCCGTTTATCAATTCACTTGTGACGACTGTTTTAGGAACATTGCTTGGCCTGGTATTATCCACCTTGGGTGGTTATGTACTGATCCAGTTCGAAATGCCCGGACGTAACTTCTTCGCATATTTCCTGCTGTTTACCATGATCTTCTCCGGTGGTATGATCCCCGAGTTCCTGGTAATGAAGCAGCTGGGACTGACTAACAGTATGTGGATCCTGGTGGTGAAGCATGGTATGAACGTGTACAACCTGGTACTGATGCGTAACTTCTTCGAAGGTATTCCTGCCAGCCTGTTCGAGGCAGCAGAGATCGACGGATGCTCCCCTATGGGAATCTTCTTCAAGATCGTGCTTCCTCTGTCCAAAGCAGCTCTGGCTTCCATCGGTCTGATGTTCGCAGTAACCGTATGGAACGACTACTCTACCGTTAAGATTTATATTACCGAGCCTAATCAGGTGAACTTCCAGTATCAGCTGCGTAATATGATCATGGATGGTGATACCCCTACTACACAGTATTCGGTATCCCAGAACACTCTGTACTATGCAGCGATCGTATGTGCGATCCTTCCTTTCATGGCACTGTATCCTTTCCTGCAGAAGTACTTTGTAAAGGGTGTTAATATCGGTGCGGTTAAGGAGTGATTTTCCTCTCACACGTATTTTACATTAGACAAGGGAAACTTCGGTTTCCCTTGTGTTGTATTACAAAAGAAGAACAAGAAAAGTGAATCCTGCATTGCAGGATGACAGATGCGCAGGGGAAGCGCAGAAATGAGGGCAGAAATGAATAAAATTTTTTGGGCTGCTGATTCCACAGTCCAGACCAATGATTATACGACGTATCCACAGACAGGCATTGGTCAGGTATTTTCCTTATTTATAAAAAATGAGTATCAGGTAGTAAACCATGCCAAAAACGGCAGAAGCACCAAAAGCTTTATAGATGAGGGGAGATTACAGGCCATAGAGGAACAGATCGGTGCCGGGGACTTCCTGTTTATCCAGTTTGGACACAATGACGAGAAAAAAGAGGATCCCACCAGATATACAGAGCCTTTTTCCACTTATATGGAGAATCTCGAAACCTTTATCCGTGTGGCAAGAGATCATAGCGCCTATCCGGTGCTGATCACTCCTTTAGAGCGCAGATGCTTCATGGATGAGAAACATTTGGGCATCGGGGCACACTCCGATTATGTAGCTGCCATGAAACAGACCGCAGAGAAAAATAACGTTCCTCTGGTGGATCTCTACAGCATGAGCCGTATGGAGCTGAAAAAAGCCGGAGAGAAGAACAGCAGAAGGTGGTACATGTTCTTCCCGGAGGGCGAGTATAAGAATCACCCGGAGAAATCCGAGGACAATACCCACCTACGCTATGACGGTGCCGTGAATTTCGCCGCTCTGATCGCCAGAGGATTGAAGGAGATCGGTGGGATCTATGCAGAGATGCTGCTGGATGATCTGAAGCTGTAAGGTGGATGATAGGATAATGACGAGGAGAAATGCGGCTGGCTACGTTGTTCTGGACGATTTGCCGGAAGGCTGGGCTGTTATGGAAATGCATGGAGAAAACTCGGTGTTTGAATAATGCAGGATTATCAGGAGTCGGAAGCATTGACAAATTTTGTCAGTGAATCCGACTCTTTTTGTATATTGCGAAATATCTGCTCCATAAATACAATAGTTATGCAAAATATGTACTGCTATACAAAATGGAGAGAACAAGATGAAGTATTTTATTTTAAATAAAGAAGTTCGTTTTCGTATGGAAATGCCGGAAAACACAGCGGTGAGGAAGGCGTGTAAGAGATTTGAACGGGATGTGGAAAAAGCATTATCTGCGGTCGGGGATGCATGTGGCAGTATCGTTTTGCGTAAAGATAATTTAGAGGCAGAGCAATACAGAATCGAAGTATCGGAGCGAGAAATTGTGATCTACGGCGCAGATGCACGTTCCTTCATCTATGCCCTGAATATGCTCAGTGAGAAATATCTGGGCATCCTGCCGTTCTGGTTCTGGAATGATCAGAAGATCGAAGAAAAACCCTATGTGGAGATTCCCTGCGGAAGTTATCAGTCGGAGCCTGACAGGATCCGATACCGCGGATGGTTTATCAATGATGAAGTATTGATCAGCCACTGGGACGCCGGTGTGTCAAAAGAATATCCCTGGGAGATGGTATTTGAAGCGCTTCTCAGGTGTGGGGGCAATGTTGTAATTCCCGGGACGGATAAAAATTCCAGAATCTATGCGCCCATTGCGTCGGATATGGGACTGATGATCACGCATCACCATGCAGAACCACTGGGAGCGGAAATGTTCCTGCGGGCTTATCCGGATCTGGAGCCTTCCTATCTGAAACACAGAGATTTGTTTGAAGGACTGTGGAAAGATGCTATTGAGCGGCAGAAGGATGAGGAAGTAATCTGGAACATCGGTTTCAGAGGTCAGGGAGATGTTCCTTTCTGGAAAAATGATCCTGCTTTCGATACCTCCGAGAAACGGGGAGAACTGATCAGCAATATTATGAAGAAACAATATGCCATGGTCAGAGAGCAGATTCCGGATGCGGTGTTCTGCACCAACCTGTACGGTGAAATATTGGAATTATATAGAGAAGGTTATTTACAGATCCCGGAGGATGTGATCCTGATCTGGGCGGACAACGGCTATGGCAAGATGGTATCCAGGCGTCAGGGCAACCATAATCCCAGAGTATCAGCATTACCCACGGAAGGAGATAAAGGACGGCATGGTACCTATTATCACGTATCCTTTTATGATCTGCAGGCCGCTAACCATATTACTATGCTGCCTAACTCTATGGAATTCGTGGAAAAAGAATTGAACGCTGCCATGACCCACGGAATCACAGATCTGTGGGTTATCAATGCCTCCAACATTAAGCCTCATGTATATCCGCTTTCCTTTATTGCCAATCTGTGGAAACGCAATGCACTGTCAGCGGTGGAGCACAGGAAGAAATACGTCAGAGAATACTACGGAAGCGATTGCACGGAGAATCAGTTAATATTTATGGAAGAATGTATCAGCAGATATCCGGAAGCCATGCTGCCGTTTGGCGACAGAGAGGATGAACATGCCGGAGAGCAGTTCTGCAATTATGTTGTCCGCGACTTTATCCATGGCTGGATGAAGGATGGAGCCGTGGAACCGGTAGAAGAACTCTTCTGGTGTACCAGAGAAGACGCTTTTTACAAGCAGATATCATGGTTTGAAAAAAAGTGCAGCCAGACCTATGATAAAATAGAAGAGTTATATCATAAATGTGCTGCTGTCAAAGAAAGTGAACTTTGGAAAGACTCAATACTGCTTCAGACAGAGATTCACAAATACTGTCTGAAAGGAAGCATTCTGTTCGCAGAAAGCTTCTGGGCTTACCGGGAGAAAGATTTCAAGAAGGCCTTTTTCCTGCTGGGCAATGCAGTAGAAGCTTATGATGCAGCAGATTGTGCCATGAGAGCGAGAGAGCATGGGAAATGGAAATATTTCTACGCCAATGACTGCCTGACGGATGTAAAAGAGACAGCTTATTGCCTGAAACGTCTCATGGGATATGTGCGCAACCTGGGAGACGGACCGGATTTCTATAAATGGCAGAGAGAAGTGACCTATTCCGAAAACGACTGTAAGGTGATTCTGATCACCAATATGGAGAACCATATGACGGACTGGGAATTGTATCTTGCAGGGAAGAACAGACAGTGGTAAATTGCAAATAGTAGGAATATTCGTAACAATTACAAGATAACAGACACAATTCATAGAAAAAACTGTATTCAGCAAGATGAGAAAAAGCCCGAAAACGTGATGAAATGGGCTTTTTCTCATCTTAAAAAAATAAAATAAAAATTGTGTAAAAATGTGTTGACAATAGAAGACCTTTTTGTTAGAATAGCTTTTGTCGTCAGGTAAGCAACACAGATGACGAGATATAAGACACACATTCGGAGAGATATCGAAGTGGTCATAACGAGGCGGTCTTGAAAACCGTTTGTCCGAAAGGGCGCGTGGGTTCGAATCCCACTCTCTCCGCTAGGCATTCGTGCCGCTGATAATTATATAGATTATTAGAGTCAACTATCTGGAGAAGTACCCAAGAGGTTGAAGGGACACCCCTGGAAAGGGTGCAGGTCGTTAATAGCGGCGCGAGGGTTCAAATCCCTCCTTCTCCGTTAGCTGTTGTAAGATGTCAAAAAACTTGAAAAAGTTGTTGACAAACAGAAATGGCTGTGATAAGCTATCAAAGCTGTCGCTGAGAACAACAGCAAAGCAACACAGCTCTTGCAGAGCAAGAGACTTTGATCTTTGACAAATAAACAGTAATGCAACCCTGAAAATTCCAAGATTTTCAGAGAAATTCAAGAACAAGCAGATCG
>CAKSAM010000021.1 GCA_934436245.1 uncultured Acetatifactor sp.
GTTCTTGAATTTCTCTGAAAATCTTGGAATTTTCAGGGTTGCATTACTGTTTATTTGTCAAAGATCAGTGTTTCTTTCGTTGCTGTTGTTCTCAGCGGCAACTCTGACATCTTATCACAACTGCTTTCGCTTGTCAACAACTTTTTTTGAAAACTTTTTATTTTGAAAAGCTTTCGTTTTTCGCAACTTTTGATATGTTATCATATCTTGTAGATATTTGTCAACAGCTTATTTGAAATCTTCTCAAGTTTCTTTTCAGCTGCTGTGATGTCTCGGCACTGCCTCAACAACGAATCTGAGTATATCACCCTATATGCTGCTTGTCAACATTATTTTTCATATTTTTTAAACAATTTTATAAAAGAGACAAGAAAGCCCATATTTATAGGTTTTCTTGTCTCTTTTATTATTCTCAGCCTATTATTTTCCCCCTTATTTAACAGTTTTTACTCTTATAAAAGCTGAATTGTATATTCATTTGACTCATTTTTTAGTCGAAGTGAAAGGTTCTGAATATCATTTGCCACATCCTCATTTATTTCCAACAACAATACCAGTTCCTGTTCTCCTCCTGCCGGTAATGTATCGACATAGGTAGACATATCATTAGGCAGCAGCGTAGGTAACGCATTTCCTCTGATCATATTGTTTACTGTAATCACATATCTGGATGTCATATTCAGGAAATCAATACTCTCATCCTGTGCAGTACCATTTGCCAGTCGGAATCTTAAAACAATAAGTTTTTTTCCGGCAGATGCATCCAGCGAAAAATAATCCGTCTCTGATCCATCCTCCGGATAGGAATCTGTCACCTGATAATCTTCATAAGACAATGTTACTCCTTCCGGCAGTCCAAAAAATTCTTCCATGCTGCCAATAATATCTTCCTGAGCAGCCGGGGTTTCCACTTCTGTAGTATTAGATTCCTCCGTCCCCTCTGTAATCTGCTCTTCCTTCTGTGCTGCCTTTGCCGCATCCTTTTCCAGTTTTGCGATCACTACATCCGGATCTACCAGACGGCTTCTGTTATTTGCGTCATATTTTAATAAGGTCACTGCCGCATATTCACCGATTCTCTGTGACTCTTCCTCCGTCAAATCCGGAATCTGATTTCCACAGGCTGTCATATTCAATGCCATCGCACAGAGTAATGCGCTACATATAACTCTTCTGTTTCCTGCCATATGTTTTTCCTTCCATCATTCCATTATCTGTTGCTTTTTCTTCCTTTTCCCGTCAATCATTACATTTTTTCTCTAATATAATGTAAATACCTGCGATCACTAAAGCTATTGCACCCACTGCAAAGAAAAGAATCATTTTCTGCAAAACGGGAGCACCCCAATAATCATATAATGCAATTTTACCACAAGTAACAAGAGAAAGCACTAGTCCATATATCCTTACCGGCTTATCCTTTTTTACAAATCCAAGAGTAACACTGATCAATGCGATCAACATGATCAGAATGCTGTTCACTACCGGAATGTTTGTCTTGACAATGAGTGCCATATATGTCAAAAAGATCACAATAATTATGTTTCTATGCTTAAATTCCTTATAATATCTTTCCTGTAAAGTCAGCACAAGATACGCCAGTACAAACACAAGCATACACAGATAGGTGATATAGGAATTCCGGTATACCGGATTGGCCAGTCCGATCAGTGCTCCGATCTGCCCCACCAATACAAATATATTGAACAGAAAAATATTTTTTCCCCTCATATATTTTACATTGTTAAACAGTAAGATACTGACAAACAAAATGCCGGAGAACGCAGGCAGTTTTAGCATCGGCATCAGGTTCCATGCCGCATAAGCTGCAAGGGAAAAAGTAAGTATGATTTCCTGGTATGTCGTCCATCCATATACCAGGAACATACTGATGATCGTACCTGCCAGTAACATATATGCATAAGGTATATCATCACCATTCAACAACAGCATAACGCAATAAAGCGTTGTCAGAATTGCGTCAAGTAACCGCAGACCGCCTTTTGCCAGGCGTTCCAATATTTTACCAAAAAGAAGCAATACGGTAGCGCAGATCAAAAATGCCCACTCACATTCGTCTACCGATACAGCGCACAAGGCAACAAAGCTGAAAAAATAACAAGGCAGCCACTTTTCCTTTGCTGTCCGCATGGCAGGCACTGCTATAACAGTCACCACCAGTGCTATTGCCACCACTACATAAATAGCGGCATTAAACTCATTTTGTCCATAAGTCCACCATGTACTTAACCCACTTCCCACCGTCAGGCCGGATACTATAATATACGTAATATACATTGCGAGCATTCCGTCTCCGGATATTGCACGTCCTGCCTGTTTTTCTTTTTCTGCATAACCAGCCTGCCGCATCAGAATCAGATTACCTGTCAGGAAAAATACTCCATAGGCAACAATTCCAATCCATGTCTGCATTTCCTGTATATTCAATATCCAGTAGATCACAGCAGGAAACATAATTGTTGTGCTGACCATCTGCATCACATGTGACGCAGTATGAAATCTATTCACAGGTATGCACAGACACAATATATTCATCATCAAAATCAGAGCCAGTACAAGCAATATCTCCGCTTCTGTGAAAGCCGGTGTCATGGTCAGGGGATATGCACACAGCCAGCATGCCGCAATTCCCAGCAATCTATGTATCAGAGAATCTCTTTTCCGGCTGATCAGAATAGTTCCTGCTGTTATCAGTGCTATTATCACTGCCGCCGGAACAATTCCAAAATTATGCAATGATAATGTGTTGATCATTGTAGTCAAATATAATGCCGCTACTCCAATCGCCGAGAAAATCTGTGCGAGTCCCGGTAATTTCCTGCGTATAAATAGTTCCGCAAAAGCCACCACTGCCAGGGACACTACATATAACGAAATTCCCTTGATCCAACCGTTCATAAAATACATGCCCATTAACACAAGCGCCGTCAAAATAAAAATCCCACCAACGACAGAAAGTGCTACTGTTGCAAACATATACTCCATGCTCTGTTTCTTCGGAGCTGCCGGTACAGGCTGCTGTAGTTGTACCGGTCCCTGCCCGGCACCTGCAGGCTGCTGTAGCTGCTGTTGCTCCCAGGTTGTCTGTGACTGCTGTTGCTCCCAGGTTGTCTGTGACTGTGCCTGGGTCTGGGCATGTCCTGTTCTTTCTGCATTAATCTGTTGTCTCTGATGCCAGAATTCTACACTCTTATCCAGCTCCGCCTGTAATTGTTCCACATATTCCGGTTGTTTCTGTATTCTTGGAAGTAATTGCTGTAAATACTGCGTGAATATCGGATCATTGGATCGCATCAGGTATTCCCTTGCCTGCTGTTCCAGATTTTTTGCACGTTCCTGTTGTATACTCTGTTCCATCTTTCATCCTTCCCTCATGTTATTTTATCCTATGACATACTCCCTGTATTTCTCTACATCCTGCCTGTGACAATCTGCATGAATTCTGACACCATCTTCCCGGTATTCCCTGGAAAACACCTGTGCCTGCTCCATAAGATAAGATGCAACATTTCCGGCACTGTAAGGTATCTGAAAAATGCATTCCACATGATCTGCGTAAACCTTCTGTTCAATGATTTCTGCCAGTTCCCGGATACCTATATTCTGCCCTGCAGCCAGATAAACGCTGTCCTGCCTGCAAACCGGCAGGGACTCCACATTGCATTTGTCTGCTTTATTATACACTATGATCTGCGGAATGTCACCTGCCCCCAGTTCTTTCAATGTTTCCCCCGTCACCTGCATCTGCTGCCTGTAATTTTCATCACTGAAATCCACTACCTGGAGTAACAGATCCGCATATTTTGCTTCTTCCAGAGTGGAACGGAACGCCTTCACCAATCCATGAGGCAATTTATTAATAAATCCTACCGTGTCCGTCAGAAAAAACGGTTTATTGTGTCCGGTGTCCACGCTGCGTACGCTTGTTTCCAATGTTGCAAACAGCATATCTTTTTCCATAACGGTTTTATCAGAGATCTGTCCGAATTGCTCTACCATCCGGTTCATTATGGTAGATTTACCCGCATTTGTGTATCCCACCAGTGCGACCTGTGGAATTCTGGACTGCTGCCTTTTTTTGCGCTGTACCTCTCTGGTCCTGCTGACATCTTCCAGTTCCTTTTTCAACTCAGTAATGCGATGTTCTATCTTTCTTCTGTCAAGTTCCAGTTTTTTCTCACCAGTACCTTTATTGCTCATACTGCCGCTTCCGCCGCCCTGCCTGCTCAGAGCATCATACATTCCAACCAGTCTCGGCAACATATATTGCAGTCTGGCTGTCTCTACCTGCAGCTTTGCCTCTCTGGTCTGTGCACGTATGGCAAAAATATCTAAAATCAGGTTTGTCCGGTCAAGAATCGGCAGTTCCAGTTCATTTCCCAGATTTCTCACCTGTGACGGAGTCAGTGAATTGTCAAACACAATTTCCTGTGCACCACATTCCCACGCCATGTTACGTACCTCTGTCACTTTCCCTGTTCCGATGTACAATGCTTTATTCACATGATCCAGTTTCTGGACAATCTGACCTGCGACTTCTTTTTCTGCCGCCTCAGCCAGACTTTCCAGTTCTTCCATCGAATGTTCAAAATCCTGATCTTCCCCTATGTCCACACCGACCAATAATACTTTTACCGGTGTTTCCTTCCTCTGCTCTTCCCTCATATATAAATATATCCTCTTTCGCTTTTTCGTTCTACCGTTATTTTGTCTCCAGTTCAAACCAGAATTCTACGCCGTTGTTGTAATTGATCACACCGTATTTCTGGTTCATGGATTCCATGATAGCTTTCACGATGGACAATCCCACACCGCTTCCGCCATATTCTCTGGTTCTGGCCTTATCCACCTTGTAGAACTTCTCCCAGATATGTTCGATGGAGTCCTCCGGGATCGGTTTGCCTGTATTGAATACTGACACACGGACTTTTCCCTCTCTCTGTTCCATTTTCACGTCAATGATTTTTTCATTTTCGCAATGATTTACTGCATTTGAGAAAAAGTT
Organism: uncultured Acetatifactor sp.; assembly: GCA_934436245.1. Taxonomy (GTDB): domain Bacteria; phylum Bacillota; class Clostridia; order Lachnospirales; family Lachnospiraceae; genus Acetatifactor. Next base: position 5,027 of record CAKSAM010000021.1, read on the forward strand.
CATAAATACTTCTTCGATTTTAAATTCATCTGCCCATACATAAACAGGCGAATATTGTTCCATGCGCACTGTGATATCATGCTGTTTTGTCAGGATCCCCGCCGATTGAATATAATTGTTAATTAATGCAGTAATATCAAAGCGTTCCATAGTCACCACATCATTACCGAATTCTAGCTGATTCAGTGTCAAAAGCTTTTTTACCATATGATTCATCTTGGCAGCTTCATCCACGATAACATCACAATAAAACTGTCTGCTCTCGGGATCATCATTGATTTCTTCCTGAAGTCCCTCTGCATAACCCTGAATCAATGCGATAGGTGTCTTAAGTTCATGCGATACATTTGCCAGAAATTCCTTACGCATTTCGTCAACAGCTTCCTTTTTCTCCACATCCCTCTGTAATTCATTATTTGCAGTCTTCAGTTCTGAGATCGTTTTCTCCAGAGAATCCGAAAGTTTGTTGATATTTTCTCCCAGAAGATCTATTTCATTATTTGCATTTCCCTGATACTTTGCTTCAAAATCCAGCTGTACCATCCTCTGGGAAATTGTATTCAGCTCCAGGATAGGTCTGGTCACTCTTCTGGATACAAACCAGATAATAATGCCGCCTGCCAATGCCCCCAGGCATCCAATCAGAGCATAGAATCGATTGGCTATTCTGGCACTCTCTTCAATACTTGAAATCGGAGTCCGCATAATAAAAGAAATTCCCGTGTTTAATCTTCCGTAGATCTCCAGGTATTCCTTGCCTTCCTGTCCTGTCATCTGAATCACATAATCGTCACCGTTCTCAATCACACGAATGTCATCCATGGGCACACCAAATACATACCCGATCAGACGATTCTCCAGTTTTTCACCACCATTAATAGATACATACTTCATGTTGGAATTCACATCCATAACACACACCGTCATGTTGTAATTTCTGCATATATCATCCAGTTCCCTTGCAAATTCCTCAGAACCGTAGCTGTCACTTTCCGCTGCCTGTTTGATTGTTCCGTAAGCATCATGAATTACATTCTGCTTACTTTTCATATAGACTCTGCCAAGGAACATATAGTTGAGCATCAGGCATAACATTATCGTTCCTATCATCAGTCCAATAAATATCCACGCAAACTGGCCTCTGATCGAATGCACTTTTTTACTTTGGAGTTTATTCTGCCGTTTCATCCATCTTGTACCCCATTCCCCATATGGTCTTTATGAGATTTCCTTCATCACCCAGCTTGCTGCGCAATTTTTTCACATGAGTATCAATCGTACGTGCATCACCAAAATAATCATAATTCCATACATTATTCAGGATTTTTTCTCTGGACAAGGCAATCCCCTTATTTTCCATAAAATAAGTCAGCAATTCAAATTCCTTGTAGCTTAAATCGACATCCTTGCCACCGATGATCACCCGGTGAGCTGCTTTGTCCACAGTAATTCCACCACAGGTCAGTGTTTCTTCCTGTCCCAGCTGATTTGTTCTGCGCAGAATAGCTTCTACACGGGCCACCAGAATTTTAGGGCTGAAAGGCTTGGAAATATATTCATCCACTCCTAATTGGAATCCCTGTAACTCATCTCTCTCATCCCCACGGGCCGTCAGCATAATGATCGGAACTTTGGAGTTGACACGAATTTCCCGGCATACCTGCCATCCATCCATTTTAGGCATCATAACATCCAATATGATCAGTGCAATATCCTTCTCTTTATAAAAAATGTCCAGAGCTTCCTCTCCGTCACCGGCTTCTAACACGTCAAAATTGCTTTTCACCAGGAAATCCCGGACGAGCTTACGCATTCTGCTTTCGTCATCCACTACCAATACTTTCAATCTGTCCATGTACCCTCACCTTCCTGTCTTATGGCATAGTTCTATTCAGGCCGCCAATTCTGAATAGTTACACTATAGCGTGGAAATATGTCAATTTTGTGAAGTTTTTACTTCAATATGTAATTCCCTCTCTTTTTCACGGATTGTCTGCTCTCTTTCTGTCAGTTCCTGTTCCCATGCTGCATATTTATTCTGAATATTTTTTTCATAATTCAGAATGTTCGGCTGATCAGAGTTCAATGTGATAATAAACATGGCAATAATAGCTACGATCATTACAATATTCATCACCAGTGACAAACGAAACGTAGCGTTTTTATTGGTATTTTCATCCGGTGGCTGAATTCTCCTTCTGGTCGGAGCTGTTTTTCCTCTTATGTCTGCGAAATTCGTCCATAAAGGGATCGGGGGTATCTCCTCCCCCAGCTGCTCTTTTGCTGATTGCAGTTCCATCTGTAATTCTCTCAGGTACTCCAATCCTACTGGAGTACGGAAAACCCGTTCCTCCAATGCTTTTTTATAAATTACCAGAACAGACTCCGGATCCGAACGATCTATTCTTTTGTCAAGATAGGCAATTTTCTGTCTCTCCTGTTCCGCAAGCTTTGCATCCTTCTCCGAATAAAACGCAAAACCCGACACCACTTTATCTGTCTGATTCTGTTTCTCTGACTGTTCTCTCTGTGCATCCATTACAGACTCTCCTCTACAATACCGGCAGCCGCATTCTGCAGCAAAATATGTTCTCCCTGCACCAGCGGATAATGCATCGGATGTTCCCCATCCAGGTTTTCCCTGTACATATCCACTGCCGTAATCTGATGATTCTCATAGGTCGTGTAATAATAGATTCCTCTGTCGGCATTACAGCAGGATGTGTAAATCGTGATCTCATACTTACCGTTTTCCAGCATGCAGCATCCCCTGGTCTGATCCACACTCCCCAAAATATGGAAAAATTCACTGACACTTTCGGACTCTGAGGTACCTGACACTGCGTTCATGCGTGTAAACGCCACGCGAACAAAACGGGATGCCGAAGACAGATCCCCTGGCAGCCCCATGGCTCCCATGCCTCTGCTGTATGGCTTCAGCTTTAAATCCTTTGAAAAATGATTCACGGGCTGTTCCGGAGACAGATAGCTATAGTCATTCAGCCGGAACATCTGCTTGTCAAAAGGAGGATTATTGGTCAACACTCCAACCGGGTTGTCATAGATTTTCAATCCATCCTGTACAGCCTCGATGGTAATGATTTCTTCCTTGTCCGCCAGAATCCAGTGGAGCTGGGAAACCGGGAATTTTTCATTAAAGGGAGTATCCACCAGGTTGATATGTTCCAGTAACACTCTGGCTTCCTGTACGGTAGCACACTGTCCAAGGATCCAGGGAATAAACTCAAACTGTGCGATATTGTCTTTGCCTTCCTGTACCTTGTTGTACACCGCATTTCCCACAAAGTTCAATCCTGCCATGCCAAGCCCTTTTTCATTCACCGCATCATAATATAACGGGTAATCCCCTGCCATATGAGCAATGCCGATCATGGCATAATGCTCCTGCAAAGTATTCTGATGACGCAGCTTGAAAGGATAGTTTCGTGGTGTTACTGCCACTTCTTCTCCATAGTTAAATTCATAATCAAAAGTTCTGCCAAAATAAAAATCCTGTGATCTATAAGTTGCTGCTGTGCACATAATATACGCTCCTTTGTCTTTCTTCAAATAACGATAGAAACAGTATTAGTCTATAGCATTTGCAGAATGTTTGCAAGTATGCGAACCCTATTGACGAAAATAGGCCATTGTGATAACATTAAGGCACAAAAAGAGTGTTGCCGTACAGCAACGGTTCGCCTCAGTTTATGGTTCTAAAAAAGCAACCTACACCTTCGGCTGGCTGGCGGTTGCTTTTTTAATGCTTTCGTTTCTATCATTTATGTACCTTTCGTTAAATTTCCCATTCGTATCACCTCCGATAATACTGGAAGCTCTCAAAATGTTCCCATTCTGGCGAAAGGCGAACCGCTTACCGTTTTGGCAGCACCTATGTTTATTATATAGTATCAGGGAATGTTTTCCTATGAATTTCTGCGGAATGGGCATCCAAAATTTGAGGTATCGAAATTGGCTATTTTTACAGAATAAGTTTTTGTATATTTTTACCAAAGGCCAAATTACTGATATTTTCAGATTATTTAGGGCAAAAAGGTTCCTCCGGAGAAAAAGCAACCTTGAGCGAGACGGTTGCTTTTTTCTTAAAAATGAAATAATGGGATATCCACTCCCGACAGAATCTTCACCTGATATCTGTCAGCATAGGCAGCCCTTCCCAGGGTTCTACAATCTCTGTTTGTAATGTAATAATCTGCTTCACTCATTATCCCTTCTTCGTCCGAAACCGAAATGCCATACACATTCACCAATGCGTTCATGCAGGTCTGTTTTTCTAAAATGGAAATAAGCTCCTGCATCTTTTGCGTGTCTTCTTCCGACTGTGCATTATAGCATAAGACAAGTTCTGCTTCTGCGTTTGGGTATTCCCGGAGGAAAGAAGTGATCACATGCTTGTATACCGGATAATCATCATCAAAATCCATAAAATAGACAAATACCGGTGTGTCAGGTTTTCCCAGTCGTTCAATGTACTGACCGCTCTTCCGTGGCAGTGTCTGCATTGTCAGATCATACTTTATGGCAAAGTCTTCGACTTCCCCATATATATCTTCTCTGCACTCACGTATCTTTTCTCCGTCCCAGTCCCACCATGCGATTCTCCGCAGACGTTCGATTGTCCCCTCCGGGAAACGATATTTTATTATTTTGGTTGGATTACCTCCAACGATTGCATAGGGTGGAACATCTTTTACCACCACTGCCCCGGCCGCAATGACCGCACCATCTCCGATGCGCACTCCACTAAGGATCGTCACGCCACTGCCGATCCATACATCGTTTCCGATTAATATCTGCCCTTTTCTGATAATCCTGCGGAAAATCTGTCCATTTCCATCTCTTCCTTCCCTAGGCTTTGCAAGTTCCGGAACAACTCCCTGCCACAGAGAATGATAGTCGTGTGTCATATCAGTGATAAAACGTCCTGCTTCTCCAATGGATGTATATTTTCCTATCTGGATATTATGGCATCCTTTAGCCTTGGTTGCAAACGTTCCCGCCTCCACCTCTGCTCCTATAATATAGGAATCTTTATCAATCCATACAGTTCTGAATTTCTTTCTATTTTCAAAAGACCAGCATACCATTCTTCCATATGTTTCAAAACTGATTTCCAACTTCATTACTGATTCTCCATCCCACAGCTTTATCAAATTTTTTCCCACATCTCAAGCATAAATTGTATCCTATGTTGATAAGTATGTTGACTGACAACCAACTCATAAGCAGCCTGTCTCAATTTTTCCCGCCGATCTGCATCATTTCCATACCGTACCAACAAATCATTAAATTCTCCCATACTGTGAAAGCATGCAAGGTTTTCATCTTCCTTAAAAAAATAGCTGTAATCTTTCTGCATGGTGCAAAGCGGAAATCCTCCGGCAGCAATGACTTCCAGCGCCTGCCTCGGGATTCCATTATGTAACGTATGTGGCGCCAGTACCACAGTAAATTCCTTTTCCGCATATACTCGGTTCCTTGATACTGTATCCTCCAAAAACGGATGTTTTTCACATTTACAGGCAGAAAAATCTCCATTAGAATAAATCGTCATGATTTTTTCATAATTCTGCAAAAAAATAGATTGCTGTAAAGCCGTACAGGCAGGAGCCAGATACTTATCTGCCAGAAACAATTTATGAAATTCCGGAAGAATTCCTTCCTGAACCGGATTAGCATTCATTACGTCCCTGTGCACTCTCTCGATCAGTCCATTTTCCAGAATGTATTCTCCCATTAATACTCTCTGTGTATGTAAAAAAGCATCTATGTACCCTCTGCTATACACAGGAATCGTTTCCGTATGTAAGGGCGGCTTCTGATACTCTGCCACAAAGCAGGCTTCTCTGTAAAGAAATTTGTTTTCCTCCTTTGAGTTTTTTGGTGCTTCTATTGCATCCGGGAGATAAAACGCTTTCGTAACTCCTTTTTCCCATAATTTTTGCACCAGATAACTGTCACAAATCCCGATATAATTACAGGTATTCGTCACCGCTGCTGTATACAGGTCAAAATCAGGAAGCTGTAGCACCCATGACGCATAGGGTACGCCTTCTCTCTGACAAAAATCTGAAATTTCCTTATAAAAATTTACAGAAAAAACAATATCACTGGCCCGTCCGCCTAATAATTCTTCTACAAAAAGTTTTTCATCATTTTCAGATAATTTCGTCGCTACCTGTTCTACCGTAAATCCTATTTGTTCAAACGCCGCTATGATTGCCTGATCCCAGGCATACCCCCATGTGATATATGTCAAATTCATTCCTGTTTCCTCTTTCTCCCGCAGATGTCTTTCCTCCGGCACTTTCCCTTCCCTACAATAAGTCCTTTACACCAGAAAGCTCCCAGATCCGGTTTAACTGGTGCCCGTAGCTAAACTGATCCTTCACAATCTTGTATCCGTTTTGTCGTATTCTTTCTGCTTCTTTTTCATGTGCAAGATAATACTTCACTTTATCCAGTGCTTCCTCTGCCGACCGGTATATTAACAGATCTCGTTCATCCTCAAAATATTCTTCCAGGTCCTTCTGATAATTCGTCAAGGCAAGTGCCCGGCATCCCAGAATATCAATAACTCGCTGTGGTATTCCATTGCGAATAGAGCGCAATGTAATGTTTAAATTAATCCGACTACACTTAAAGACAAACGGCATCTCCTTCTCATAATCAACAATTCCGCACTCTCTTACCCCCGGCAGGTTGGGATGATCCGGGGCATACAGCTTTACAGAACAATACCTTGCGATGAGCGTAAGAAGCAGTACTCTTTCCTTATTGGTTACCGCCTTGGATAAAAACATCGAAAAGGGAGTTCTTCTCAACGTTTCTACATCATGTAAAAAACCATGGTTAATATTTCTTAATAACGCTTCCGTTACTTTCTCATTGCATAATCGCTTGATTACGGCATCGTTGACAAGCTCATCTATAATATTCACACCGTAAATATTCATCTGTGTGTTAATCAATGCCGCAATATATCCAGCACTGTATTCATCAAAAAGCGGATAGATCTTATCCATATCCGACTGATACAGTTGTCCCACCATAGAAACATCCGCCTGATATTTCAACATGTCCATTGGTTTCGGATGGAACCGGTTCAATTTATTTACATCCACTGCAAGCGGCAGGTAATATAAATTAGGTACTTTCCACTTGGTATAGGTATCATATTCAAAAGAATCAAATAAAAATATTCTGTTCGTATCTAAAAAAAGCGCTGATTGCACTCCTCCCAGTGCCGGGCTGTCATAAGTCCAGCATATATAAAGCATCCCCCTGTCATGGGCTGCTACTGCTACCACCGGATGAAAGTTGATAGAAAAAATAGCATCATACTTTTTCCCCTGCAATGCTTTCTCCAAATCATTCTTAAATTCCTCTTCCTGAGCTTTTATTCTGGGAGATGCTTTCGAAGAAAACAGTTCGAAATCAATTCCCTGTTGCTGTAATGTTGTATACAAGTCTCTTCTAGTAATAAATGTCCAGTCATAAACCAACAATTTCATACTTTTCCACCTTATGACGAAGAAACAGTCTGCTGAAAGCAGATGCTTCCAACAGGCTGTTCCCTCTCTTATTTGTTTATCTTATTATAACGCTGTCAGTCTATTACTGTAACAGTGACAATACTCCCTGATTGCTCTGGTTAGCCTGTGCCAGCATAGCCTGACCAGCCTGTGCCAGAATATTGTTATTGGAGTACTTCACCATCTCAGTAGCCATATCGGTATCACGAATCTGGCTCTCTGCACTGGTGGTATTCTCAACAACATTATCAAGGTTGTTAATGGTATGCTCCAGACGGTTCTGAACAGCACCCAGTGCTGATCTCTGATCTGATACTTTGTTCAGAGCAGCTTTAATGGTCTCGATTGCGTTCAACGCATTGGTATCGTCAGTTCCATCTACCTTTAATCCGGAAACACCCAAAGTTTCTGCGCTCATAGACTTAATGTCAATCTGAATCTGGTTGTTGGTCGTTGCATCTGCACCTACATGCAGCTTTAAGGTCAATGCGCCGGTCTTATACTCATTCGTAGCATCTACATAATCGGTCACATCCTTCTGCGTTGCAGCTCTGCGATCTGTAATGCCATCGCCTGTCTTAATAAACAGCTTCGCATCACTCTTCAGATTACCGTCATTATCGATGTACTTGTCCAGACCATTTGCGGCAATCTCGTTTCCATCTGCATCAACAAACTGGAAGGCTCCACTTGATGCATAGGTGTTCACATCGGCTACCTTTTTGGTGGAATCTAGTGCTATATCGGTCAGTTTTCCATAATATTTAGAAATATCATTCGCAGTAGATCCAATATCAGCACCTGTAGCCAACTTCTCACCGGTTGCAGAATCATATACATCCTTTCCTTCTTTTACAAGATAATGATTCTCTGTTGCAAAGCCCGTTGTAACCAATGTCATATCACTATCTACCAGAGTATTTGTAGCATTCGCTGCTGTATAATAGCTCTGAGTAGCATCATACGCAGTTCCGGATTTTACAGCATAGAATTTTCCGTCAGATCCTTTGGTATAATACGTATCTGTGTTAATAACGGTCTTAGACTCTATATGCGTAGTTGATGCAGTAGAATCAAGTTTTTCACCAGCAACTTTACCCTTGCTATCAGTATAATACTCATGTGCCTTGGTATCCAGTGCAGCGGTGCTTGTTCCCTTTGCAACTGTTACAATATCTGTTCCATCCAGATAGTATAAATCCTGGCTGAGAACCTTGCCATCCTTATACTGGAAATTTTTATCCTTTGTTGCATCCAAATCACCCTTCAGCAGATAGGTCTCATTGAATTTGGTGGTCTCAGATACACGGTCGATCTCAGTGGTCAGCTGATCGATCTCAGCCTGGATAGCTTCACGGTCAGATGCGGAGTTGGTGCTGTTAGCAGACTTTACAGCCAGTTCATTCATTCTCTGTAACATATCCTGAACTTCGTTCAGAGCACCCTCGGCGGTCTGTACTGCACTGATACCATCCTGTGCATTCAGGGAAGCCTGTGTCAGACCTCTGATCTGCTTTCTCATCTTCTCACTGATGGACAGGCCTGCTGCATCATCAGCTGCACGGTTGATCTTGTATCCGGAAGACAGCTTCTCGGTGGACTTTGCCTGAGATGCTGTGGTTAAGCCTAACATTCTGTTAGAGTTCATTGCTGTTAAGTTGTGTTGTACTACCATAATAATTTACCTCCATGTGTAAAAAAGTTGCAGATACATCCGTTTATCTGCGGTGTGTGGTTAATTAGTTACTCACGGACACTTACGGATTGCTTTGCAATCCTACAAATATTCGGAATCCGCTGATTTGCTATGCAAATCGCTTCTTCCTCATATTTGTGCGGATCCCAAGTCCATAAGCCTTGTCATGCAAGCATGAGCGGCTTACCGGACTTTGTCTCCTTGTGTCCTATATAATAAGCGGCCCTAGGATTCCGCATTATTACCAAGCTTCAGATCCCCTTTATCCCCTTGTTACTTATTCTGTACGATAACGACGTTGGATTTTTTCTTTTTGGCTGCGCCCTCCGGGTTCTTGTAGTACTTCGGAATAGTTGCCAGCAGCTCCGGATCCTGGATCCGTTTTTCGATAGCCTTGCTTCGTACGATGTTCACTTCCTTGGGGGCATCGATCATAATGCGGGTCTGTCCGCCGCTGCTTCCCAAAAATATGATTTTCACATCGTCCCCTATCATCAGGAACTCTTCATCTCTCACCGATAATCTCAGCATGGCTGTTCCTCCTTGAAATCAATTATTTCCTTATAGTTTGCTGTTGTTTTGGAAATACTTATCGTAAATGTAACAAAAGTATAATTGTGTTACCTTTTCGACATTCAGATCTGAATATCCTGGAAGATCCTGTCACGGTCTTCCTGTTCGATTCCCAGATAACGCTTTGTCACTTCGTAGGAAGAATGGTTATAGATATTGACCAGCAGGGCAGGTGGAATACCCTGCCGCCATGCCTGATAACCGAAGGTCTTCCGCAGGGAATGACAGCAGATCACCCCCGGAATCTGATAATAACTGGCAGCTTTTTTAATGATCCGGAAGGCCTGCACTCTGGTGATGGGTTCATTCTTATTGGTATGGGGAAATAAATAATCCTGTGGAGACAGCTCCTTTTTTTCTCGTAAAATAGCAAGACGATAAGCCTGTAAGGCACATATAATATTCTGATTGACATAGATACTGGATTTTTTGCCCGTCTTCTGCTCTACAAGACAGATATGCTCTCTGTATTTCTCCCACTCAAACAAATAGACATCCTGCCATTGCAGATGCAGCAGATCCGAGATCCTCAGTGCTGTATTCAGACCAAGTATCACCAAAAGCTGATTTCTGGCATTCGGCCGGATCTCTTGATAATAACGCTTAAAGTTTTCCAGATCTTCCTGTTTCCGGATTGGTTGTGCTGTATTCATTGTTCGCTCCTCCATGTTTTTTATTAACAGCAGGCGGAAAGCCTGCATAGTTACGAAAGATATCGTAACATTCCCTGCCCCAGCCGTTGCGTTTCTTCCCCTGACGGCCGGAATTTACTTTGGCAATTAAGGGGAAATATTTTTTTCAACAAAGGGGTTAAGTTTTCAAATTCTGTACCGATAACTATTGTGAAAGCAAAAAGGTAACACAATTATACTTGTGTTACCTTTTTTATGTGAGAACGAAAAGAACCTTCGAGGCTGGCTCGAAGGTTCTTTTTCTATGTTATGGATTATGCGTTATGAATTATGCAATTATTATGGATTACACCGCTTGCAGGGAACATATCCCATATTGATGACATCTTCTCTGCTGCCGGTATAGATCTCTTTATTTTTCTCCTTCATCTGGTCCACACTGGAACATGTGGGATAGTGGAATTTCTTGGTGTTGGTATTCAGCACATACGTAATTCCCTGGGATTCCTGCGGTGCCGACGATTCCGGTGTGATCTGTACTGTGGTATCGGTATCGGTCTCCGGCTGTGGCGCCGATGGCTCTACCGTAACAGACGCTTCTGTGCTTTGGTATGTTCCGCTGCCCTCCGCCCAGTTATCTCCGGTGGCATAGTCTATGCCGATCCCCGGCTGTACATTATAGACAAACACGCAGAAACAGATTCCTGCCCCGGCATCTTCTACGGAATACGCTTCCATGAGGACTCCATCCGCCAGAAGGTTATCACCGTCAAAAATAGGTGTGACACGGTACAGCACATGATTTCCGGTGGCTTTTACATAGTCGGATACCTTGGTTTCAAAGGGAAGCATTCCCTGTGTATTCAGATATCTGGTTCCGGTGATCAGATTCTGTGGGTTGGCATTTTCCGCCGCCAGCATGTAGGCGATCAGATGGCAGCGATTGTAGAGGTATTTTCCGTCCACGTTATCGTATTTCACCAGATGCCAGCCGGTAGGCTTCACGGAGCCGATCTCGCCTCTGGGTTCCGTCGGCATCAGATCCTGTCCCACATTTGCATATGCCACACCACAACGTCCCAGGCTGTCCAGCTCGCTGTAGGTCTCGAAGGACTGTGTAGTCAGATCCGCCTCTGTGAAATAGGGGTGATTGTCGTTGACTTCAGTATAAGGCGTACCGGAGTATGCCGGGATCTCCTGCAGGGAAAACGCAGCGCTGTCAATCCCCGTCTGGAGAGTTGTCGCTGCCTCAGTCTGCTGCGATTCCTGTGTATCCGAAGCGTTTTCCTGTGGTTGTCCGGATTCGGGTTCCGATGCTGCAGTCTCCGATGCTTCTAGCAATTCGGAGGGGATTGTCGCCAGCTGCTCTATCGTATAGGTATTATCCTGCGGCGTGGCGGTGCTTTCCGCACAGCCGGTGATTGTCAATAGCAGTGCCAGCCATAGTGACAATTGTATTATCAAACGTTTCTGAGGTCTGTTGCGCTTCATTTTCATAGTTTGTCAATTACTCCCTTGTAAAGCTCTTTGGAAATTATACCACATTTTTCATCTGACCTCTTCTTCTCATTGACAATTTTTTCAAAAAACAAGCTGTAAAAAAAACATTGACCATTCCCGAATGGCTGAATGAAACTGCTGTTGCAATGAATATTAACTTTTCACAAGTATTGCAGGATGCTCTTTTGCAGCGAATCCGTCCTCAATAATGCAATCGGAAAAGAAAAAGTGCCGCCCCGCAAAAGTTGCAGGGCAGCATCTTAAATTAGAAACAATTATGTTGTTGGGATAAAATAATTATTCCAGCTCGCCGAGAGCCTTTTCCAATGAGATGCCTGTCGTCCAGTAGTGTGTGCCGTTGTACTCTACTTCGCAAAGGGCAGGTGTCTCACCGCCATCACGAAGTTCAGATGTGGCAACGTAGCAATAATAATTATTACTTTCACTGTCTGTCGGGATGGTATAGGCTTTCGTTACCGTGATTTCGTACTCGCCGATATCCATGAGCATATCGCTGATATTGTATCTGTTAAAGTACGTGGTGTCTATGCAGCTAAATCTGGTCTCTGGTACCATACTGAGGTTCGGGTTTGGTTCGACGCCGTAGTATGCCAGGTTTGGAAACAGTCCTATATAGTCATACATTATTATGGTGTTGTTCACATCATAGCTCTCTGCCCCTGTAATCTCTACGTATCTGTCACCGTCAACGATGTTGTAAAGAATTTCTTTGTCTGTTTTCAGTATGCTTCCATCCTGAATAGCAGCTGTTCCTTTTTCATCTTTGATGGCATTGTCCATGTCGAAGTACGGGTCAGACAGCAGGTTGCAGTACGTGTAGTCCTCTTCGGTTTCTGTCTCAGTGCTTTCGTCTGTTTTATTTGTGTCGCCTGTAGACTCCTGCTCTGTCTCTGATGACTTCTCGTCTGTAGTTGTTGTCACTGCCACATCTTCGCTCTTGTTTGCGCTCTCAGTTCCTGCGTCTTTTCCGCATCCTGTGAGTGCGATTCCCATTGCTACGGTTAATGCTAATGCAATACTTAATGTCTTTTTCTTCATGATTGTTTTATCTCTTCTTTCTTGATTACCAAATCTTAATGTTATACTTTTTTACCATTCGAAAGGCGTATCCAACGGTTTCCACTGTATTTCCACCGGATAAGCCTTTGCAGCCTCGTTCAACTCGTCTTCCTGCTCCCATGTGTAATAACCGGTCTCTTCCTCACGCCACCAGTAAAGACCGGTATCAAATTCCATGCGTCCTATATAAGTATGACTGTCTCCATTGCTGGCACTTTTCGATATAATGAAGAACTCATTCATATCTTCATTCATTGTGACAAACACTCTGGAACCGCCAACGGATGCGACACCTTCTGTGACCGGATACTGCTGCTTTCCCTGCACCATGACTGGCATTTCTACATAATTGCCATCAATAATAGATTTCTTATAAGTGGCAATCATCCAGTAACTCATTCCGTTATAGGTAGTCTGGGAAGTATTTGCACGAATCAACAACTCCGGGATTCCGTCTTTGTCCAAATCTATCAACGCATATTCGAACTGTTCCCCTTCCTCAGTCAGATTGTCATAGATTTCTTTGTCAAATCCATAAAGTCCTACCTCACTGACGGTATTCAATGAGTGGTCTGGTATATGCTGTAGAATCATGCTGTATGCATCTGTCCAGCCCACATCATCCTGAGCCACTGTTTCTTCCGGTTCTGTTGTTTCTTCCGGTTCCGTTGTTTCTTCCGATTCTACTGTCTCTGGGATTGTTTCAGGTACATTCTGTACACTTTCCTCGTTGGTTTCCAGTTCTTCCTGAACTGCACTGTCCACTGGGACATTTCTATTGTGGTTGATAAATCCAACTGCCGTGCCGCCTACAGCCACCGTCAGCACAACAACTGCTACCGTTTTTCCTGCTGTGGTAGACAGAAATGTTACTTTTTTCGCAGCAGATATGGTATCTCCCACTGCCTTTGCGCCTTGTGTAACATGTCCATTTTTTATTATGTTCTTTCTACATTCTGATAAGACAGCCTGTGTAACCGGTTCTGCGGTAACAAAAAACTCTTCTCTTCTGAGCAGATATAACAACAGCGGCAACGGAGCAATGCTGTAAAGCTTGTAGCCTTTCTTTTGCAGTTCCTCTGCCTTTTCTTTAATGTTGTTTCTACCGTAGCGCAGTCTGGATTTTACAGTCGCCTCTGAACAGCCAAGCTGTTCTGCGATTTCTTTTGTGGTAAGACCTTCTAATTCAAAAGCAATCACAACGAGACGCTGTTCGTCTGATAGGGAATCTATCAGTTCATGAACCAGCTGTCTGGTTTCTTCTTTTGTGTATTCCAGTTCGGGAACATTGTCCCAGGAGCTTACTGCCCGGTCAAAGATTTCTGTGTCGTCTTCATCCTCTCCGGCATCTACCCGCAAATCCAGCGGCGTGTGGTTTCTTTTTTCCAGGTCATTCTTCGCCGTGTTTACTACAATCTGCGCCAGCCATGAATCGAACTTTTCCGGTTCTTTCAGCTTATCCAGATTTTTCCATGCCCGGATGTACGCATCCTGTAGTACATCCTTTGCAGTTTCCTCATTTTTTACATATTTCAATGCCAGATAATATTTATTACTCTTTGTGGCATTGTAGAGAAAGTCAAAACCTGACGAATCACCACTAAGTGCCAGTTCAACTGCTTGTGTGTATGTCATCTTTCGTATTCCTTTCCTTATCTGTAATAGATAAATTAATGATTTGTTTATGTATGAGCTGGTCAATGTTCTCATCCATTTTAAAATTCTGCATATCTTTGTAAATTAGCAGTACAAACCACTTGATGATTTTTTGCATCCTGTTCTCACCCCTTTCTATAAGGTGAGACAAGCACAACATGAAAAAAGATTTAAAAAATAGAAATTTTTTAAATCTTTTTTCAAAATTACTTGTTCTAATTCATTATAATTGTCTGCATCCGCATTTTCTATATCACAAACATGCAATGCTATTTGTGCGGTTGGACAACCATTCGTTTCCACCGCTTTTAGTGGGAATTGCAAGATTCGAACCTGCGGTGTCTTCATGTCATATTAGCCTTTACTTTCCCACATGCTCCTGCATAATTTTGTACAAATTTCCAGAACTACCTGTACCCACCATGATGCTTTTTACAGTTGTTATTATTGCCATAATCGTACCCCCTGATACTATAAATCTAAATTGAAACTGACCTTTGAGTTTTTGAGAATACATGACAGAGCAACATGAAAAAATGCCAACTAATACTTCTAACCATGACAATTTAATTTTCTATATTTTAATTTCTAACTCTCTCATCATATAATACAAGTTATTGGTCTTAACCCCGAATGCTCTTGCCACATCTGGTATTTTAGCATTTTTATTTGGAGTCTTGGGGCTTAAACCACTTGACGAAACTTCTGATGTTATGATTGTATAATCATTTACTGCCGCCGCTGCAATCAGCCACGGGTCTGCAATATAAGCCGGTGCCCAGTTCCGTAACGCCTGCGGTTTATATAGACCACAACTCTGCACATACTGTAGGACTTCCTGATACTTATTTATAATAGCCAGCTCACCATGGTTACAGATTACAAATCCCGTCTGCTTGTCTAACCAATCAGACAATTCATCCTTTCCCTTATCAATCTCATCTTTTACCATGTCAAGCAATATCATTCTTCCGGTATCCAGACGTTTCGCTAATTCCTTCCAATAGGTCGGTATTAAATCAAATGCATAATATTGTCTGTATGGTGTCATAAATGAATTGGAATCAATTAAAAACTTTTCTTCTACCATTCTACACCTCCAAACTGCTTCGCAACCTCAGAAAACGTCTTGCGGCTAGTGTTGGTCAGACGATATGCTTCCGTATAAGAAGTTCTCCCCATATTAATACTCTCGCATAATGCTTTTACAAAATGCCCATCCAAGCGAGATCCCATCGTGTTGTAATAATTACCTCCACCACTACTTTCTCGATTTTCCCTCATCTGATTGTAATTGTCTATTGCTGTCTGTACTACTTTATTGTATACATCCTGTGTTATCTTTTTACAATCAAATGCTTTCCTTGCAATCACACTTTCCCCACATCTAAAATATCCTGCCAATTCCGTAATAACCGTATATATGTCTGCTGCGCTATCATCCCATCTATTCAAAAAAACTTGTTTAGGGACAATCAACTCGCCTGCTACAGCATTGCACATCGTTTCCACATCACTTACACCGCTTATGCTGTTATGCCTGTCATTATATAAGTCATCTATTCCAAGCCAAATATGTGCGGTCTCATGCAACAAAGAAAATAACCGGGCTCCATTAGAATCTGCGGCATTAATAAAAATAAGCGGTGCCCATTCATCCACCATTGCAAATGCTCTGAACTCATTTATATCCAATGCCCTATGCGTATTCTTTCCTACAACACCATTCATCATTACAATAGTGCCGCATATCTCCAGTTGCCTTCTAATGAAACCAAACGCTTCTCTGGAATCTTTGCACTTCTCATACCATTTAATGTCTAATTCCAAATCTTTACGAATTCTGTCCACAACAAGTTGAACATTTCTCGTATCCTTCATACACCCTACCAGCGGAAGCTCTTCAAAGCCCACTTCCTGCCTGTAATCTTTCATCCAGTCCTGAATGTTCTCCATTTCATGAACCGTGTCTATCAAATTACGACTTGGATTTGCAAGCTGGATACTATCAACTGTCCGATATTCCAAAAGTTCCATCTGCTCCACAGGTGGTGTCTGTAGGAAGAAATAGCCTAACGGAATATTAGCTTTTCTGCTAAAATCCTCTATCTGATTAAAAGTAGGAGTTTTAGTACCATTAAGCCATTGAACGATATTATTCATCAATTTGTCGCCAAGTTTTTCTTTCTGTGTTTGGCTTAAAGCCCAACTTATTATCTCAGGTTGAATATTAACATTTACTGCCGGCATAATGCTACCTCCTTCCCATCAGTATTTCGATATTATTATAACAGAAAATTTCTACCGTTGCATCATAAAAAAATACTTGTTCTGAACAAATTTTCTAATTATTTTCCTTATCTAATAGCCCTCTTTCCCAGTAAAAATTTAAATATTTTGTCATCTACTATAATAGATTCCTCTAAAATATTCATATGATATCTTCTGTATTTTTTTGTATTGTTCTAAAAGTTTCAAGGCATCCCTGCTCCTTCTATGCCGTCAGGCATGGGGATGCTTCTGCAAAAAATAGCGATACTGTATGAGGTGTAATTACCTACCTACAATATCGCTACTTTCCTGTAGATTCTATCTACAATAACCGTTCTCACAATTACCATTCCCTCTGTGAAACCAAGCAGAACATATTCCTGTATACAACAATGTTATACAGGGTGTTCGACTTGTTACGGTTTAGTGGAGTAGACGGGAGTCGAACCCGTGTCCAAAAGCCTATTCCCTGTCCTTCTACGAGTGTAGTTTATTCTTTGACATTCCCTCCGCACCCCGGGAATAAACACCCTGGGCATTTCAGTAGCTTCATGTTACGCCCATATGCGCAAAGCTTTGCATATGTCGTTTCTCACATGTTTGAAGCCGGGATCCTAAGGTGTGAGTGCCCTAGGGCCGACTGCTGCCATTAGGCAGCGTATGCTAAATTATCGTTAGCGTTTAATTTTAATTTGGCCATTTAACGCATTACCATGCGACTCGCTTCTCCAGCTGCAAAACCCCTGTCGAAACCTTTACTACCCCTTATTCAATTGTCATGCCAAGTATACTTGATGGAATCACGGCTGTCAAGCACTTGCGCTAAAGCATTACAGAGCTGAAAATTACAGATTGCGGACCTTGAATTCCTTCTCTGCCTCTCTGCGCTGATCCTTTTTGGCAATGGCTTCTCTCTTGTCATAGAGCTTCTTACCACGTGCCAGTCCGATCTCTACCTTTACCTTGCCATCCTTAAAGTATACCTGCAAAGGGACTAATGTATACCCTTTTTCCTTGATCTTGCCCAACAGCTTGTTGATCTCGTACTTGTGCAGCAACAACTTTTTCACACGAAGAGGGTCTTTGTTAAAAATATTCCCCTTCTCATAAGGACTTACATGCATCCCGTAGACGAATACTTCTCCGTCTTCAATGCGGACGAACGCCTCCTTGATACTGCATTTCCCCATACGCATGGACTTTACCTCCGTTCCATGCAGGGCAATACCGCACTCATAGGTCTCATCGATGAAAAAATCATGATATGCTTTTTTATTGTTTGCGATCAGCTTCTGGGACTCTTTTCCTTTTGCCATGGCTACCTCTTAAAACCTTGTAACTATTCAGAAACCCATTCACAAAACGCTGCTGCGGAGCTTCTTTTTAACGGCTCTGAATAGTTACAGTTTACTATATTTTTTACATTTGTCAATGAACCAACAGTTCATTGATCCACCAGTCGGAAATTAATGGTTCGCATAAAGCGGTCACAGTCTTCCACTTCGATCCGTACCGGCATTCCCAGTTTAAAGCAACGTCCGGTAGCTTCTCCCACCATCTCACAGGCTGCCTCATTGTAGTGGTAATAGTCGCCCGGGATCGTGGAAATATGGATCAGACCTTCCACGGTATTGGGCAGTTCCACATATAAGCCCCAGCCGGTGACACCGGAGATCACACCCTCGTATTCCTCTCCGATGTGTTGTTCCATATATTCTACCTTCTTCAGCTTATCCGTCTCCCGTTCTGCCTCATCGGCACGGCGCTCCATCTCGGAAGAATGCTTAGCCACCTCCGGCAGAATATCCCGGTAGTGCTCCACTCTCTCTTCCTTCAGGCGTCCACGCAGCTGCTCCTTAATAATCCTGTGGATCTGCAGATCCGGGTATCTGCGGATCGGTGAAGTAAAATGGCAGTAATACTGACATGCCAGTCCGAAATGTCCGGTGCATTCCGTGCTGTATTTCGCCTGCTTCATGCTCCGCAGGGTCAGTCTGGCGATCATAGGCTCTTCGGGGGTTCCCTCGATCTTCTGTAACAGCTTCTGGATCTCCTTGGGGTGGATCTCCTCCGTGGAAACCTTGCTGTTCTTCCGCCCCAGTGCCTTCATGTAATAGCCATAATTGCTGATGAACGTGGACAGCTTCTGGATCCGCTCCGGATCCGGTACATCATGGACACGGTAGACGAAGGGCAGCTCCTGCCAGTAAAAATGCTGTGCCACTGTCTCATTCGCTGCGAGCATGAAATCCTCGATCAGCATAGTAGCCACGTTCCTCTCATAAGGCTTAATATCCAGTGGATGTCCTTCCCTGTCAAGTAAAATCTTGCACTCCGGGAAATCGAAATCAATGGAGCCCCTCTTCTGTCTCTTCTTCCGCAGTTTGTCTGCGAGCTCAGCCATTTGTTGGAACATGGGAAGCAGTTCCCTGTACTGGGAATAGTCTGTTGCGGTTTCTGCGGTTTCTGCGGAGGTTCCGTCCGGCGCACCGGCATTATGCTCCACACACTCCGGCTCCTCCAGCAGCTTTTTCACCACGGTATAAGACATTCTCTTATTGACCCGGATCACAGATTCGCAGATCTCATAGTCCACGATCTCGCCCTCTTCATCCACCTTCATCAGGCAGCTTAATGCCAGACGGTCCACACCTTCGTTCAGGGAACAGATACCGTTGCTCAGTGCATGGGGCAGCATGGGGATCACACGGTCTACCAGATAGACGCTGGTGCCGCGCTTTAATGCTTCTCTGTCCAATGCGGAATTCTCCTGCACGTAGTTCGTCACGTCTGCAATGTGTACTCCCAAGTGATAATATGTCCCGTCAAAGGATACACTGACAGCGTCATCCAGATCCTTGGCATCCTCTCCGTCGATGGTCACCATGGTCACATCCCGCAGATCCCTGCGGCCGGCACAGTCCGCCTCGGATACCTCCTGGGATACCCTCTCCACCTGGTTCATGAGCTTCTCGCCGAATTCCACAGGCAGATCAAAGCCCCGGACGATAGACATGATGTCTACACCGGGATCGTTGATATGTCCCAGGATCTCCACGACTTTGCCCTCAGGACTCTTCGTATTGGTACCGTATCCGGTGATCTCCACTACGACCTTATGTCCGGTCATGGCTCCCTTCGACCACTCCTTCGGCACGAAAATATCCTGTGCTATCTTCGTGTTATCCGGGATGACAAAGCCGAAATTACTCTTGGACTGCTCATAGGTTCCCACCACCTGGGTCATTCCCCGGGCAATGATGCGGATCACCTGCGCTTCCTGGCGTTTTCCTGTCTTCGCAGGCAAAAGTGCCACTTCCACGGTATCCTTATGGAATGCTCCGCCCTGCTTGTCCTCCGGAATGAACAGATCCTCGTCCCTTCCTTCCACTTCCACAAATCCAAAGCCTTTGGCATTGCTGATAAAGGTTCCCGTCAGCACCTTACCGTTGGACTTCATATATTTCCCTTTTACGGTCAGGGTAAGCTTTCCTTCCGCTAATAGTTCCCGTAAGATCTCACGAAACTCTTCCCGGTCTTCTTTTGCGACCTGAAGAAACATTGCCAGTTCCTTTTCCTTCATCGGAACGTAAAAATCATCCTTCACCAGATCACAGATTACTTTTTTTCTCTTCTCTCTGATTTCGTTATTACTCATGTAACCTCTCTCAATATAAAAAAGGATCTCGCTTGCGAGATTCTCCGCCTGCGGCGGGTCGCTTTTGCGACATATTTCATAACCGCCGCAGTGCGATCCCTTCGAAGCGTTATTTATTCATAGGAAAAAATTTCCTATGAATAAACAAAACACTCTTGTATGCCCTGCACACAAGAGTGTCATCCTTCGTAATGATTAAAATACGTTCAGATTCAGTACGACTGCAAGTAACATGAAGAATACTGCAAGGATCTTCGTGATCTTCACCAGCATACCTTCCATGGAACGTCCTTTATTCCTGCCCCAGTAGGTCTCAGCAGCGCCGCTGATGGAACCCAGTCCTGCGGATTTACCTTCCTGCATCAATACTAACACTGTCAGTGCTACACATACCAATATAAAAATTATGTTAATTACGATTCTTAATGCTTCCATTTCACACCTCCTAATGTCAAGCAGATTTTATATTACCATATTTTGTACACAATTGCAACAACATTTTACAAGACAGTACCGAAAAGGCGGCACAAAAAAGAACCCCCGGAAATCTTTACGATCTCACGGGGATCCTTTGTTTTTTATTCTGAATGATCAGATCCACAGATTACTCTGCGATGTCACCATACATGAAGTACCAGAAACCATAAGCGGAATGCCAGATACCGGTGATCTTCTCGCTCTGCAGCCAGAAGTCATTGTAGTAAGCAACAGGGATGCATCCTACCTGCTCCATCATAACATCCTCAGCCTGATGAAGAGCTGCAGAACGCTCAGCGGTATCCATGGTGGAAGCTGCCTTCTCCATAGCTGCATCGAAATCAGCGTTGGAGAACTTACCATCGTTGTTACCGTTGCCGGTACAGAACAGGTCTAACATATTGGAAGGATCACTGTAGTCTCCTACCCAACCGTTACGTGCTACCATGTACTCACCGTTACGACGCATCGGTGTGAAGCTAGACCACTCAACGATATTTACTTCTACGTTAAGACCAAGCTCACCCCATGCCTGCTGTAAGTACTCAGCAACAACCTTGTGGTAGCCTGCATCGTTGGTAGTATAGGTGATGGTAGGAAGTCCTTCACCATTGGGGTAGCCTGCATCAGCTAAGAGCTGCTTAGCTTCCTCAAGGTTAGCATCAAAATCATCGGAGATGTAGGTCTGTCCACCGTTCGCATTTGCCTTGAAGGAGCTGCCGTCGGTATCTACCCAGCCCTCACCTACGAGGTTGTATGCGGGAGAGTAGGTTCCCTGCATCAGGGTATTTGCTACATAATCACGATCAATTGCCAGGCTCAGAGCCTTACGTACCTTTACATCTGCGAATGCAGGATCTTCCAGGTTCAGGGACAGATAGTAAGTTCCCAGATTAGGCTCTACATGGAACTCAGGGTTACCCTGTAAGCTGGGGATCTCCTGGGTAGGAACATCCTTGATAAACAGTACATCGCCGGACTGGAATGCAGTATAAGCTGCGTTGGAATCCTCCATCAGTACGAACTTGATGCTGCCAAGCTTGATTGCATCAGCGTTCCAGTAGTTAGGGTTCTTGGACATGATGATGTGAGAACCGGGTACCCACTCAGTAATGTTGAAAGGTCCGTTGGAAATATAGGTCTCAGCTGCGGTAGCCCATGCATCACCGTTAGCCTCTACGGTTGCCTGCTGAACAGGGCTCAGGGTAGCGAATGCTGCCAGAGACTCAAAGTAAGGGCAGGGATTGGAAAGCTCTACAACGAAGGTCTTAGCATCGGGAGCAGATACTGCCAGAGCATCCAGATCACCGGCCTGTGCCTCGTCAAAGC
The DNA here is from genome assembly GCA_934436245.1 of uncultured Acetatifactor sp. Lineage (GTDB taxonomy): Bacteria > Bacillota > Clostridia > Lachnospirales > Lachnospiraceae > Acetatifactor. The sequence continues at coordinate 27,455 of CAKSAM010000021.1, forward strand.
CCTTAACCATACCCAGAACAGTCTCAGCATAAGGAGCTGCTACTGCGGGATCGCATACACGCTTCCAGCTGTATACGAAATCGTCTGCGGTCAGATCACTGCCGTCAGACCACTTTAATCCATCACGAAGATGGAAGGTCCAGGTAAGACCATCTTCAGATACTTCCCAGGTCTCAGCCTGTCCGGGAGCGATCTTACCATCCTGGTCTACGGTCAGAAGACACTCAAAAGAGTGAAGCAGCATATTACCGCCATCTACTGCACTGTTCAGTGCGGGATCGATGGTCTCGGGATCGGGACCGATCTGAACGGTAAGCTGTTTACCTTCAGTACTAACTTCGGTTGCTGCTGCATCGGTCTTGGTGCTGTCAGAAGCACTGCCGGTTGCAGAAGAACCATTGTTGCTGCTGCCGCATGCTGCCAGAGAACCTACCAGCATTGCTGCGGTGAGCAGCATAGCTAACTTCTTTTTCATAAAGTCATCCTCCTCTTTCTTTTCATACGAAAGCACTATGCTTTGTATAACTTTATATTAAACAGCTAAATTACTTAGCTGTCAATACCTAATTTCAGGCATTGATCTTCTCCACATGGTGGCATGCCACGTAATGACCCTTTTCCACTTCTCTCCATTCGGGTTCCTTCTGTGCACAGCACTCATCCGCATAAGGACATCTGGTGCGGAAACGACATCCGGTAGGAGGATTTAAGGGGCTGGGTACATCTCCCTGCAGAACAATACGTTTGCTTGCTCTTGCCTTGATGGGATCTGCAATGGGAATCGCAGAGATCAGGCTCTTGGTATAAGGATGCAGGCTTCGTGCTACCAGCTCGTAGCTGTCTGCCAGCTCTACCATTTTGCCCAGATACATAACGCCGATACGGTCGGAGATATGTTTTACGACAGAGAGGTCATGGGCAATAAACAGATAGGTCAGTCCCATCTGCTCCTGCAGCTCCTCGAACATATTCACCACCTGTGCCTGGATCGATACATCCAGTGCGGAGATCGGCTCATCGCAGACGATGAACTGAGGATTTACTGCCAGTGCTCTCGCAATGCCGACACGCTGACGCTGTCCACCGGAGAATTCATGAGGATATCTGTTCGCATGCTCAGAGTTCAATCCTACTCTCTCCAGCATGGAGATGATCATGTCATGACGTTCCCTTTTATTGGCAGCCAGCTTATGGATGTCGATGGCTTCCCCTACGATATCGCCTACGGTCATTCGAGGATCCAGACTTGCATAAGGATCCTGGAATACCATCTGCATCTTCTGACGGTAAGGCAGCATATCCACCTTTACTTTATTTTCAACGTCCAGGATCACATTGCCGTCAAATGTGATCTTGCCACCGGTGGGCTCGTATAATCGTAAGATGGATCGTCCGGTAGTGGTCTTACCACAGCCGCTCTCTCCTACCAGTCCGAGAGTCTCACCTTTATTCACAAAAAAGCTGACATCATCCACGGCCTTCACGAACTTACGGTTCTTGCCCATGCCGCCTGCGGGGAAGTACTGCTTTAAATGTTCTACCTGAAGTAACTTATCACTCATTGGTATTTCCTCCCTCCATACAGACTTTCTGGTTCATAAAGCAATGTGCGTAATGCGTCTCGCTGAAATCCGTCCTGGGAGGATTCTCTCTCAGACAGATCTTCATGCAGTTCTTACAGCGAGGTGCGAATGCGCATCCTTCAGGAGGATTCAGAAGATCCACCGGGTTACCCTCGATGGGGATCAGCTTCTCATGCTTCGTGCTGTCCAGACGGGGGATACTTTCCAGCAGACCCTTGGTATATTCATGCTTCGGGTTGTAGAAGATCTCGTCACAGGTACCAGTCTCCACGATACGTCCTGCATACATGACTGCAATGCGGTCACACATGCTCGCCACGATACCCAGGTCATGGGTGATCATGATGATCGCCATGCCCAGCTTGTCCTTCAGTTCCATCATCAGCTCCAGAATCTGTGCCTGAATGGTAACGTCCAGTGCGGTAGTGGGTTCATCGGCGATCAGAAGCTTCGGTTCACATGCCAGCGCGATCGCGATCATGACACGCTGTCTCATACCACCGGACAGCTCGTGGGGATACTGCTTCATACGCTTCTCCGGTTCATTGATACCTACCAGAGACAAAAGCTCCACTGCTCTTGCATATGCCTTTTTCTTGTCCGCATCGGTATGCAGACGGATCACCTCCATGATCTGATTACCAATGGTATATACGGGATTTAAGCTGGTCAGAGGATCCTGGAAAATAATGGATACCTCTTTACCACGCATTTTGGAAAAATCTTTTTCGGTCATTTTCTCCACTTCATGTCCATTGAAGTGAAGCTCTCCGCCGATCAGCTTACCGGGATAAGCGGTCAGTCCCATCAGACTGTATGCGGTTACGGATTTACCGGAACCACTCTCTCCTACGATGCCCAGTACTTCTCCTTCCTTCAGGTGAATGGAGACATCGTTCAGTGCCTTTACTTCTCCGGCAGGAGTAAAGAAAGAGAGACGTTCATGCTGTATATCTACCAGATAATTGTTATCCATCTTCACTACTCCTTCCATTAATTCTTAAGCTTCGGGTCAAATGCGTCACGAAGTCCGTCACCAAACAGGTTAAAGCTTAAGATGATCAGACTGATCAGCAGACAGGGTGCAAACAGCAGGTACGGGAATGTGATCATACCGTTAATGGCATCACTTGCAAGGCTTCCCAGAGAAGGCAGGGGAACTGCCACACCCATACCTAAGAAGCTTAAATAGCTCTCGGTAAAAATAGAGGAAGGGATCTGCAGTGTGGTGGTAACGATCAGAGTACCGATACAGTTGGTCAGCAGATGCTTTTTAATGATACGGCCATCCTTGGCTCCCAGAGCCTTGGCTGCCATAACATAATCATTCTCCTTCAGGGTCAGGATCTGGCTTCGTACCATACGTGCCATTCCTACCCAGTACAGCAATGCGAACACGATGAAGATACTGATCAGGTTAGAGCCTACAATCTGCATCCATCCAAATCCGGGAAGCTGTGCCAGATTCGCCAACGGATCCTTTAACGCAAAGGACAGCAGCACGATCAGCAGAAAATCCGGTATCGTATAGATAATATCCACAATACGCATGATGATCAGATCCACCCATCCACCGAAGAAGGCAGAGATGGAACCGATCAGGGAACCGATCACAAAAATGATGGCAGTAGCGATCAGACCAACCAGCAGGGAGATACGGCTTCCCATCATAACACGGATGGCATAATCACGACCCATTTTATCGGTACCGAGCACATGGGGGAATACCTTCTCTCCCGCATCCATACGCTCTATCTCTTTCTCGGAATACTGCATGGGATGCAGATTCTCGCTTCCTTTGATCTGTGTCTTGTAATCATAGGGATAAAATGCAGGCACGATAAAGGAAAAGATCATAACTACAATAATAACGAAGAGGCTGACCATGGCAACCTTATTCTTACGAAGTCTGCGGAAGCCATCCTGCCAGAAGCCCACGCTCTCACGCATGATGACCTGGCTCTGCTTCTCTTCTTCGTTCGCCGGCATAAAATCTTCCGGTTTATATTTTACATGAAAGCTCATAGCATTCGGTTCTTTCATCGGTATCTTCCTTCCTGTTAATCTTACTTCAACTTGATCCTGGGGTCGACGAGCTTATACACGATATCCACCAGCACATTCATGACAACCATCAGTGTTGCGAGGAAAATGGTGGTACCCATGATCATGGTGTAGTCACGGTTAATGATCGAGCTGACAAATTCATTGCCCAGACCGGGGATCGTGAAAATCTTCTCTACTACGAAGCTTCCTGTCATAGTATAAGCCATCATAGGACCTACATAGGTGATAACGGGGAGCAGTGCATTTCTCAGTGCATGCTTGAACAGACGGAAGAAAGGCTTTACTCCCTTCGCCGTAGCGGTTCTCATATAATCCTGTCCCAGAACATCCAGCATGGAAGAACGCATCAGTCTCATAATATAAGCGGTGGGGTACAATGCCAGTGCGATCACGGGCATCACATAATGCTTCCAGGTGCCGATTCCGTAGGTGGGCAGTATCTTTACCTTACTTCCCAGGAAATACAGAAGCAGGGTACATACAACGAAGCTGGGTACCGCAATACCACAGGTAGAGATCACGGAGATCACGCTATCCAGTGCCTTGCCGCGATGGGTAGCTGCCAGACATCCCAGAGGGATACCTACCAACAGGGCTACGATAACGGAAATTCCACCTACTCTTGCAGATACAGGGAACTTGGATACTATGATAGAAGTAACAGTTCTTCCTCTCTGCTTCAGACTCTCTCCGAAATCACCATGCAATGCATCAGTCATATAGGTCAGATACTGCTGGGACAACGGCTTGTCCAGACCATATTTTGCCTCCAAAGCTGCCTGTGCAGCGGGGCTTACCGCTTTCTCCGAGAGGAACGGACCACCGGGGACCATATTCATCAGGAAAAAGGTGAGTGTTGCTACTGTAAAAATCGTGATCAGCGCCAGGCCGATACGTTTTGCAATATATTTAAGCATCTCTTCAACTCCTTGCTTTTCTTTTGCCTGCGGACATACATAAAATACATTTTATGTATGTGTATACAAGTATACATGTACATAAAGTGTATATTATTCTCCCGACAACGACTTTTGTTATATTACAACACTTTTCTAAGACTGTCAACTGAAATACATATGAAGTATCTGGCAGTTCCTACCCTTTGGCTTTTATCCATATCATCTCTGCATGTACGCGTATCACGTACATATGTCTGTATATTTATAAAAATGATTTTCACTAAAACAGGTCATCAATTTCATTTTATGTATATAGTGTATAATTCTAATTAAATAATGTATATTTAATCGTTTTACATTCTTCTAATATTCTTTCTCTCATGCATTTTTCCAATATTTCTCATCAAAACAGGAGAATCTCCTGCAAAAGAAATTCTCCTGTTACGACATTTTTTAATTTTTGTATTCCTTATTATTGCGCAGCTCACTAAATTTTGTGAAACGGCTCCATATATGCGGCTGCATCCTTTAACTCCTCTTCTATTGCAAGCAGCCTATTGTACTTCGCCACCCGGTCGCTGCGGCAGGGAGCTCCTGTTTTGATTTGTCCGGCATTCAGTGCCACTGCGATGTCAGCAATCGTTGTATCTTCTGTTTCTCCGGAGCGATGTGATATCACAGCTTTATATCCGTTCTTGTGTGCCATTTCCACAGCTTCAAATGCTTCCGTCAGAGTACCGATCTGGTTGACCTTCACCAGAATGGCATTTCCGCAATGTAACTTGATTCCGGCATCCAGTCTCTTCGTATTCGTTACGAATAAATCGTCCCCTACAAGCTGAATCCGTTCTCCCAGTCGTTTTGTCATCTCCTGCCATCCGTCCCAGTCATTCTCATCCAGCCCGTCTTCAATAGAAATAATCGGATATTTTTCTACCAGCCTTTCATAATAAGCAATCATCTCGCCGGTATCTCTCAGCACTTCTTCCCCCTTCAGACTGCTTTCCCCTGGAAAATGATACATTCCTGTTTTTTCATTATATAATTCACTGCTTGCAGCATCCATGGCTATTTTAATATCCTGCCCAGACACATACCCGGAAGCTTCAATGGCTTCCACCAGAATATCCAACACACTCTCCGCATCCGGCAGATCCGGTGCAAAGCCGCCCTCATCCCCGACTCCCGTAGACAGACCTTTCTTCTCTAATAATTTTTTCAGATTATGATAGATCTCCGCACAGATCCGTAACCCTTCCGAAAAAGTCTCTGCCTGCACGGGCATGATCATGAACTCCTGGAAATCCACGGTGTTCGCCGCATGCTTTCCGCCGTTTAAGATATTCATCATGGGAACCGGCAGAAGTCTGGGGGAAATACCACCGAAATACCGGTACAGAGAAAGTCCCAGCGCCTCTGCGGCTGCCCTTGCCACCGCCATGGAAACCGCCAGCATGGCATTAGCCCCTAAATTACTCTTATTATCCGTGCCGTCTGTCTCCCGTAGAATCCGATCGATGCGGATCTGATCCAATGCGTTTTCTCCTAATAGAACGCTCGATATTTTTTCATCCACGTTTTTCACGGCATGCTGCACTCCCAGACCAAAGTATCTTGTTTCTCCGTCCCGGAGTTCCACCGCCTCGAACTGACCGGTACTGGCTCCGGAAGGAACCGCCGCATTCCCTTGAAAGCAGCTGCCGCTCTCCCTGTCCTTCACAGTAACAACAGCTGACACCGTGGGATTTCCTCTTGAATCCAGAATCTCCCTTCCGTGTACTTCGACGATCTCCAGATATTTTTCCATAAAAAACCTCCTTACCGGCATACCTACTTTGCTTTTTCTGATGTAAGTATGTCCTGTAAGGAGGTTTTTATTCGTATCTTCTAGTACTCTTTTCCGGCAAGGATCTCACAGTAATCCTTGTAGTTCTTTTCCAGTAATGTCGGGGTATCCAGTCCATAAGGACATTTGGATTTACATCTGCCACAATGCAGGCACTCTTCAATCTTACGCATCTTCGCCTGCATCTCTTCCGTCAGCTGTGCGGCCGAAGGGGCTCTTCTTATCATCAGGCTCATACGGGCGCAGTTGTTGATCTCGATTCCCACAGGGCAGGGCATACAGTAACCGCAGCCTCTGCAGAATTCTCCCTGCAGTTCTTCTCTGTCACGATCGATCACCGCCTGCAATTCCGGTGTCAGTGTGGGCGGATTATCGATATAGGATAAAAATTCATCCAGTTCACTCTCCCGCTGCACGCCCCAGATAGGAAGTACATTATCAAACTGTGCCAGATATGCATAAGCCGCTGCTGAATTATTGATCAGGCCGCCGGACAATGCTTTCATGGCGATAAATCCCATGCCTGCTTTCTTACATTCCTGTACCAGCTCCAGATCCTTGTCCGTCGCCAGATAACAGAAGGGGAACTGCAGGGTCTCATACAGTCCGCTTTCGATGGCTTCATGTGCCACATTCAGGCGGTGATTCGTGATACCGATATGGCGGATCATGCCTTTGTCCTTCGCTTCCAACATAGCCTCATAGAGTCCTGTGCCATCACCCGGCTTCGGACAGAAGGCCGGATTGTGGAACTGATAAATATCAATATAATCCGTCTTTAATTTTTCCAGAGAGGTGTGCAGATCCTTCCAGAAGCCTTCCGCCGTGGTGGCTCCGGTCTTGGTGGCAATGTAGATTTTGTCCCGCATGCCCTCGAAAGCAGCGCCTACTTTTTCCTCACTGTCAGTATAATATCTGGCAGTGTCATAAAAAGTCACGCCTGCCGCATAGGCTTTACGAAGCAGTCCGATGGCAGCTTCTTTCGTGATACGCTGGATGGGCAGCGCTCCGAAAGAGTTTTTCTCCACGGTGATCCCGGTACTGCCCAGGGTCACCAGATTTTTCTTATGTTCCATAGATTTCTTCCTCCTGCTGATAAGAAGATATGATATAAAGAGTCAGTTATAAAATCCTCAGGCACCGTGCAAAGTGCCTGAGGAATCCGAATCGTATCTGTCGTTGTGGAATACGATGATTATTTGAAACTAAATTATTTCTTAATTAACAGAGACTTACCTGTCATCTCTGCAGGCTGCTCCATACCCATCACATTGATCAGAGTAGGTACGATATCTGCCAGGCATCCGCCCTCTTTCAGAGTATATGCAGGATCATAATTTACCAGAATGAACGGAACCGGATTGGTGGTATGTGCGGTATGAGGCTGACCGGTGGTGTAATCGATCATCTGCTCTGCGTTACCGTGGTCTGCACAGATGAACAGAACGCCATCTACCTCCTTCACTGCCTGTACTGCCTTGCCTACACACTCATCTACGGTCTCGATAGCTTTGATAGCTGCGGAGATCACACCGGTATGACCTACCATATCGGGGTTAGCAAAGTTGATCACGATCACATCATATTTTTCAGAACGGATCGCATCCAGCAGTTTTTCGCAAACCTGGGGAGCACTCATTTCAGGCTTCAGATCATAGGTTGCTACATCCTTAGGGGAATTTACCAGAATACGGTCTTCTCCCTCGTTGGGCTGCTCTACACCGCCGTTAAAGAAGAAGGTAACGTGGGCATACTTCTCGGTCTCTGCAATACGGGCCTGCTTCATGTCATGGGCTGCCAGCCACTCACCGAAGGTATTGGTGATAGCGATCTTGTGGAATGCTACTTCCTTGTTGGGGATGGTAGGATCGTAATCGGAGAAGCATACAAAGGTAATATCCCTTCTCACACGGTCAAATCCCTTGAAGTCATCATCACAGAAGGCTCTGGTGATCTCTCTTGCACGGTCGGGACGGAAGTTGAAGAAGATTACGGAATCCTTGTCCTGCACCAGTCCGACTGCCTTACCGTCTTCTACAACAACAGTAGGTTTTACAAACTCATCCGTCTCTTCTCTGTCATAAGACTCCTGGATACCACAGATACCGCAGGCAGCGGTCAGACCTTTGCCCTCGGTCATAGCGTCATAAGCCAATTTCACACGGTCATAGTTGTTATCACGATCCATTGCATAATAACGACCCATTACAGAAGCGATTCTGCCTACGCCGATTTTCTTCATTTCTTCATTCAGCTGTTCTGCATAGCTTTTACCGCTTGCAGGAGGGGTATCACGACCATCCAGGAAGCAATGAACATATACTTTCTCCAGCCCCTGCTGCTTAGCAAGTTCCAGCAGACCGTACAGATGGGTGATGTGGCTGTGTACACCACCGTCGGATAACAGTCCCATCAGATGCAGGGCACTGTTATTCTTCTTACAATTATCAATGGCTTTTAACAGGGCTTCATTCTTAAAGAAGTCTCCATCCTGAATCTCCTTGGTGATACGGGTCAGTTCCTGATATACAATACGTCCGGCACCCATATTCATATGACCTACTTCAGAATTACCCATCTGGCCTTCAGGAAGACCTACTGCCATACCGCTGGCATTGCCATGTACAAAAGGATACTCCTTCATCAGGGAATCCATGACAGGAGTGTTGGCCTGTGCCACGGCATTACCCTCTACCTTATCGTTTAATCCATAACCATCCAGGATCATTAATACAACCGGTTTCTTTCTCATCGATCGTTCCTCCATTTTCTTACTCATTATCACTACATGTACGGTTCCGCTGCATCCGGTCACTGACCATTCTGCCTGCCAGATCCGTTATAAAGGCATATATTACGTCCACCGAGATTATACACTGAAAATGTAACATGCGCAATAGGAACCACAGATTTCTTATTGAAGATAAAATTTTAATAAGTCCTCTGATATGCTTGTATTTTGACAGTATTTGCGCTACAATATCCCTCAAACTCTTATTTTGGGAAAAGGGGTTATCTTATGGTTACATTATTAGCAAAATTATTTATTAAAAATCATGAAAATGTGAAAGATTCCGGTGTTCGCCAGGCATACGGAATCCTTTGCGGCGTTGTCGGAATCTTTTTCAACCTTGTTCTATTCATCACCAAAGCCCTGGCCGGCTTTTTCAGTCACTCCATTGCCATCACGGCGGATGCTTTCAATAACCTGTCAGATGCCGCATCCTCCATTATTACTCTGGTAGGTTTCAGGATGGCTGGTCAAAAGCCTGACTCCGGTCACCCCTTTGGGCATGGACGGATCGAATATATTTCCGGTCTGCTTGTATCCATCTTAATCGTCCTCATGGGATTTGAACTGGTAAAAAGTTCTGCAGGTAAAATCTTCCATCCGGAAGCTCCGGATTTTTCTCCGGTTATTTTAGGGATTTTAATATTCTCTATTCTGGTAAAATGCTACATGGCATTCTATAATCGCAGCATTGGCAGCCGAATCAGTTCCGTGGCCATGAAGGCAACCGCCATCGACAGCTTAAGTGACGTAGCAGCCACCACCGTTGTTCTTATCAGTACGATCATCACCTATACCTCCGGTATTATTATTGATGGTTACTGTGGTATACTGGTCGGTCTGTTTATCCTGTACTCCGGCTTTATGGCTGCCAAAGATACCATCAGTCCCCTGCTTGGTCAACCCCCTGAACCCGAACTGGTACAACAGATCAACGATATCGTATTGTCGTATAACGATGTTATTGGCATTCATGATCTGATCGTACATAATTACGGTCCCGGCAGAACACTGATTTCCCTTCATGCTGAGGTCCCGGCTGATGGTAATATTCTGACACTGCACGATACTATTGACACAATTGAACATGAATTACATGATAAATTAAACTGCAACGCTGTGATTCATATGGATCCCGTCAGCACGAACGATCCTGAAACCCTGTCTCTGAAAACAGAAGTTAACGGATATCTGGATCAGATTGATCCCAGACTCAGCATGCACGATTTCCGTGTTGTCAAAGGTCCGACCCACACCAACGTCATTTTTGATATTGTGGTTCCTTATGACTATCCCGTCTCCGATCAGGAAGTCACTGATTCCGTTACAGAACGGATTCAGATGAATCATCCTGATTTCTACACTGTCATTGATGTGGATAAAGCCGTGGTTCAGTAAATAGGATGCCAGCTACAGCGTTATTCACTTCATTATCTTCTATGTCCACCGCCGCCATGGCTGACGCCGCTGCTACTGCGGTGGCTTCCGCCATGTCCGCCATTATGATGACTTCCGCCACTGCTTCCGCTACTGGTCTCAATTCTACGGGTAACCACATTCTTACGCAGATACTGATCTCTGGTGTCATTGATTTTCGGTTTCTTACCATCGACATACTGGTTCACCGTAGTAGTATCTTTTGCCTTGACCTGTCTCAAATTTACCAAAGCATAAATTAATGCCGTGATCAGACCTACCATGACCCACGGAAATACTGTCATTGGAAATGCTTCCTGACTTTCCTCCATTGTTCTGGTCACGTAATTCACGCATGCCATATATGCCTTGTATGGGCTTTCATCTATGTGGTCATCTACGGCATACAATGCCTGATCTATCTCATAATCTCCAAAGTAATCATATACATTTCCACAGGTAGACAGCCAGCTGCCCTTCTGTCCTTCATACGAATTATCCAGCAGGAGGGCTCCGTTACCATGCACTTTATTGTAGCCAAAATTACTATAATCATAAAAATTATCAGCCAGATCACGCATAGCCGTGTTCCAATCAGTGCTGCCAACCTCTTTTGCATGAAATACCTCCGGCAGACCGGAATCCTGCAGATCATATTCTACGGATTCTGAGATTGTAACGATCACAATATCTGCCTGGATCTTATCCTCACACTCTGCAATATATTCCCGCAGGCTCTGTTCCTCTTCATCTGTCAGCATATCCGCATAATCAAACACTCGCTCCGTGGGATCCTGACTGTTACTGCGGACGGTCTTTGGTGTAAGAAAATGAACGACTGCCGCACCAATGGTGATCACTGCCAGTACTCCGGCAATAATGAACCATACTTTAAAATATTTGAAGTACTGTCTCCGTGCTTCTCTCTTAATATCTTTTTCCATGATCCGTTATCCTTCCCTCATAATCTCTACAGCAGACTGACGATCGCATTCAGCATACAGAGAATCGCTGTCAGTGTCACTCCCAATGTTCCCGCATAAGCCCAAACCTTTGCCTTGGAGATTGGTGCGATACCTACCAGCTTACCGGTCTGTCCATTTACATAGAAGGGATATTCTTTTCCTTTATAGGTATAATCATATTTCCATACCGGCAGCAGACCGTATTGTACGGAGCTGTCCGTTACGCTGATATTTTCTCCCAGTTTGCGGACACTAGCGTATCCAGAATAGCTGTCATGCAGCATCTTCCGGGCATCCTCCTGCATCTTGGCTTTGGCACGGCTCTCCACCAGATCGGAAGTCATATTGTAGCGTTCACTATGAAATCCGGACAGATATTCCGGCTTAAACTCCTGCAGTTCCTTGTAGTCAAAGGGCTCCATGAGATCCATGACATCATCCGGCATTCCCACAGAAGCATCCACCGGGATCTTGTCAAAATCAATGTCCATATCCCGGACAATATCATAATAAGAAGTCTCTGTATATTGAGTATTGCCGGTAGTCCAGCTGCGTACCTTGGTACCCTCTCCATGGAATGTACAGTTGGTATCATAATCATAAAACCAGAACGGTACATAATCACCATGTATTCCATTTAATCTCACTTCCGACAGAAAATCCGTCGGTGCAAAAATGCATTTTGCAAATTTATCGCGGATCAGCTTTTTACAGCCTTCCTTTCCCATGCGGAACGGAATCAGCATATGCGGTGTGTAGGAGCCGGAAATCTGTTCATCCACGATCACATAGTTGTCACAATAAGGACACTGGGTAGCGGAGGTGCTGGCCGTCATGGGAATCTCGCCACCACAGTTAGGACATACCTTTGTCACCTTTTTCTGAGCAGCACCCTCTGCTGCTGCCATTCTGCTGACCGGCTGTCCGGCTCCCGCTGTCTGAGCCGTTCCCTCTGCAGTGCCGTTTTCTTCACTGCTTGTTTCGATCACACCGTCCTCGCGTTCTTCACTTTCCTCACTCTCACAGAAAGGACAGAACATCTTCTTTCTCTCCGGGCTGTAAACCACATTACCGCCGCAGTTTTTACATCTAAAGATCATTTTACCCCTCGCCTTCTGCCTTTTTCGACATTTTTCTTTGTAGAACCTTTTTTATCTTACCATAGATTCCATCGTATTTCCATATCATAAAATGCACGTAATCTTTTCTTATCGTCCGCTTGCCATGATTGTCTCATGCTTTCATCAGGTCTGCATAATCCTCCGGCAGGAACCGGTGATAGATCACATGACACCCTTCGTCCCGAAAGCAATAACAGTAGGGATCTCCCATTTCCTCCGGGAAACGGAGCATGACATCAAAGTCCCCACCCTGCATCTCTTCCACATAAATATTCTCACTGTACCGCAAAAATAACTGCCGGATATCTTCTATCTTACAATCGTGCCGTTCCAACAGCCGGATCAATTCATAGATAAATCCACTCTCTGCAAACTGCTCATGGACATAAACACTGCCTTCCTCTGGAATACAGAGGCAGAAGCGGTCGCCCTTATGGCTCACAGCCAGCTTTCCAAGCTTCTGTGTCATGCTCTCCGGCTGTCCGAAAAGCGTTACTTCCATCTGCTCTGCCGTATCCTGCGTACCCAGCAAGTGATTCAGTGTGGATAACGGATAATACAGGCGGAGCTTCTCTCTGCGGAATCCTAATTTGGCCTGTTCCTCCTGGATCACATCCATGAGGTTTTTCTCCAATTTTTCAAATGTCATTTTCTTTTTCCTATCATTTTCCATAATCTGTCAAAAATAAAAAAACTATGCAGCGGAGTTTTCTCTGTGAACAGACATTGCCGTTCCGTTTTAATTTAGAAATTTGTCCAGTTCCGTCTCTACGATCTGCTTTTTCTTCACCCTCGGAGCCCGGAGTACTCTGCCCTGTGCGATGACCATATCCACATTACGAAGCGCCCTCAGATCCTCCAGTGGATTCCTATCCACCACGATCATATCTGCGCATTTGCCGGGTTCCAGTGTGCCTGTAATGTCGCCGATACCTGCCATCTCCGCTCCGCGGCAGGTTGCGGTATACAGTGCAAAGGTGTTGGATACGCCCACATATTTGTGGAAATAGTACAATTCTCTCCAGAAATCGTACTGTGTGATCCAGGGGCATCCCACGTCATTGCCCAGTACTACCGGAATATCATTGGCAATGGCGGCTTTTGCACAGTCGATAATACCTTCAAATACCACATTACCGTTGAATTGCTCCACTTCAGAAGCATTGGTAATGGAGCGGTCAAACAGTGCATAGGGAAGTGCTGGAGAAAGCGTAGTACATAAAAATGCATTATGCTCTTTAAAAAGTGCAATCATTTCCTCATCAGTTTTTGCACCATGCTCAATGGAATCCACGCCGTTTTTCAAGGCTACCTTTACCCCCTCCGGAGATTCCACATGTGCTGCCACCTTATATCCAAAAGCATGGGCTTTATCACAAACTGCCTTTACCATTTCGGGCGTCATCTTCAATTCTCCGGGCACACCCTTTTCCTTCGCATCCAGCACACCACCGGTGATCATAAGTTTCACCAGATCCACCTTCTGTGCCCTGGACACCTCCAGATGCTGCAGGGCTTCTTCAATGCTGCCGGCAGCAATAGCTACAGAGCCCGCCATATGTCCTCCAGGCACAGAGATTCCCTCATTGGCCGCCAAGATTCTGGGACCGGTTTTTTTGCCTGCGGCAATATCCTCCCGTAATCTGGTGTCAAAGTCTCCCAATCCACCTACAGTACGGATCGTAGTCACGCCGCTGTACAGTTCATCCTTTGCAAAGCCACAGACCATGTTGTAGGCAATCGCTTTTGTCAGACCGTTACTCATGATCTTTTTAACCAGTGCTTCGTTGTCACGCTGCTTCTTCTGGGGCTTTCCATTGCCTGCCAGATGGACATGCATATTGATCAGACCGGGCAGGATATATTTTCCCTGTAGATCAATCTCCTCGTAACCGTCCTCTGTCTGAGTCCTCTTTGCAGCTTCTCCGGCAGGCAGGATCTCCGTGATCTTTCCATTCTCCACCAGAATGACCTGCCCTTCCTGCACCTGCATATCTTTTGTACCGTTTAGGATTTTCCCATTTGTAAATACATATTTCATATAATGTTCCTTGCCTTTCCATGTGTCTCAGACCTTCAAAGCCTAAAACAGAAATCATAGTCTTATTCCGCAGTCAAAAACGAGTTATGATATTATATAAAATTATACCTTATAAATACCCGGCTGACCACATTCATTTTGATCCCTCTGTCGTAATTTACGTGAGAAAATGACATGACCTGCCATCACAAGTGATAGTTGAGTGATAGTAAAACGTGATACTTATCAGATAATAACGCATAACAAAAGAGGATTCCATTGTTGGCTTTCAACAAAGAATCCTCTTTTTTCAAGGGTTTTGAGCCCTTATTTTTTGTGCAATTGTTCTATTACTTATAGTTTACGATCTGTCCGAAGTCAGCCTTGAGGGAAGCGCCGCCTACCAGACCACCGTCGATGTCTGCCTGTGCAAACAGTTCAGGAGCGCTGGAAGCAGATACGGATCCACCATACTGGATACGGATAGCTGCTGCGGTTGCATCATCATAGATCTCAGCGATGCACTCACGGATTGCCTTACATACTTCCTGCGCCTGCTCGGTAGTAGCTACCTTGCCGGTACCGATTGCCCAGATAGGCTCGTATGCGATAACAGCGGTTGCTGCCTGTGCGGCAGTTACATTCAGGAATGCGATCTTGATCTGCTGACGGATAAAATCAATGGTAACACCCTGCTCTCTCTGAGTCAGAGTCTCACCACAGCAGATAATGGGAGTAATGCCATGCTCGAAAGCCTTGAGAACCTTCTTATTCACGGTCTCGTCGGTCTCTGCAAAGTACTCTCTTCTCTCGGAGTGTCCGATAATAACATACTTCACACCTGCATCATCCAACATAGCGGGAGAAATTTCACCGGTGAAAGCACCTTTCTCCTCAAAGTACATATTCTCGGCACCAATCATGATATTGGAACCCTTTGCCGCCTCCATAGCAGGAATGATGTCGATTGCAGGAACACACAGAAGTACATCTACCTCATCATTTGCTACAAGGGGCTTTAACGTATTGATCAGTTCTACTGCCTGGCTGGGAGTCATATTCATCTTCCAGTTGCCGGCAATGATCTTCTTTCTTGCCATAATCATACACCTCTTATTTTTATAAATTTAATTTATTTATCGTCTGCTGCGGCAACGCCGGGAAGCTCTTTGCCTTCCAGGAACTCCAGGGAAGCTCCGCCACCGGTAGAGATGTGGCTCATCTTGTCAGCGAAACCAAGCTGGTTAACAGCTGCTGCGGAGTCACCACCACCGATAATGGTAGTTGCATCGGTCTCAGCCAGAGCCTTTGCTACAGCGATGGTACCTGCTGCCAGGGTAGGATTCTCGAATACGCCCATAGGTCCGTTCCATACAACGGTCTTAGCAGTCTTAACAGCCTCAGCATACAGAGCTGCAGTCTTGGGTCCGATATCACATCCCTCTCTGTCTGCAGGCATGTTGGTAACATCATATACCTGAACCTCAACAGGAGCATCGATCGGGTTAGGGAAGTCAGCGATGGTTACGGAATCAACAGGCAGTAACAGCTTCTTGCCCAGCTTCTCAGCCTTTTCCATCATTTCCTTACAGTAGTCGATCTTGGTATCATCTACCAGAGACTTACCGATTTCATATCCCTTTGCCTTTAAGAAGGTGTAAGCCATACCACCGCCGATGATCAGGGTATCGCACTTCTCTAACAGATTGGAGATAACGTTCAGCTTGTCTGCAACCTTAGCGCCACCCAGAATAGCTACGAAAGGTCTTACGGGATCTTCTACAGCCTTACCTAAGAAGTTGATCTCCTTCTCCATCAGGTAACCTACTACGTTCTGACCACCCTTAGCGGTGATGAACTTGGTAACACCGGCTACGGAAGCATGTGCTCTGTGAGAAGAACCGAATGCATCGCATACATACAGATCAGCCAGGTCAGCCAGCTCTTTGCTGAATTCCTCACCGTTCTTGGTCTCCTCTGCACCACGGAAACGGGTATTCTGAAGCAGAACAACATCGCCTTCCTTCATGTTCTCAACAGCCTTGGTAGCTGCTTCGCCGGTTACATTGTAGTCAGCTACGAAAGTAACCTC
>CAKSAM010000022.1 GCA_934436245.1 uncultured Acetatifactor sp.
TTGTACTACCATAATATATTCCTCCTTGAATTGACGAGCGCTTCCCTGCGCTCCGTTATTTGCTTTGGCAATGTCAGTTTCAAGTTCGCACATCCTGTCACTTTCATCGCCATTGTCTTCCGTCTCTCCGGCGTGCGAAACCTTGGATTCAGAAGAATGGTTAGGTAAGCAATTGTTTTATTTGCTTTACTTGTTAAGTATATCGGAGAGGTTTTTTGAAACTTAACCCCTTTTTGCAAAAAATGTTGACTTTTTTATTTTTCCACTATATAGTATAGGAAAAGGAAGCAGTTTTTTACCACTTGTTTACTATGTATTCTTGAGTGGGGTACTTGCTTCCTTTTTTATTTCCACCAAATCATATAAATACAATTTTCCGTCTTGTGTCCTATTTACTACCAGCCTCCCCATGTAAACATTATATTCTTCTGTCTTTCTATTGTTATCATAAACTGGTAGCGCAAATCTGACCGTATAATAGTTCCAGCCACCTTTTGCGTCTTTCTTATGTTTACTCTTTTTATTTTCACTATGTATTTTATTGGCAGCTGATTCTACCAGTTCTCGGATTCCTTGTGCTGCATTTGCCTTGGCTTTTGCCCTTGCTCCCCTTATATGTTCTGAATACTTTGATCCCGTATACTCATCTGCGAATTTAGTTCCTATTTCTATTTTTTCTTTCGTTTGTTTATTCTCAATTATTTCACCAAGGTACTTCTTTAGGTATTCTTTTACTGCATCCCAGTCAATGTCCTGTTTATTCCAAAATATAATATCCGGTATTATAACAATATCATTACCTTGTTCATCTCTTACTGTTTTCACTTCATTCATGCATTTTCCCCTTTCCATTATTACTCTGTTCAGTCAAAAATACTATTTAAAACATTCCCGTTTTCATCCAATGAAATCAGCGGTGATACACCCGAATAAAACATTTTTGAACTAAATAAGATTTGATCTGTCTGTCAGAATTGGTATTCTGTGAATCTACATTAGCATACTGCTTCCAATAAATCAACGATAATTTTAATTGTATTAAAATTTCAATATCTCATTCGGCCAATTTATAATCCCATTACATTTTAACCGAAATCTATCATACAAATGTGCAAATATAAAAAAGAGAAGCAGTTCTCTTTCTGCTTCCCTTTCACCATTACCATTGTATTTACTTTTTATTGTCGTACATCTGGGGCTGCACATATCCGGCGCCGCTCATGCTCTTATAGTAGTCATAAGCACTTTTGGCGTTTTTCCGTCTCTGTCCAATTCCGGCACGTTCCTTCGCAAAATAGTTCTCGATCAGCTTTTTGTTCCGGGCCTCCTGTGCCTGTACAGTCACACTGAGTTCTGTCACCCTGCTGACCTTCTGCTGAAGCTCCCGGATCTGTGCTGCGTAGCGTTCTCTGTTGCCTTCCAGCTCTTTCGCCAGCTTCTCATACATGATCTCAAAGCCTTCATCCAGACGGACCACTTCATCGATCAGGCGCTGCTTTTCCTCCACAGCATCATCGAACAGGCTCATATCCACGTTTTCCGCAGAGAAGATCTCTTCCTGCCGTTTGTTATAATCCTGGATCTTCTGTAATACTTCCAGCTTCTTATCCAGGCTCTCTGACAAAATGGTCAGCTGATTCTCCATCAGTCATTTCCTTTCTTGGCACCGGCCTTCATGACTTCTTTCCAGTTGTCACGGATGGAGTGGAGATGCGTATTGATCTCTTCGAGAATCTCCTTATCCTTTTTGACATTGGCTTCCACCAGCCGTCTCTCCAGATAGTTATAGATATTATCGAAATCCTTGGAGACTTCGTATTTCGTATCCAGTGTGGAATGCAGATATCCTATGATATTCTGCACCTTACGGATGTTCTCATGTGCTTTGGGAACATCATTCTTCTCTACAGCAGCCTCTGCTATATTACAGAATTTAATAGCTCCGTCATAGAGCATCAATGTCAGCTCCGCCGGAGATGCCGTCAGAACCTTGCTGTTGTTATACTGTGCATAAGCACTGGGTAATGCCATATCATGATCCTCCTAACAAGCTGGTCACAGCACTGGAATTGCTCTGAAGCTTTGCCAGTGCAGTCTCCATTTTGGAGAACTTGGAATACCACTTGTCTTCGTAATCGTTCAGCTTATCTTCCAAGTCACTGATCTTGCTTGTATAATCATCATAATCCGATTTCATCTTTTTGTCATCATAAAAATTACCATAAGAACGATAACCTTCTACAGACTTGGAGAGATCGCTCATTTTAGTATATAAATTCTTAAACAATCCAGAGAAAAAGCTTACGACCGTATCGGGATCACTGCTGATCATGCTCTTAAGCTTGTCTGCATTACCAGAGGTACTGGAGTCATCTGCATCTCCATTGATGTGGTAGGCATTCTTCTCATTCTCCGCTGCGGTAAAGTAGCTCAGAGTCTCAATACCGAAATCGCTGAGATACATGTTCTTGCCGTTTACTTCCACACTGCCTGCCATAATTTCTTTCAAGGCAGAGCTTACGGTAGACAGATTGCTGTCTCTGCGGAGCAGGGCATCCTTGATCTTCTGCTCGTATTTTTCCACCTCGGTATCGGACATGGAATCCTTCTCATCATCTGTCAGAGGCTCATAATCCTTGGCAGAATCCGCATTGTACAGCTTGTCCATCTCATTGATCAGGGAGTTATAATCCTTCAGGAAGCTCTTGATCATGTCGTAGATACCATCTACGTCATCCTGTGTGGTCAGGGTGATCTCTTCATCTGCTCCGGTCTCTTTCAGTGCTGTAATGGTCAGACCGTTGATGGAAAATACATTGGAGTTGCTGGTATAATCTGTGTTGTTCAGTGTGATCACAGAATCCTGTCCTTTGATATAGTTGGCATCTGTAATACCCAGTCCCTTCAGCAGGTCGTCGGCACCGGTTCCGGTTGCAGTAATAGAGAAATTACCGGCATCGCCGGAGTCCTTTGCACTGATATAGAATCTCTGCTGGGTGGTATCGAAGTTTGCATTCAGTCCGGCTTCCTTCAATTTGGACAGTACATCAGAGATCGTGGTATCTTTGGTAATATTCAGGTCTACGCTGGTATCACCGTTCTGGATCTTAAGCGTTGTATCATCTCCGGTGGTAATGCCGTCCACGGTGCTGCCATCACTGCTCTTGATCCCCAGATCAGACAATTTTGTCAATGCATTCAGCTTGGTATCCGCAGTGACATTATCCTTCAGGGTCAGCTTGCCGCCGGTCATATAGGCGGTCTTTGCCAACTGTGATACCTTGAGGCTCTGTACACCGGTCATTGCGCCATCACCGGTGATGACACTGACTGCATTACTGTCGGATACTTTGGTCACTCTCTTGCTATATGCGGATTCAAAACGCATATTATTAACAAACTTGGACTGTAAATTTTTGATCTTGGTATTCAGTTCCTTCCAGGCTGTCTGTTTCCATTCCTGTTTGGTCTGTGCCTTTTTCGCATCATCCACTTTGGTCTGCTTCGCAGATACCAGCTGCTGGATAATGCTCTCTGTGTCCATACCGGAGATCAGTCCGGATAATCTCATTGTCGATGATGCCATATTGGTATCCTCCTATCTCTTCTCATCCACCAGAATACCTGCCATCTCCCATACTTTGGCGATCATGTCCAAAGTCTTCTCAGGTGGAAGCTCTTTGATGACTTTCTTGGTATCCTTGTCTATGATTTTGATCGTGATGCGGTTTGTCGCCTCATGAATACCGAAAACAGCTTCTGAATGGGACATTATGTTCTTATTCAGCTTCTCTACTGCTTTCTTGATCTGCTCGTTGGTCACCTGCTGTTGCTGTTCGCTATTAGCATCGGCAGAAGTATTATTCTGATCCTTGCTCTGCGCATTTTCAACAACTGCGGTGGTCTGGTCAATCTTATCTGCTGCATTTACATTGGCAGGATTGTATTCTGAGGGATTCTCCTCTGTCGTTACTTTTGTCGCAGTATTCCTGACAGCGGCTGTATTCTGTGCCTGCACTGTCATGACACTGGAAATCGGTTCTATGGTCATAATGGTCACCTCCGTGTGATAAACAGGCGCCTTCCGTGGGCGCACGACCTTGCTTCTCTAAGGACTGTATCGGTAAATTCTCCTGAAAAATTAATAGGAGATGCAAAAATTTGCACCTCCTATGCCTAATTTCCTATTTTTCTATTTTCTAATTCCAATACAGGTTCATATTCTCTGTAACGCTTTCTTCTGACAGTTGAAATCGAGTCTTTACTTTCTCAGCCGTAGTGTTATAATCCACCCCTAATTCAATACACGTTATGATCAATGCCTTAATTCCACTCTGCCGTTCCTCCCGTCTTCCTTCCTGTCTTCCTTCCTGTCTTCCTTCCTGCCTTCCTTCGCGCTTTCCCATCCTTACATATTGCTCAAATAATTCACACATAGTAATCTCATCCTCCTCTCTGATATTCATTTCCTTTAAAACAACAGATTCTGTTGCGGAATCCTCTTCACCAGATAATACATTGATCATTCTGATCAATGCCGCTTTGTGTACCACCTTCTGGTCGGAACGAAGATTATTGCCCTCTGCCAGATAATCTAACACAATTCTCATATCGCTGTGAAATCTCTCCCTCACCTCTTGGGGCAGGTAACGCATTTCCCAGATATGTACCTTGATATCATCCACATACTTTCGGAGTTCTTCGGACACTTTTCCACAACATAATTCATGGATTCCCGGTTGCTTCTCCCAGTGCTCCCTTCCCCAGTAAAGAATCATTTCTATAATGGGATACATGTCCATTACTTTGCCTTCGTACTGCTCCCGATATCCCCCACCGGTATAACCCGCTTTACGCAACACCATTTTGACATCCGGTACCGACTGATTAGCAATCATATATTGTGCCCTGATCCGTTCCCCTGCCATCTCGTATTTCACCACATCCTGTAACTGGTTCCGCAGCCTGTTTTCTCCGGTCGTATAAATACTTTCCGTCGGTGCCGGCATCAGATTTTCTTTAGTCACAACATGCTTTCCATTATGCAACAACGCATTAATAATGTCTGCAGCAACATCTGGAAATGTCTCGAAATTCTTTGTAACAAGGTCATTTTTCTCTCTGTTTTCCCTCATTTTTTCTCCCTTAAGCACACTAAGCTTACCTAAGCAGGAAAAACCGAAACCGTTCCATGCACTATTTCCCTTTCCGCCTGCTTATGTTTTGTCATTTTGTTTGAATTCTTGGCGAAAAGCCCGAAATACACACAAAAGATATTGTCAGAAATTGTCATAAAGAATTCTTTAGATGCTGTAACTATAGCATAACCCTATCGTCTTTTCAAGTTCTTTTTTCCGGAGGTGTATCAATGCGTATATTTGCAGTTTCAGGAAAATGTGCCCTTATTTTTCAACAATGGATAAAAGCTCCGGATTTATGCATCCGGAGCCTCTTTCGTTTCCTAATTTTATTTCATTTTACCCCAGCAGATTTTTCAATGCCGCCATGCCTTCGGCATCCACAGATGCTTTGTTGGCTTCCTGGATCTGGAGATAGACTTCCTTGCGGTAGATGGGCACTTCCTTGGGCGCAGTAATGCCGATCTTGACCTGATCGCCTTTGACTTCCAGAACGGTGATCTCGATGTCGTTGTTGATGACGATTGCTTCGTTCTTTTTACGGGACAATGCCAGCATCTTACTCACCCACCTTTCCGGATTTCAGGATATCATATACCGGATATTTTACCGGGTATTTGTCTCCCTCGAGGATGATCTGGCAGGCCTTGCGTTCCTCTACGTTGATTACGAAAGGTCCCTGCAGATTTACTGTCATCTGCGTCAGGTCTGCAGGCACAGTCACCGTGACCATGACCAGAATATTCTCCGGAGTCAGGTTACCGACACCGGTAAGCAGTTCATCATCCACTTCCGGATCATACTCCGGGTTGACCAACAGCGGGTCCATGACAGGCATGGCGAATCCGGGCTCTTCCAGAGACTGTAAATAGCGGATTCCGACACTGCTGCCCTTTTCCTCATCATGAAGCATCGTAAAACGTTTCAACTCCGGGAATCCGATAATGCCCTTATCAAAAGTGATGATCTTGTCATCTGCGATCTCAACTTCTCCAAAAAATTTTGTATTGATCTTCATAAAATACCCACGCCTTTCCGTAACCTGTTCTCTTAGATAAAATTCAACAGTGTCGTCTGCATGACTTTACCGGTAGCCATCAGTGCTGCTTCATAGGTCATTTCTGCGCTCTTCAGATTAATGGCCGTCTCGGTGATATCGATGTCCTCATTTTCACTCTTTAATGTCTCAAACGTAGTTTTCTGGCTCTTCATGCGGTTGTCGATCAGCTCCAGTTTGCTGCTTCTGGTACCACAGTTGGTGATGCAGAGATTGGCATCGTCCAGATACCCCTGGAAGGTGTTAATACCGCTTTCAAACATCTTCTGGCTTTTATCCTTTGCCAGCGTCAGAGCTTTTTCCACTGCCTCCATCTGCTGGGACAGCGTCTTCAGATCATTTTCATCTGTGGTATTCTCCTGCAGGCCTTCGAGTCTGGACTTGACTGTCTCGAGGTCGATCACATCCTGCATGGCCTGTACCAGGTCATCCACGGCACGTCCGATACCGTGCTGGAAGCACTCATCCGCAGTGGAGTTCACGCGGATCGTCTGATTAAATCCCACATCATATTCAATGACCTGTTTCTCAATATTTCCCTTGAGATAATCCTGATTATATTTTGTCTCTTTCCCGTCGGTATCCGTACTGGTACATGCGAAATAATGCTCGGGTCTCAAATCTCCTTTAACCCAGTGATCCTTCTGATAGGTTACCTGGATCTCGCCCTGGTCTGCCTCGGGAACCGTAGGATCATTTTTGCATGCCATCAGCGTTTCATAGCGGTTCTTTCCCAGCAGGATCTCACCGGTATCCGCCACATACACAATATCATCATCGCCTAAATTACTATAGGGATCCTCCGTAGAAGTAGCCTGCTTGATCTGGGGATTACCGTTTGCATCCGGCCATGACGCTTCTTTATAGGTATAAGAGCCATCCGCCTGCACCTTTTTCTCCCAGAAAGAGATCTTAGGGGTCGCAGCCGGTGTTGCATTTTTGCCTCTGCAATCATCATAAGCCAGCTGGATGCGGTACACATCCGTAGATTTGATGTCCTGCTCTGTAATCTTACTGTTATCAGCATTATTAAAGTTTGCAGCGGTAATATCCAACAGTTTTCCGGTATCTACCTTGGTCATTTTGGTAATGGCATTGCTATTCAACTGCTCAGTGATATCATATTTGGTATTGTACTCTTTATCAAAGCTCAGAGAAGTATCGGTACGGTAACCGGTAAACACATAACGTCCCGCATAATCTGCATCCCCAGTGCTGTATACCTCTTCTCCCAATGCCTTCAGCTGCTCCAGAATGATCTGGCGGTCTTCTGACTTCAGATCTCCGTTGGAGCCTTTGGTACACTGCTTGATCATATTGGTCATTATCTCCGTCAGGTTCTTCAGTGCATCCTCGGTGACATCCAGCCAGCTCTCCGCATCCGGAATATTCTTGCTGTAATACTGTGTTACCTCGGTCACATTGCTGCGCAGACGCAGGGCACGGATGGATACCACGGGATCATCGGAAGGACGGCTGACCTTCTTCTGTGTAGACATCTGGGTGCTCAGCTTATCCTGATATACTTTATTTGTATTGATATTGGACAGATTATTACGCTGCATGATCTTGTTCGTGATTCGCATTTTCTCCCTGACTATTCAGGATCCTGAGAATCAGAATAACTGGTACGTTATGCTTGCATATAAGTAACAGTTTTCTGATTCGAATGGTGACTCGAATAGAGTCACCACCACACACGTGAACAAAATTAGCTGCGTAGCAGCGAGAAAGCACGGATACGTGCGTTTTTGTGAACGTATGTGGGGATCCGAATAGTTCTCTCCTTTCATACTAGACTCCGGTCTCCAGGATCAGTCTGTCATAAATTTCTGTCAGTGTCTGGATCATCTTGGAAGCCAGATTATATCCATTCTGGTATTTTACCAGGTTGACCGCCTCTTCATCCTCATCGACACCGGAAATGGAAATTCTCTGGTTGTCGATAGTATTGGAAATATCCTTAAAGCTTGCGTAGAAGGTATTTGCTCTGGAAGCATTCAATGCCACATCGGATAAAATACACTGTAAAAATTCGGAGGCATTACATCCGCGGAAGCTCATCTTGGTCTTATCCGTTGCCAGATTCTTCAGATCGTTCAACAGATCGTTCTGTTCCACACCGTCTGCCGAATCATAGCGGTTGGCCATCAGGCTGGGATCCTGCTCCATGGCATCCAGGATATCGAAATTTTTCGCCGTCAGACGATAGTAGCTGTCATCATTGACTTTTACTGTAAGCTTACTGTCCTTCTTTACCTGCTTGTCATATCTTGTGGCATCCTCCAACTGAAACTGTTCTCCGCCGGTTGCCTTATTACCGGTGAACATTTTGACGCCGGGATCTCCGTTTCCGCTGTAACCGGAAGTCAGAATATCATTGAATTTCTGTGAAAAAGTACGGATCCACTCATTCATCTGGTTCATATAATAAGGAATTCCCTGATAGGACAGGCTGGTACCGATCTCTGCCTTTTTCCCTACACGGTCATTGGTAAGACCACGGGGATTTTTATCACTGTCTGATAAGGTAAATGTATAAGTATAAGTTGCATTTCCATTGGCATCATACTCACAGGTATATTCCCAGGAATCATAATAGAATTCCTGATTGCCCAGATCGATCACACCACCCTGATCCGACAGATTACATTTATTCAGATCCTGCAGATAAGCCTTGGTTACCTTCACGGTTACAGTATCATGTGTCTTGCCATCCACAGTGGCGGTTCCGGTAGCTGTCACCTGTCCGCTGAAGTTCTCCCCGTTGTTGCCGTCACGGGTCTGGATCAGTCCTGCCAGGTCTCCGCCCATGGAAGCATTGTACAGGTTGAACTTCTGACCGTCTGACCAATAGATCTCATAGAGACCATCAATGTCTGTCTGGTTCACCTTCTCGTAAGAAGTTCTTGCCACACATTCCAGGCCATTATAATCACTGCTGTCTACCAACATCTGGCCGCCTGCGATCTTCACCATATATCTGTTGGCACCGGTCTCCCGGTTCTCATTGTTGGCATCGATGATCGGTGTTTCCTTGACTTCCACATCCACGATTTTGGACAGTTCATCGATCAGCAATGTCCGTCTGTCACGAAGTTCATTTGCCTTGACACCTGTCAATTCAATGGTATTGATCTGTTTATTCAAGGTGGCGATCTCACCGGCGATGGAATTGATCTGATCCACCTTCAGTTTGATCTCCTGATTGATGTCTTTCTGTACTTTTTCCAGGTTGCCTGCCATGCCGTTAAAATACTCTGTCAGAGCTCCTGCATAGCCCACGAACTGGGATTTTGCGGTAGCGCTGCCGGGATCCTTCAGTAATGCCTGCATGCCGGTCACCATCAGTTGGTCAAAGATGGTCTTGAATCCGGTGCTCTTACCGTCATCATCAAAATAGGTCTCCAGCTGCTGCATGTAGTACTGCTTCATATCGTACTCGCCCAGCTGCGCATTATTGTCCCAGAATCTTCCATCATAAAACTCGTCCCGGACACGCTCAATTGCCAGAGTCTCTACACCGGCACCGGCACAGCCATAGGTCTGGAATACGCGCAGGGCGTTGGCTGCCTGTTGGGTGACCTGCTGTCTGCTGTAGCCTTCCGTCTGTACGTTGGCAATGTTATTGGAAGTGGTATTCATAGCCGCATTGCTGGCCAGAAGTCCTGTATATGCAATATTTAATCCAAAAAATTGTGAGGGCATTGATTACTGCCTCCTTCCTAATACGAAACCAGGTATTCTGTCTTTTCGCATTAAACTCCCAATGTGGAAATAATGTGTTCCAGCATCTCACTGATCACATTGATATAACGGCTGGATGCGTTATAAGCATTCTGGAACTTGATCATGTTGGACAGTTCCTCATCCGTGGAGACACCGATGACCTGTTCCCTGGCGCTCTGGGTAGCTTCCACAGTACTGACCTGATTCTCATAGATGCTCCGGAATACATATCCGGAATTTGCCACCTGGGATACCAGATCCGTATAATAATCTACAAAAGTGGTCTTCTTCTGTACATTAGGATTCAGCGTATAGGCTTCCTCCGTAAAAGCAGCCTTTAATGCCTCTGCAGTTTCTTTATCCTCGGAACCGTCCGCCAGTCTGAAGCCCAGCTTGGAGGGTTCCTGCATCAGTGTGGGATTGACCTGCAGATTACCAATGGTATAAAGGCTCTCGGGACTGTCTGCCTTTTCTTCCTTCATCACCCAATATTCTTTACCGTCATCTGTGGTTACCTTTTCATAACCATCAGTAGTGACTTTGGTGAACAACTGAATGGGACTGCCATCCTCCATCCGCATATAGCCACCCGGATCCACAGTGCAATAACGGTAAGTGTCCGTTTTTCCATTAATGGTCAGCTGACCTTCCTGTACTCCGGCTGCCTTTGCCAGAATGTCATTTACCTTCGTCACCACATTGTGGATCATCTGGTCAAATTCACCCTGGATATTCATGACAACGGACTGTGACACGCCGTCGTATTTTCCTTCTGCAAGGTCGGTATAATTGGCTCTATGATCTCCTCTGGCCAAAAGCATAGCCTTCAGGCCGCCGATATCCGTTCCCAGATCGGAAGAGATCTCTATTGAGAGATCAAACACTTCCGCACCATCAATATTATAGACTCTGGTACCATCATCCCTTGTGGTGTAAGAAGCGTTCATGGGCCAGAACGGTGTAACGAAACCGGTGGCTTCATCTGTCTTCATGGCGATTTCGTAGCAGGTACCATCCTTCACGAAGTCAACACCTTCGATCTGAACAGATACACTGCCGTATCTGTCTTCGGAAAAACTCATATTCGTAAGCTGTGCCAGTTCATCCAGGATCTGGTTCCTCGCATCGCGCAGATCGTTGGCGTGTTCGATGCCGCCACTCTCAACGGCCCGGATCTGGTCATTCAGGGTCAACAGCTGATTGCCGTATTTATTAATTTTATCTACATTCTGTTTGATCTGTGTATTCAGGTTGTCCTGATAGGAGCTTAAACCGTCGTATACCGCACTGGCTCTCTGTACAAATTCAGAAGCCCTCTGCACGATCAGTCCCTGCGTCACGGAACTGCTGGGATCCTTGGAGAGTTCCTGGATTGCTGTCCAGAAATCTGTCATGGTGGTCTGGAAAGCCTCGCCGTTCAATTCTCCCAGCTGGCTCTCTACTTCTTCCATGACCTCCGTGGACACTTCATAGAACATGCTGCGTCCGGATTCCTTGCGGTATGTCTTATCCAGGAAATAATCCCTGACCTGTTTTACACGGGAATATGTGACACCCAGACCCGTCTGTTTGTTGGCAATAGACTTGGGGTCTGTAGATAATGTGGCATAAGCTCTGTTAGATTGCTGTACCTGTTGTCTGGTATAGCCTGTGGTGTCCACATTAGAAAGATTATGCGCTGTGGTATTCAGCGCATTCTGACTTGTCTGTAATCCGGACGACCCTATATATAAACTACCCATTAATGGCATGAACTCTCACCTCTGTATCTGGGACTCTCTTCAAATCCCGGGATTTTCCTACTGTTTTGCATCAAATCCATGGTTTGCAACGCCCATGGTCTCACCCGCATTGTAGGCTCCGCGATTATAATTGGCTGTCTCGGGAGCTGCTTTGGCAGCCTGGAGAAGATTCATCTCGAACTCCACCATTTCCAGCGCACTGTTCAGCAGTTCACTGT
Source organism: uncultured Acetatifactor sp. (assembly GCA_934436245.1). GTDB lineage: Bacteria > Bacillota > Clostridia > Lachnospirales > Lachnospiraceae > Acetatifactor. The sequence continues at coordinate 11,885 of CAKSAM010000022.1, forward strand.
TCTGCTCATTGATACGCTTTAATCCCCGGACAGCTGCCTGCAGTCTGTCATGAGAATCCGCCAGTGCCTGCTGCTCCGCAGGACGTGCAGATAACATCACAATCAGATCCGGCAGCTTCAAATCTTTAACATCCCTGTTCAATACATCGGCTATGTCCGCAGTCACGACCGCTCTCTGTTTGTCCAGATTGTGGATTCTGCTGACCAGCTCCTGCTCCTCGTCCGTGATCTTTTGTAATTCTGCAAGATCGCCGCTCGCTATGATCGGTGTCTTGCGCTGTGATAACTGAAGCAGAGCCTCGTACTCCGTACTTTCTCTGTCCAGTACATCTATCAGGTTTTCCATTAAACTAGCCAAGGAACTACCTCATTTCTTCCTGTTTTTGAAGCAGCTTCTCCGCAAAGCTTGCATTATCCACTCCATAAGTACCGTTCTGGATTCTTGCTTTAATGGGAGCCGTTAACTCTTCCCTGATATCAGGTGCCGCTGCCACTGCTGCCTTGGCTGCCTGGAAATCCTTGCCCTGGCTGCTGATCTGCAGTCTGTCCGTGTGTGATGCTGTCTGCGTCTTCTGTGCTCTGCTTACTTTCTGAGACTGATACAGCTGCTGTACCTGTGTATACGCTTCAATACGCATATCGACTCCTCCTTCCCGAATGTAATTCGTGTTTCACAATATGTATCGGACTAAATTGCGATTACTTTATAGTTCCCGCAAAAAAATGTAACGATCCCATGTCTGTGACATCCGGATCGTTACCTCAGATTTTTTCAATATGCATTCTCATTTCGGATTTCACTGTCCACCTGTTGTACACGGTAAGTCTTATCATCTACCGTCACAGAGGTCACAGTATCATCATGGGCATACAGCCCTTCCTCCACATAAGAGATTTTTTCCGGTGTCCTGCCTTCTTCCAGGATCTGGATCAGCGCCTCTACCCTAGGGCCATGCAGGGGATTACATTCTCCGATGCAGGTGATCTCATCCTTCATCACGCAGCCCATGGATTCTGTGCTGACACCATCAAATGACACTATCATGATATCTCCTGCTGCCAGATTACTGCCGACCTTTTTCCCCGCTGCCCGGATTGCTTCCATGGCGCCAAAAGCTTCATTGTCATTTTCGCAATAGACCACATTGATATTGTCATATTTTTTCAGGAACGCTTCCATGACTTCTTTGCCCTTCGCCTGAGTAAATTCTCCCGACACCTGGTCTAACAGATCCCAGCCGTATTTTGCCGCACCCTGCTCTAATCCTCTGGTCCGGCCGATCTGGGCGGAAGCCCCGATATTTCCCTGAATGTTTACAATATGAAGATCCTCCGGTGCGATTCCCTTGCTGATGGAAAAGGAATTCAGCCATTCCGCCATCTTCAGGCCTTCCAATTCGAAATCAGACCCCACGAAGCAGGTGAACAGGCTGTCATCCTCCACATCTACCTTCCGGTCCACGATGATCACCGGGATCCCGGCGTCCTTTGCCTCTCTGAGCACCGTATCCCAGCCGGTTTCCGTCACCGGAGCCAGCACAATATAATCTACTTCCTGCTGGATAAAAGTACGGATGGCCCGGATCTGGTTGGCCTGCTTCTGCTGTCCATCCTCGAAGATCAGATCATAGCCTGCCTCTTTCGTAAAGGTACTTTTCATAGACTCCGTGTTGGCACTGCGCCAGTCGGATTCCGCTCCCAGCTGGGAGAAGCCCACTACAATACGGTCCGGCTGTGTATCTTCCGGCGCTGTAATGTCCTCTGCAACGCTTTGTTTGCTGCCGCATCCGGCCAGTAAAATTCCCAACCCCAGCAGTAAGCCTGTCAGCCACTGTTTTCCTGTTCTGCATTTCTTCATAGTTGTCCGGTCATCCTGTTCTGTCATACTTCCCACCGGGAATCCTTCCGGTCATTCCGCAGCAGGTTCTTTCTCTGTGTGGAAATATGCCACAGAGTTCTCCAGTTCTTTAGAGATCCGTTTCATTTTATCACAGTTTGCTCCCACTGTCTGTATCTGTGTCAGGATTTCTTCAATATTGGCATTGACCTGCTGGTTGTTAGCCGCATTTTCCTCACTGATGGCACTGAGACTGCCGATATTGCCTAAAATATCCTCTTTTTGCTGTGACAGATGTCCTGTCTCCTCAGCAATCTTGCGGATTTCCTCTGCAGAATGGCGGATGCTTTGCTCTAACTGCTGATATTGTTCTCTGGTTGTGATGATCTGATCCTGTTCCTCCCGGATGATTCCCTTTACCACATCGGCCTGTTCCACAGTCTCGCCGGATTTCTCCATAATCCCCTGTGCCAGATTCTTGATCTGCTCGGCACCGGCGGCACTCTGTTCCGACAGTTTGCGGATTTCTTCTGCCACCACAGCAAAGCCTCTTCCTGCCTCTCCGGCCCTGGCAGCCTCGATGGAAGCATTGAGGCTTAGGAGATTGGTCTGTCCCGAAATGGAGAAAATCAGCGCTACTGCTTCATCGATCTTTTCGATGTAATCGTTGGTCTCATGAATTTTGGCGGTAATAGTGTTCACAGACTCTACGGAGCGGTTACTGCCGGTCATGATCTTTTCCATACCCTCTCCGGCTTTTCTGCTGTTATCCTGCATTTCTGCGGAATCCTTCTGCAGTTGTCCGGCACTGGCACTGATGTCGTTGACCGCCGCACCAATTTCATCCATGCGGTCACTGATATTCTGTACATTTTCTGCCATTTCCTCCGCTGCGGAAGACAGCTGTTCCATGGCGGAACTGATCTGTTCTGCCTGTTCCGTGGTGGCAGTGCTTCCCTCTGCCACCTGCTGTACGCTGTTTAAGAGTTCTCCGGATACCTCCTGTACCTCGCCGATGACCTGTGCCAGATTCTGCTGCATCTGCGCAGTATTCTGTAACAGCTCCTGAATTTCTCTGACAATACTGCCGGATTCCTTCCGGGCACTCAGATCCCCCTCTGTCAATGCATCCACTCTCGAACCGGTCTCTTTCATTTTGCCGGACAGGGCTCTGCTCAGGAAAAAGCAGATGATGCCAAACAGAATCACCATCCCCACTGCGCAGATCAGGAATACGGCCTCGATCCCCCGCAAAGCATCGGTTATCTCATTTTTCCGTTCCGCCGCAAAAGCCACCGCAGTGATGCGCCCATCATTCATGATCGGGATATAATAACCATAATAAGCATTTCCATCGATCATTACATTTTTATCATAATATCCCTCCGTCCCACCGTTGGACACAAGATCCTGATCCATGGGGATCTCACGGACACGATAGTCATTTTCATTTTTAATGGATGTGGTAGCCGGAATGCCGTCTGCAAGAATGGCCATCTCCAGGCCTTCTCCCTTCAGGCTGTCCAGATACTCATAATAACCACTGGCATTCATTGCCGTGATTTCATTTTCCTTGCAGTATTTTGACAGATTATCCGCAGTAACATGCAGCGTGGTCTGCACGCTGTCTTCCAGATTCGTTCTGGTCTGATGTAAGGATGTCGTGCTGAGGATCACTGTTGCCAGGACTACCGGCGTCAGTGCCAGCAGCATCAACAGCAGGAACAGACCGCATCCCTGTTTTTTTTGAGTTTTCTGTTTATTTGCCTTCGTCTTTTTCATAACTGTTACCCCCTTAATATCCGGTGGATTCCTTTTACTAGCGGAAAAAGAGTGTGACTGCACATCAGCCACGCTCTTTCCGTTTTCTTTATTTTTCCTTCTGTGGAAGGAGACTGCTTTTATTTTCCCTGCAGTATTTTCTTTTTTCTTGCAATAACTACGCTCTGTACCACCAGGAACAGACACAGCATGGCTGCGATGGTGATACCGGTCCACCAGGCCTGATCCAGACCTGCGCTGGATACGATATTCTGGATAGTGCTCAGGGACAATACACCGAAGAAGGTTCCGATGATATTGCCGACACCGCCGGTCAGCATCGTACCGCCGATGATGGAGGATGCAATGGCGTTCATCTCCATGCCACTGGCGTGGGATGCGGATCCGCTTCCTACATGCAGGAAGTACACATAACCGCCGATGCCTGCCAACAGTCCACAGAGCAGATGGGACATGAACTTGGTTCTCTTTACATTGATACCCAGCATCAGAGCACTCTGATTGTTGCCGCCTACCGCATAGAAGCTGCGGCCGATCTTCGTCCAGCGAAGCATGATAAACATCAGGATCACTACTAAAAGTGCTACGATCACACCGATCTCCACATAAGCATTGACGTAATTGCCCAGCTTGTTCACGGAGCCCATTCCGGGTACCACCACACGGGTCTCTTTCAGAGCGGTGAAGTTCTCATTGGCCACGTTGAAAGGCTTGGTATTTACGATGGTAGTCATACCTCTGGCAAAGAACATACCGGCCAGGGTCACGATAAAGGGCTGGATATCCAGATAGGCTACCAGGAAGCCCTGTACGATACCAAACGCAAGGCCAATCGCTACAGCGATCAGCATGGAAACAAATACATTACCGCCGCCAAAGTCCAGGTATACGGCACAGCTCATGCTGACCAGTGCTACCACGCCGCCGACGGAAATATCGATTCCACCGGTGATCATGACTAAACTCATGCCACAGGACAGAATGATCAGTGCTGCATTGGCATTCAGAATGTTAAAAAATGTCTGAGGCTTCAAGAAGCCTTTTCCCTGGAACACAATAGCTCCGATATACATTACAAAGAATACTACGATCGTGATGGTCAGCAGTAGATTGGTATCTGTCATATTTTTTAACTTCTTACCCATATCAGCCAACCTCCTTTACAGCCTTGCTCTGTTTCAGCTTTTTGCCGAGAGCGGACAGCCATTCTCTTACCTTGGGAGTACTTAACACTACCAGCAGGATGACTACTACTGCTTTATAAGCAGGCAGTGCATCGGACTGTACATCAAATTTGTATAAGGTGGTGGTCAGGAACTGAATGACATAAGCACCCAAAATGGAAGCTGCCATGTTGAACTTACCACCGCTTAAGGAGTTGCCGCCCAAAGCTACTGCCAGGATGGCATCCATCTCGATATCCTTTGCGATAACGGAGTAATTGATGGAGGACAGACGGCTGACCTTGATCAGAGCTGCCACCGCCACACACAGTCCCAGGATCACGAAAGTCAGGAACTTGATAAAGGTGGGATTCAGTCCGTTTAACTTGGAAGAATTCTCATTGATACCAACAGACTGGGTGTAAAGTCCCAGTGTGGTGAACTTCAATACCAGGAAGATCACCAGTACACAGGCCGCCGCAATGAAGAACGGTGTGGGAATGGGGATTCCCGGAATAAATCCACCGAAATAGCTGAAGGTCGGATCACTTACGATCGGAAGCTCGTTGTTATTGATCCATGCTGCAATGGAACGTCCTGCCGTGTAAAGGATCAGGGTCGCTACCATGGGCTGGATCTTGAAATAAGCTACCAGCACACCGTTAAAGGCACCGAACAGCATTGCAGCCACACATGCTACTAAAAATGCTACGATAATGGGAGCCTGTAAGGTATCGGGTCTGGAATTCGTGCCACACAGCACTCGTAAGATCACGCTGCCTGCGATAGCGATGGTAGCGCCCACGCTGATATCCTGTCCGCCGGAAGCCGCTGTGACTAATGTCATGCCGATGGCCAGAATTGCCAGTTCGGAACCGTAGTCCAGGATAGTCATCAGGTATCCAGACAGGACCGGATCTCCTGTGCTGTTATATCCCAGTGTGATCTTGAAGAAACTGGGATCTGCGATCAGGTTAAATACTGCCAGGATCACCAGTGCCGCAATGGGAATGAAAATCTGCTGGCGGAATAATCCGCTCAGGAAACTTTTCTTTTCTTTTTCTACTTTCTTTTCATTACTCATGCTTACTCTCACCTCCGGCAATCGTACTCATAATCTTTGTCTGGGTCAGATCTTCTCCGGACAGTTCTCCTACCACCTTGCGGTCTCTCATGACTACCAGCCGGGAACAGGTGCGGAGCATCTCGTCTGTCTCGGAAGAGATGAAGGTCACGCTCATGCCTTCACTTGCCAGCTTCAATACCAGCTTCTGGATATCCACCTTTGTACCTACATCGATACCTCTGGTAGGTTCATCCAGGATCAGATATTCCGGATGGGTCAGAAGCCATCTGGCCAGAATTACCTTCTGCTGGTTACCACCGGACAGCGACTTGATGGGAGTCTCCGCAGATGCGGTCTTGATATCCAGCAGTTTGATATATTCTTCTGCAAATTTATTTGCTTCCGCCTTGGAGATCGGGTGGAAGAATCCACGAAGCACCTGCAGTGCCAGGATAATATTCTCTTTTACGGACAGATCACCTACGATACCGTCGCGTTTACGATCCTCCGGCAGATAACCGATGCCGCAACGCATAGCATCCAGTGGCTTGTTGATCTTGACCTCTTTGCCGTTCTTTTTCACCGTACCGCCAATGACACGGTCAGCGCCAAAAATAGCACGGACACATTCGCTTCGGCCGGATCCCAGCAGTCCTGTAAAGCCGTTGACTTCACCCTTTTTAATATAGAAGTCAAAAGGCTTGATTCCGGCATCACTGCACAGATCCCTGGTCTCAAACAGAGGCTCTCCGCTCTCCGATTTCTGCTCTGTGGGCTGATCTCCCTTGATATCGGACAGATCATCCAGCTCCTTACCTAACATCTTGGATACCAGCTGTACTCTGGGCAGATCTTTGATGGCATATTCGCCTACCAGGCTGCCGTCACGCATAACAGTGATCTTGTCACACACTTCATATACCTGATCCAGGAAATGGGTTACGAAAATAATACCTACGCCTCTCGCCTTCAGATCTCTCATCAGGCCGAACAGCTTCTCTACTTCCTGCTCATCCAGGGAGGAGGTGGGTTCATCCAGGATCAGTACTTTACAATCCATATCTACTGCTCTGGCAATGGCTACCATCTGCTGTACAGCGATGGAGCAGCTTGCCAGCTGCTGGGACGCTTTTGCGGGGATATCCAGATTCTGTAAGATTCTGTCTGCGTCCTCATTCATTTTTTTCCAGTTCTGATAGATCTTGTTGGAACGTCCTATGTACATATTCTCTGCCACAGACAGATTCGGGCAGAGTGTGATCTCCTGATATACGGTACTGATACCCAGCTTCTGCGCTTCCTGCGGAGAGTGAATGGATACGGCTTTGTCATTGCCGTCAATGAAGATCTGGCCTTCATCCTTGCTGTAGACACCTGTCAGCACTTTGATCAGGGTTGACTTTCCGGCACCGTTCTCTCCCATCAATGCATGGATCTCACCTTTGTTCAGGTGGAAATCCACACCCTTCAGAGCGCGTACACCGGGAAAGCTTTTGTGAATATTTCTCATTTCCAATACTGTGTTATTGTCCAAAAGTTTCACCCCTTCTGTTATCTGATAAAAGAAGCGCGGAGCTAGCATGCGCCGCGCTTCTGGTCGTTTCCGTCAGATTAGATACCGTAGTTGTCTACATCTTCCTGAGTAATGGTGGTTGCATCGAAGCCCTTCTCATCCATGATGATGGTCTTCTCGGAGATGGTCTCACCGTTCTCCAGCTTCTTGATGATGTCATTGATGTAGGAAGCCTGGAAAGGATTGCACTGTCCATCGTAGTTCCAGTTGCCTGCCTTCAGCTCTTCCAGAGCCCACTTGTTGCAGTCAAAGCCCATTACGATGACGTCTTTGCCAACACCGTGGGAGATATTAGCCTTATCCAGAGCTGCTACCGCACCCTTTGCCATATCGTCGTTTTCAGCATAGATTACGTTGAAAGGAGTACCTGCATCGATTACGGACTGTACGATCTGCTGTGCTTTCTCTGCATTCCACTCAGCGGTCTGCTGTGTTACCAGATTGAAGCCGTCGTTTGCGGCTGCGTCATCCAGAGCACCGGTACGTCCCTGCTGTGCTGCAGAACCCATAACACCCTGTAAATGGATGATGTTGTATTCGCTTAAGTTCTGGCTCTTTAACCAGTCAACTGCAGTCTGACCTTCCTTTGCCATATCGGATACGATGGATGCCTCATACAGGCTCTCATCTGCATCAATGGTACGGTCGAAGAGGATAACTCTGATACCTGCATCCTGTGCATCCTTCAGTACGGAATCCCAGCCTGCGGTATCTGCTGCGGACAGAAGCAAGTAATCAACGCCATCCTGGATGAACTTCTGAGCTGCTGTGATCTGCTCATCGTTCTTTAAGCTGTATGCGAAGGATGCTTCGTAGCCGTTAGCCTCGGTAAAGGTATTCTTCATATCCTTATCGTTTGCGGTACGGTAACCGGACTCGTTAGGGTCGTTGTTGATGATGCCGACTTTGATCAGATCTCCGGAGGAGCTGGAGCTTTCCGTTCCTGCGCTTGCGCTTTCGGTTGCTTCGTTTGCACTTCCGGTTGCTGCGTTTGCACTTCCGGTTGCTGCGTTGCTGCCTGCATCAGAGGAGCCGCATGCTACAAGGCTGAATACCATGGTTGCTGCCATTACTGCTGCTAAAATTTTCTTCTTCATTGTGTAACCTCCCAATTTGTTTTTGTTCTCCAAAGAACTATTTCTTTGATGATCTTATTGTAAAGCGAAGTCGGGGAAAAAACCATGAAGATACTTCACGGAAAAGTTGATATTTTTATGACAAAAAAGAACCGCTTCCGCAAAAAGTTGATTTTTTTACGATAGCGGTTTATTTTTTTCATAAGCAGCCGGGAAGTCTCACCGTTACGCAGGTGCCTTCTCCGTAAGTACTGGTAATGGTAATACCGTAATTTTCTCCGAAATTCAGACGGATACGTTCATTGACATTATAAAGGCCGTAGATATCCGTCTCCCGGACATTTCTGTTGCGGATGCCTTCCAGTACCTGTTCCAGCCTCTCCGGTGTCATACCTCTCCCATTGTCGGTGATCCGCAGGATACAGTCTTCGCCGTCCCATGCTCCATCGACCCGGATCATTCCTTTGCCACGTTTATTTTTAATGCCGTGGTACAGGGCGTTTTCCACCAGGGGCTGTAAGGTGATTTTGGGAATCTGGCAGTGATTCAGTTCTTCCGGAACACAGAGCTCATATTGGAGGATGTCCTGATAACGCATCTGCTGGATCTCCAGGTAACTGCGGACGTGCTGCAGTTCTTCTTTTACATCCAGAATATCCTGTCCCTGATTCAATGATATCCGGAAAAAGTCCGACAGACTGCCTACCATGCTTACGACTTTTTTCTGTTCACCGGCCTCTGCCAGCCATACGATAGCATCCAGCGTATTATATAAGAAGTGAGGGTTGATCTGGGACTGCAGCAGTTCGAATTCCGCCTTGCGCAGCCGGATCTGCTCCGTTTTCACCTGCTCTAGCAGTTCGTTGATCTTGTCGATCATGGTGTTCAGGGAATCACTGAGCACCTGGGCCTCCACGCCTCCTGTCACATCGGAGCGAGCCGTCAGATCTCCCTTCGCCACCTGATCCGTCACCTGGGTCAGCCGTCGGATAGGTCTGGTGATACTCAATGGAATATAATAGGAAAGGAATAAAAACAGCATAAGGATCATGGCAAAGGCGATCACAGAAAACCGGATCATATTAACAAAAAAATCCTGATACTGCTGTCTGCTCTCCTGAATGCCCCGGATCTCATAATAAATATACTGGGACATAGTGTCTCCCACCAGGGAGGTCACGATCTGTACATCGTTTTCCCAGATTTCCATATTATCCTCATAACGGTTGCCTTCCCGGATATTTTCCTCGATTCGTCCTACATAGGTAGCAAGATTATTCAGGTATTTTTTGACACTGTTCAGCCGTTTCAGGTTCTCCTGAGATTCTGTCAGCTGCTCCAGGCCTGCCACGATGTCATCCGCTTCCGACAGCATATCATGCAGACTGGACTCCTCCAGTGTTTTGTTGCCTACAATGAGGAGGTAAGTCTCATAGTCAAAATCTTTTTGGAAATCCAGACTGAACTGGCTGGCCATGACGGAGGAATTGATCATATCCTCGTATCTGCGGTTATTGTTCCATAGATTATAGAAGCAAAAGATGAGAAATAACACAAACGGCACCAGAAGACAAAGATAAGAGTATCTTATCTTTGCCACCAGTGTCGAATGATCGTAAAGTTCTTTTATCTTTTTTCTCATAAGAATCCTGCCTTTTCCACACTTATTTTCATCGATAATGGTGGTTAACTATTCCCTCCGCGATACTGGGTAGGAGTCATTCCCTGGGTCTTTTTGAACAGATAAGAGAAGTAATGAGGATCCTTATATCCTACCTCCTGACTGATGAGGTTGCTGCGTTTACCGGTACAGCGTAACAGCTCTTTCGCTTTATTCATGCGGTAATCCGTCAGATATTTGATGAAACTCTGCCCTGTCTGCTGGCTGAAGATCATGCTCAGATGGTTCGGTGAGAAATTCACATGGGAAGCTAACAGGTTCAGGGAAAGTTCCTCATCCGCATAGTTCTCGTCAATGTACTTCATAACCTGATCCACCACATCGTCATAGCGGCTGCTTGCAGATTTGTCCCGCACTTCCAGTGCCTTTTGCAGGATTCTGATAATGTAATGCACGGCGCTTTCACTATCCTGTAATGTTTTTTCATCCTGATTGGGCGTCTCTAATTCCTCTGTGTTGCTCTGAAAGCTTTCCATAAAATCCACCACGCAGAAATACACATCCATGGTAATATACTGTCGGAAAATATTGGATTGCAGTGCTTTGTTGCTGAGATCCTGGAAAAATTCCTCTACAAAGTAGATCACTTCTTCACTGTCTCCCTGTTTCAGGAATTCCTGGATCCGTGTCCGGTCGATCTGTTTGGGATTAACTTCTTTAATATCAAAAGTATCTTCTTTATCTGCTTCCTGGGAAAGCCGTCCGCTGTCAAGGATCCTGCTGTCCTGCACCAGATATCTGTGTGCAAAAGCGCGGCTTGCCTGTTCGAAAGAAACCGGAAGCTCCCGCAGACGGTTCACCGGTCTGCCAATGCCGCCAAAGTATCTCACATGTTCATAGCCTTCCATGATGCACTTTATCTTTTCTATGTATTCCTGCTGCAAGAGCGACAGCTGCTCTTCGGAGTCTGCTTTTAATAAAAAGGCCTTTCCTTCCAGATTGCGGTCAAAGGCGATAACGGTCTTACCGTCCTCCAGACTGCGCAGCTCCTGCTCAATGCGGATCAGACTTCCGGAATATTCATCCTGTGCATGGCGAAGCGACTGGGTCTTGAACAGGATAATATTATACCAGGGTGCCGACAGATCGATACCCAGTCCCTCTGCCGCTTCCAACAGTTCTGCCACGGTATTATCTCCGGTGACCAGCTCCTGAAACAGCTTTTTCCGCTCTCTGAGATTGTTTTCCTCCATCTCCTGCTGATACCGTTCCCGGATCTGCTGTGCCCTTCTTTTTTCTTCGATCTTGGTGGAAAGCTCATCCAGTTCCGCTACCAGTTCTTCTCCGTTGATGGGTTTGGACAGATACTGGGCCACTCCCAGTTTGATGGCTTCTTTGGCATACTCGAATTCCTGATATCCGGACAGAATAATGATCTCCGTATCCGGCAGCTCTTTTCGGATCAGACGGCTTAATTCCAGTCCGTCCATAAACGGCATCCGGATATCGGTGATTACGATATCCGGACGTAATTTCTGGATCATGGGATAGGCCAGTTCTCCGTCACCGGCCTCCCCACAGAACTCATACCCGCGAGACTTCCAGTCAATATTGTTTTTGATTCCTTCGCGGATGACAAACTCATCCTCTACTAAAAATACCTTCAACATTTTATGTAATCCCCTTCTTTTACCTGTCAGGCAGGTTCTTGCGGATCACTTCATCGCAAACCATTTCCGTGATCCTGCACGTTTTTATTATACATGGAATCTCTGTATTAGAACAGGTATTTCTGGAAATTTTCTGTAAGAATTGTTATACTTACGCATTTAATGATAAAACACCTCTCCCAGTATCAGGTCTCCATTTACAGGCATAATATCAAGGCTGTCTCTTCCCACCCTGCACGGTAAAAACAAAATCTCTACCCCGGCATCCACAGCCTCCTGCCACGCTGTGCCGAACTCCGGCTGCATGCATATATAAGGGCGTACTTCTGTAATACCTTCCATCTGAATGACAAATGCCACCATACATTCATACCCGGCCTTTCTGGCTTCTGCCAGTTCCCTCAGATGCTTCACTCCACGCTTGGTAGGTGCATCGGGGAAATAGCCGATACCATCGATCTCCAGAGTACAGCCTTTCACTTCCATGAGATATTTCTGATTTCCTTTTTCCATATAAAAGTCAATACGGGAATCACCATAAGTATACTCCGGTCTGACCAGATCATAGTCCTGCGTCTCCAGCCATTCCTTCACCACCTTGTTAGGCGCCTGGCTGTCAATATTGATCCAGCCGATCTTTTCTTTATACACTGCTATCAGATCATATAGTGTCTTGCGGGTGGGATTATCCGATACCTCCAGACGTACCGCCGCTCCGGGGAGCAGGAGTTCTCTGCATCTTCCCGTATTCTTCACATGTACTATTTCTGTTTTACCGTCGATCTTTACATGAGCTATAAAACGATTGGGGCGGTCAATAAATTTTCCATCTACGATTTTTCTATATTTCATTCAAAATTTCCTATCCACATTCTCCGCCTCGTATAGACTTCACCAACAGCGGCACCTCAAACAGCAGCATCACAATCCATCCGATCATATTCGCCCAGGCCAGGCTGGCGAATTCCATATGTAGCAGACGGAGCATTACAAACACTGCCACAACTCTGCCGAACATATTCATAAAGGTACTGTACAATGTCACCTTCAGGTCGCCTATACCTCGGAAAAATCCCTGGATACCGTTGGTCAGTCCCGGCAGAAGATACATCCAGGAGATCAGATGCAGGTAGCTGATACCCAGCGAAACCACCTGTGCATCCCCATCTTCGGCAAACAATGTCATGATCTGCGGAGCCAGTCCCCAGATTATGCACAATAATCCGATAGAATAAGCCAGTTCGATCAACAGACCTGTCTGGAATCCCTTCTTCATCCGCTCCTTGTGTCCGGCACCCTTGTTCTGCGCCAGAAATGTAGTCATGGCATGTCCGATATTCTGCTGTGGCGTATAAGCAAAATCATCCACACGGTTCACTGCGGTAAACGCCGCCATCACTGCTACTCCCTGCGTATTGACCACTGACTGGATGATCAGCTTTCCCAGCTGCAGGCATACCTGCTGCATGGCACTGGTGCTTCCATAGCTTACCGTTTTACCCAGCAGGCTTTTATCAAATACCCACCATTTTTTCCCAAGGCATAACAGTGGGATCTTTTTTTTAATATAAATACCGCATAACAGGCAGCACAGGCCTTCGCTGCATACCGTGGCAATGGCACTTCCCACGACACCCCATCGCAATACCACGACAAAAAACAGATCTCCGAGAACATTTAAGAGGGCGCTGGTCACCAGAAAATACAGTGGCGTCCTGCTGTCTCCCAGTGCCCGCATGGTGTTCGCAAGAAAATTATATATAAACGTGAAGATCAGACCCAGAAAAATGATTCGAAGATAGCCGGCCGCCTCCGGAACCGCTGTCTCCGGCACCCGGATCAATTTAAGAACAGGCACTGCCAACAGTAGCATCAGCAGAGAAAAAACGATAGAAAATCCACATCCTGCCAGCATCGTCGTACTGATCTGCTTTGACAGCGTGTCATAATCTTTTGCTCCATACTGGGAACTCATAAGGACACTGGCTCCCATGCACATCCCACTGATCAGCAATATGGCAATGTTCATAATCGGAGTGGAAGTACCTACTGCCGCCAATGCCTGTTCCCCTACATACTTTCCTACAATCACAGAATCTGTGGCATTGTAAGTCAGCTGAAACAGGTTGCCCAGTACCAGGGGAATCGTAAAGGATACCAGGGGTAACAGTATCTTTCCCTTGGTCATATCATATTTCTCTATCGTACTCATTGCCTTATTGTCCTTTCGCTGTCATTTTCTGCGGCAGTTGTCTGCCCTGTTTCTTGAAGCTTCCGTCATCTTCCGGAAGCTTCTCCGCTGCTTCCTGCGATACTTCATTACCGCTGACGGATAACTCACTTCCCTGGCTTGCGTTCTCCGTTTTTACACTATCCAGGCCACTCTGTTTCTGCCCATCCGCACTGTTCCCGGATGCTGCCTGCTGTTCGCTGTCTGCCAAAGCCAACTCCGGCACTTCTGCCATATCGACGCTATCTGCCACTGCATCCTCTGACTGCGCAGTATCAGCCACCACCTCTTCCGGGGTCTCCTGATCCGCAGTCATACTATATGCCTGCTGTGGTACTGCCATCGCCGCACTGCCGGTATTGTCCGCCATTTTGGTGCTGCTCATTGTCACATACAATACTCCCACCACTGCAAAACACAGACAGGCTGCTGCAATCCGGGATGCATAACGCATTGAGAACTTATGCACTTTTCCGGCATTCCTTTTTGTGCCCTGTTCACTGCGAAGCAGCAATTCTTCGTCCACTCCGGACATTGCCCGGAACAGTTTTTCTTCTCTTGGCTTTTCATTCATATTAATCTCCATTCCGCAGATGATTCCTTCCGTCGGAGGAATTGCGAATCAAATTCCATATTGGATTCTGCGATAAGTGCCTCTTTCCCGTCTATAAAACGATTCCCTGCCGTTCCAGATATTTCTGTAATTTTTTCCTCGTACGGAACAGGGAAGTCTTTACCGTATTCAGATTCATTCCATAACGTTTCGCAATCTCCGCATATTCCTCAACGAACCAGTATCTGCGCAGGAAAATATTGCACTCCTGCTCCGGAAGTGTATGCAGAAATGCATTCATACTGCGCTCCAGTTCCGCAGTCTCCACTATCTCTTCTGTATTATGTTCCGCCGGAATGCATTCTGCCAGCTCATCCAGTGTCGTATCCATCACACCATTACCACGTTTTTGTGCATTTTTTGCTTTCCATCTATCAAACGACAAATTCCGGGTGATTGTTCCCAGAAACAGTTCCAGACGATTCGGTTTTTTCGGAGGGATCGCATTCCACGCTCTCATCCATGTATCATTCAGACACTCTTCGGTATCCTCTCTGTCATGCAGAATATGATAGGCAATACTATAACAATATTTTCCGTAACTGTTTTGTGTCTCCACGATGGCCTGCTCATTTCTCGCCCAGTACAATTCCAGGATTGCAGTATCTTCCACAGGCTTTCTCCTTTCCAGAAAGGGCACTGCCACAGATTTTCTGCAACAGTGCCCCTCATTTCCTTTATTTACTCCGACAGGTCAATACTACAGCTGGAATTTCTTCGCATTCGCACTCAATTCATTAGCAATCATATTCAGCTGTGCGGTAGCCTGTCTGCACTCCTCCACGATCTCAGCCAGCTGATCCATGGTAGCCGCAGTTTCTTCAGTGCTTGCCGCATTGTTCTGGGATATCTCTGTCAGTCCGTCGATTTTTTCTACTACATCAGTCTTATAGCTTTCAATATGATCCAGTTCCTGGGAGATCACATTGATCTCGCCTACTACTTTCTGCACTTCCTGATTCAAAGTGCCGAAGACATTCAGCGTTGCACCCAGCTTCTCATTCTGCTGATGGATCTCGCCTACTACACCGTTCATGATTTCCACACTCTGGTTCGAATTACTGATCAGATTCTCTACAATGCCCCGGATCTTGTCAGCAGATTCCCTGGACTGGTCTGCCAGACCGCGGATCTCCTCCGCCACAACTGCGAAACCTCTTCCCATTTCTCCGGCTCTTGCTGCCTCAATGCTGGCATTTAAGGACAACAGATTCGTCTGGTTTGCAATACCTGCAATGATATCCGTAGCTGCCTGAATCGCCTGTGCGGATTCGTTGGTAATATTGGTCTGCTCCTGTACCTGATCCACAGATTTCTGTGTATGGGAACTGATCTCTAACAGTTCCTTCAAGGTACTGTCTACTGTTGCATTGCTGTCCTTCATGTTGGCAGCACTGCTGCTTAACGCACTAATACTGTCAGCAGTACGGTTCAGTGCATTGCTCATATCGTTCATGCTCTCGCTGACTTTCTGGGTATCCGCTGCCTGTGTGGTAGCTCCCTGGGCAATCTCGTTCACCGCCGTGTTCACGGAAGAGATCGACTGTCCGATACTGTCAAAATTGCTGGTAAAAGTACCGGTAAACGCATTCATATCCTTCATGGAATGATGAATATCTGTAATGATCCTGGAGAATCCGGTCACTACGGAGTTCACTGCTCTCGCGATCTTTCCCACTTCATCGGTACGGTTGATCAGTTTACCGGATACCGCAAAGTCCAGTTTGCCTTCAGCTACCAGATCCAGATTCGATACCACCCTTAATAATGCTTTGGAGATCAATGTCACAACCAATATGGTAGACACGCAGAACACCAACAGCAATACCACTAGAAAAATCGTATTGGAAGAAACCACGCCACTGTAAACTGCCGCTATATCTTTCACCGGAAGTGCCACGGCGAGGATACCGACCGCATTTTGACCATCTTCCCCATAGATTGGTGTCATGTACGCATAATAACGTTCACTGCCCAGTTTCACGGAAGTACTGTAATAATTTTCTCCCGCCAGCACCTGATCAGCTACCGCATCATTCAACCGGATGCCGGATTCATTGATATCAGATACAGCAAGTTCTTTTCCCCAGAACAAAGCAACATCCACACCGGTATTTTCCTTAAAAGTCTCCAGAAATACCAGATTATCGCTTAAGTTGATCTCTCCTTTATAAAGTACTCCGTTCTCGTAGCGGAATCCCTCTTCCGATGCATTGTTCAGATTCAGCTGCATGGCATATTCGGTTGCAACCAGTTCTTCCCTCACCAGACGTTCTGCCGTATCATCTCCCACTGCATCCAGTGCCAGCGAAGCAAAAATAACGATAACCAGCATCGGCACCAGTACCAGTGCCAGAATCTTTACAATCAGATTTGCTCCCTTTCTGCCTTTAAGATCCTTGATTCCGTTTAATTGTATCGTTCCGTTTTCCCCTTCGTTCTGTCCCTGTTTTACCACTGCCATGAATAAAGCAACCTCCTTTGTACCCTTGTAATACCCAAGATTTATGATACTGCCCGGATATACGCAGATCAGACCGGCCTGTGAGAGCACCCGGTACGAAACCATCCGTAAGTATCAAATATATACAAGAATTATACCGCACCATTGTCTTCGACTCAACTGAATTTTTCAATTTGTGACATTTTTGTGCAGTTGTTGTAGAATCCCTTACTTTTCCGCAATCAGATCCTTGATCACTTCCCCTGCCAGGATCAGTCCCGCTACAGACGGAACAAAAGAAATGCTTCCGGGGATAGCTCTTCTGTCGGTACATTTATGAGTGGAACCGGGAGGGCATACACAGCCGGTTCTGCAGCTGTTTTCCATGTTTTCCAGAGGCTTTACGGAAGCTTCGGTGGAATATACCACTTTAAGCTTCTTCACACCGCGCTTTTTCAGCTCTCTGCGCATGACCTTTGCCAAGGGGCACATGGTGGTCTTGTAAATATCCGCTACGTGGAACTGAGTCGGATCCAGCTTGTTGCCGGCGCCCATGCAGCTGATAACGGGAACGCCCGCAGCCTTCGCCTGCATAATGATCTCCAGCTTCGCCGTCACGGTATCCACCGCATCCACGACATAATCATATTGTGAAAAGTCGAACTGATCCGCCGTCTCCGGCAGGTAGAAGCACTTGTGCACCGTCACCTTTGCCTCCGGGTTGATAGAATGGATCCGTTCCTCGCAGACATCCACTTTGTATTTACCGATGGTCTTCCGGGTGGCAATGATCTGCCGGTTGATATTGGTCAGACATACTTTGTCATCGTCCACCAGGTCAAAAGCGCCGACACCGCTGCGCGCCAGGGCTTCCACCACATAGCCGCCAACACCGCCGATACCGAATACCGCCACTCTGGCTCCGTACAGGTGCTGCATTGCCTCCTTGCCGATCAATAATTCAGTTCTGGAAAATTCGTTTAACATATGCGTGCAATCCTTTTCTTCTATAATGATAAAAAGAACACACGGAATTCTAAGTCTCCCATGTGTCCTCTCGCAATTACTTATATTGTTCCTACTATTTTACTGGGAATACTCTCGTAAGAGTATAACATATCTTTACAGATTGTCATAGAGTCCCTGAATAAAATTTTTCACCTGGACATTATTTTCCGGAGTGGTATCCTCCAGAGTGGCATGGATAAAGGGCTTGCGCTCCTTCATAAACTTCAATACAGAAGTATAATCCATCTGTCCGAGACCGCAGCCTACAGAACGAAGCTTCCCGTCCTCTGGAATAAAATCTTTCAGATGTATCATAGCCACATCCTCACCCAGCAGGTCGATGGCTTCATCCACGATCGCCACCTGATCCTTATAATTGCAGTAATCCAGCAGGTTCACCGGATCCAGAATGATCTGAAGGTTGGGAGAATTGATCTCATCCAGCACTCTTCTGGCTCTGGCAGGATTATATACAATATGCTTCCATACCGGCTCGATGGCCATGACAACGCCCATCTGCTCCGCATATTTTACTACCGGGCGTAAGTTGGTGATAAAGGTCTGTAACGCTTCTTCTCCGTGGCATTCCGGTACCGCAGTATAGGTCTCGTTGGGAGCACCGGTCTCGGTTCCCACCACACCGCAGCCCAGCCAGGAGGCAAAACGGATATGTGCCATATAACGGTGGGTAATTTTCGCAAGCTGCTCCGGGTTGGGATTTGCCAGATTCAGATAGCATCCAAGTACCGCAACATCCACCTGATTTTTCGCAAATACATTTTTCATATACATGGCAAGTCCCGGGGTCAGTGCCTCATCCGTGGTGGGGAACTCGCTGATCACCTTGCCAGGAGCCAGATGTCCGCAGGCAAAGCCCAGCTCATGGACATTGGCAATACGCTCCTCAAAAGGAAGCTTTTTCGTGTCATGTAAACGGATTCCTAACTGCATAATTTCCTCCATTCCGATCACGGCTCTTGGACCGTATTCTCTTATGTTTGCCGTACTACAGCGTACGCTCATTATATCATGATTCGCACCTTCGGTGCTTACCGTTGCTTCGCAACTATCATGATCAAATTCGCCGTTCGCCAATCATGCAAGCATGTTGGCTCTCTTGCGCTCATTATTCAGTGGCGGATCAGCTCATCCACGCCTTCCAGCTCGTAGGCCTCTCCGGCCTGTCCTTCGATTTTCACGTTATCCAGAGTGAGTTTTGCAACATTTCTTGCAAACAGACCTCTCTTGCTGCTTTTTTCAACGCCCTCCGACATGGCGGGCACATCACATTTTGCATCCTCAGCATAGCTGATGGAGATATCCTTCATATAGATCTCCTCGATCTTCTGCTCAGGAAGTCCGTCGAAGAACGCAGCTGCCACATGGCAGTTGGTGCATTCCATATTTTCAAATACCATCCTTTTCACCTGCGGTGTTCTATCATCCACAGGATAGACGTCTCTGGACTGTACATAGGTGGTCTTGCCGTCGGGATCACAGAAATAGAAGCAGTTTACCACAAGCGGTGTCATTACATGATCCAGGGTCAGATTCCGGAAAATGATGTTGCTTAGAATCGCATCTTTTCCTCTGCCGCGGCGGGTCTTGATACGCAGTCCTCTGTCCGTATGGCGGAAAATACAGTCTTCCACCGTCAGGTTTACCACGCCACCTGCCATTTCACTTCCCAGAGTTACGGCACCGTGGCCGTTCTCCATAAGACACTGGCGGATATGGATATTCTCGGAAGGAGTCTTATGCTTTCTACCCATGTAGATTTTTCCGCTCTTGACTGCGATACAGTCATCCCCCAGGGAGAAACGCACGCCCAGGATCTCCACATTTTTGCAGGACTCGGGATCCAGTCCATCGGTGTTGGGAGAATCGCTGGGATTCTGCACGGTCACACCGATGAATTTCAGATCATTACTGAAATAAGGATGCAGGGTCCAGGAAGGGGAATTGCAGAAGGTCACTCCCTGCAAAGTCACATTTTTACATCCGCTGATGAAAAACAGTCTGGGGCGGAAGGCGATGTTCATGACCTTGGGATCCTTCCACCAGTTTTCTTTCGAAGCGTTGCCGTTGATCCTACCCTGTCCGTAGATCACCACATCTTCTGCACCGATACCGCAGATGATGCCGGAGAACATAGGTAAGGGATTGCCCTCCCAGGTGCCGAGATTGTACTCGTCAGTCTCATCATAGCTTTGCAGCATACCGGGGAATGTAGGGAATTTCTCTCTGTCGGTAAAAGCCTTAAGCTCTGCACCCTCTGCCAGTTCGATCCGGATATGGCTCTTTAAGAACAGACTGGTGATGCGATAGGTTCCTGCCGGGAAATATACTCTGCTGTTCACCGGGCATGCCATGATGGCAGCCTGGATAAAGTGGGTATCATCATGCTCGCCGTCACCTTTGGCACCGAATCTGGTCACATCCAGAGTTACATACTCGTAATCCGTCTTGAAGGATACCTCACCCTGCTTTTCTCCGTTCACATATGCTTCCACCACATATTTCTGATCCGGCTTCAGGCCAAACAGGGAAGTGATCGTCTTCTCAGTGGTCAGAATGGTCTCACCGTTTAATCGTAATTCTACGGGCTGTTTTGTAAAATATCTGCCGCCATCTGCGATCTCTATAGTCGCACTTCGGGCAGTATGCATAATATGTCTGATTTCCATGCGCTGTTTCCTCTCGTTATTATATCATGATTCGTAAAACCGTTCTTGCAGAATGTCTCTGAATAGTCAGCACATCTGATATTTTTCCGCTAAAAGTAAATATTCCCCGCATGCCTTCTGTACGGCATCACAGAATACTTTTTTTGCAGTATCGTCCATAGTGAACTTCTTCGCTTTCTCATCATAATACTGCTCCAGCATACGCTTTACCGCACTGCGGAAATCATCCAGAAGCTCTCTGTAATTCTCATAGATCTCCGGACTGATCTGCTCTACGGTATGAAGCACTGCCGCTGTGTAATCTGCACCGTTCGCTGCGGTAAATTCACTATCTGCATGTTTTTTCAGCACACACATCTGCGCCATGATATCCGGATAGCCTTCTTTTTTATTCTCCGTGGTCTCATAGGCCGCATAGACAGGATACACCAAATCCGCCGCCTGATAAATGTTGCCCAGGCCTGCGCTCTGCTGCACAGCTGCCAGATCGAAAATGCCTTCCTCCGTGCGGGGAAGTGCCTTGATTTCCTGAATTGTCATGATTCCTCCTATATAACAAAGGCGTTCTCCTGCCCGTTTATTGTAACAAAAGAACGCCGTTTTGTGTATGATCTTTTACAGAGTTACGCCCTGCTTGAAAATAGCCATGTCATGGAAGCCTGCTGCCTCGCTGCATACCTGCTTGCCGGAAGCGGTCTCCACTACCAGATCAAACAAAGCCTGCGTCTCCTCTTCCATGGTCTTATCCTCTACCAGTACGCCGGCATTGAAATCGATCCAGTTGGACTTTTTGCCTGCCAGGTGGGAGTTGGTCGCGATCTTCATGGTAGGAACCGGAGATGCAAAAGGAGTTCCGCGTCCTGTGGTAAACAGTACGATATGTGCTCCTGCGGCTGCCAGTGCGGTAGCTGCTACCAGATCGTTGCCCGGTGCGGACAGAAGGTTCAGTCCCGGAGTCTTCACGGTATCGCCATACTGCAGTACGCCCTTGACCAGAGCACTGCCGGACTTCTGGGTACAACCTAAGGACTTATCCTCCAGAGTGGAGATACCACCCTTTTTGTTACCCGGGGAAGGATTCTCGTAGATGGTCTGATTATGGCTCTTGAAATAGTTCTTGAAGTCATTGATCAGATCTACGGTCTGGTGGAACAGTTCCTCGTTGGCACAACGGTTCATCAGAATGGTCTCTGCGCCGAACATCTCGGGAACTTCGGTCAGGATGGTGGTACCACCCTTGGAGATCAGCAGATCGGAGAAACGTCCTACCAGAGGATTCGCAGTAATGCCGGACAGTCCGTCACTGCCGCCGCACTTCATGCCGATGACCAGTTTGCTGACGCTGATGGGCTCTCTCTCGAATTTGGAAGCGTGATCGATCAGACCCTTGATGATCTCTACGGAGTCTGCGATCTCATCCTCGTGCTCCTGGCATACCAGGAATTTCACACGGTTCTCATCATAATCGCCGATGTAAGGCTTTAATACATCAATATTGCTGTTCTCACAGCCCAGTCCCAGTACCAGGACGCCGCCTGCATTGGGATGATTGATCAGATCTGCCAGAATCTTACGGGTATGCTCCTGATCATCTCCCATCTGGGAACATCCGTAAGGATGAGGGAATGCGATAACCTCTTCCACGCTACCCTTAACGAATGCATTGGCCTGCTTTGCGATGGCGGTTGCCACGTTGTTGACACAGCCAACGGTGGGGATGACCCAGATCTCGTTACGAACACCTACTTTGCCATCGGGACGATTGAAGCCCATGAAAGTCACGTCTTCCGTCTTCTTCTCCTCTACGGGAGTGGGGCTGTAGGTATACTCCAGCAGATCGCCCAGAGCGGTCTTAACATTATGAGTATGGATCCAGCTGCCCTCTGCGATGTTCTCCTTGGCATTACCGATACGGTAACCGTATTTGATGACCTCGCCGCCCTCGGGAATGTCACAGATCGCCATCTTATGTCCTGCAGGGATCTCCTCTCTGGCGGTAACGGTCTTAGAACCGTCACCTACAGAGACTGTGATCTTCTCACCGGCAGGAATCGTATTTAATGCTACGACTACATTATCATTGTCATTAATCTTTAAGAAATCTTGCATAATGCTGCCCTCATGCCATTTGCCTTAATATCATCCAGGTATGCTGCGACTGCATCGGTAAGTCCGGGAACCTTGTTCAGATCCTGACCGAAGAAGTCTTCATTACCCAGGAAGGAAGTCACAAAAGTCTTAGTGTCCTTCTCACAGTTTGCTGCGAAGAACTCCAGAACTGCCTTGTCATCCATGATGTTGTATTCCTGACCGTCTCTGTGTCCGATCAGAGCCTTATCGCGGATCTCGGTGCCATGATAGAACGCCATCAGTGCTGCGATGGAGAAGGTCAGATGAGCAGGAAGCTTACCGGTCTTCTCAACATAGCCTAACAGGCTGGGCATACATCTTGCTCTCCACTTGGATACGGAGTTTAAGGAGATAGCAAGCAGTGCATGATCTACATAAGGGTTGTCGAAACGGTTTACAACCTCACCTGCGAACTGCTTCAGTTCCTCCTCAGGCAGAGACAGGGTAGGGATCACTTCGTCATAAATGGTCTTCAGCATGAAGTTACGGATATCATCGTCATGCATGGACTGTCTTACGATGTCATTGCCGCACAGGTAAGAAGCCAGTACGAAGGAGGTATGTGCACCGTTCAGGATACGGACCTTTCTCTGCTTGTAAGGCTTCTGGTTGTCAGTGAAGATCACAGGAAGTCCTGCATCTGGAAGAGGGAACTCCTTGCTGATGTCCTTAGCGGATTCGATAACCCACAGAGCAAACGGCTCACCGGTTACCATGATGTGGTCTTCGTAACCCAGCTTCTCCCACTCTTCCTTCTCGGTAGCACGGGGATAACCGGTAATGATACGGTCAACCAGAGTAGAGGTGAATACACATGCCTCGTCTACCCATTTCTTGAACTCATCGCCCAGTCCCCACAGCTCGATCAGCTGCATTACGCACTTCTTCAGCATAATACCGTTGTCGTCGATCAGTTCTACAGGAAGCATTACCAGACCCTTGCTCATATCACCCTTGAAGGTCTCAAATCTGTGATATAAGAATTTGGTCAGCTTGCCGGGGAAAGTCTTGGGAGGCTCTAATTCAAACTTATCGGTATCATCATATACGATACCTGCCTCAGTGGTGTTGGATACTACGAAACGTAAGGTATCGATCTCGGCAAGTCCCATGTACTTGTCATATTCGTTGTAAGTGTCTACAGCGTCTGCTACGCTGGTTACGACTCTATTGATGATCTTGGCTTCACCGTTTACATTACCGCGAAGAGATACAGTGTACTGGCAGTCCTGCTTGTGGAACATTTCCAGGTTGCCGAACTCGATGGGTTTGATCAGAACGATGTCTCCATCGAACTTGCCCTGCTCGTTAGCGATATCGATCATGTAGTCTACGAATCCACGTAAGAAATTACCCTCGCCAAACTGTACCACCTTGATAGGTCTTTCCTTTTTACCGGTCTTTGCCTTGTTTAAGATATCCATTTTGTCCTCCATTCTACGCTCAGCGTATCATAAGTCTGCACCATCCTACGGTGCTCTATTACCTGCACTTACTTTTCCCGGAACGCCTTACAAGCGAATCTGTTACACCGTCCGGGGCACTGTCTTTGGTTCTGTTTTGTAGTAAGTTTATGTAAGTACTTTCATGATTCATTTTACTTCAAAAAAATGGTTTCGTCAATCACCAAAAACAGAAAGTTTTATTTTCGTGAAACCACCGGTTTTATCAGTAATATTTGAGTTTGATAATTTTTTGGCATAGGAGAAGTTGAAAAAGTATCTTGAAAAAAAGAAAGTCTTTCGGTATAATTCAGATATAGCTTTTTGTGTAACTACTTACATGCTTTTTACATAACTTATCATCTTACCCATCGTTACCTGTTACATAGAAGCAGAGAGGAAGCCACAGATGACAATTTACGACATTTCTGAGAAGGCCGGTGTCTCTATTGCTACTGTTTCCCGCGTACTCAACGGAAGCAACAATGTAAGCGAGAAGACCAAGAAAAAGGTATTGGATGTGATCAACCAGTACGAATACACTCCCAATGCATTTGCCAGAGGCCTGGGCCTCAACACAATGAAGACCATCGGTATCATGTGTGCCGACAGTTCGGATCTGTATTTGGCCAAGGCAATCTATTATATTGAGCAGAAGCTTCGTGCCAACGGCTATGACAGTATTCTGTGCTGTACTGGTTATGAACTGGCTACTAAAGCCAGCTCCATGAACCTTCTGATCACCAAAAAGGTGGACGGCATTATATTAGTAGGTTCCAATTTTATTTATGAAAAGGAAGATGACAACAAATACATTACAGATGCCGCCGCACAGGTACCTGTCATGTTGTTGAATGCCGCCTTGGATGCACCGAATGTATACAGTATCGTATCGGATGATTTTACTTCCATGTACAATGCTACCATGGAAATGATCCACTCCGGTGTAGAAGATATTCTGTATTTCTACAATTCCACATCCTACAGTGGCAAAAAAAAGCTGGCAGGATATCGTGCAGCCATGGAGGAAAAAGAACTTCTCAACAACGGAAGCTTCCTACAGCTCTATCAGGGGTCTCATGAAGATATTCCCGCTATGGCTGACCAGTTAAAGAAGCTTTATTCAAAGGGGATCTCTTTTCACGGTATTATCGCCGCTGATGACTCTCTGGCACTGGGTGCCCTGAAATATGGCAGAGAAACAGGACTCCGCATTCCGGAGGATCTCTCCATCATCGGATATAATAATTCCATGCTCGTAAGCTGCTGCGATCCGGAACTGACCAGTATCGACAATAAATTAGAAACTCTCTGCCAGCATCTGATCACAACGCTGATGGGTGTTCTGGGCGGAAGCGAGATGCCGAAGAAGACTGTATTTTCAGGTGAACTGGTAAAGCGCGGCACAACCAAATAGTGTGAAGGATTTCTTCTCGCACTACGATTCATGACAGCACGGGGGAGCTGCAAATCACCCCTTTTGTATATTTATCACTATAGTCGCCGGATCCCTACCGGATCTGACTCATATTAATATGGAGGATTTTAAAATGAAAGCATTTATGGACAAGGACTTTCTGTTAGAGACTGAGACAGCCAAAAAGCTGTTCCACGACTACGCAGAAAAAACACCGATTCTGGACTACCATTGCCATATCAATCCCAGGGAGATTGCTGAGGATCGTCAGTTCGACAACATCACTCAGGTATGGCTGGGAGGCGACCATTACAAGTGGCGTTTCATGCGTTCCTGCGGTGTGGATGAGAAGTACATTACCGGTGACGCATCCGATTATGAGAAGTTCTGCAAATGGGCTGAGTGCCTGGGCAAAGCTATCGGCAATCCTTTATTCCACTGGAGCCACCTGGAGCTGCAGAGATACTTCGGTTACACCGGCGTTCTGAACAAGAACACTGCTGACGAAGTATGGAACCTGTGCAACGAAAAGCTGCATCAGCCTTCCATGAGCGTACGTAACCTGATCAAACAGAGCAACGTTACCCTGATCTGTACCACAGATGATCCTATTGATTCTCTGGAGTGGCACAAGAAGCTGGCTGCTGATGACAGCTTTGATGTAAAGGTTCTGCCCGCATGGAGACCTGACAAGGCTATGAACATCGAGAAGCCCGATTATCTGGATTATCTGGAGAAGCTGGCTGCTGCAGCAGGCATGACCGAGATCAACTCCTTTGCAAGCTTAAAGGAAGCCCTGAAGAACCGTATGGCATTCTTCGCATCCATGGGTTGTAACGTATCTGACCATGCCCTGGAGTATGTAATGTACTATCCCACTTCCAACGATGAACTGGAAGAGATCTTCTTAAAGAGACTGAACAAGATGGTTCTGACCAAGGAAGAGGAACTGAAATTCAAGACCGCATTCATGCTGTTCGTAGGCAGGGAATATCACAAGCTTGACTGGGCTATGCAGCTGCACTACGGTTGTAAGCGTGACAACAACACTCTGATGTTCGAGAAGCTGGGGCCCGATACCGGTTACGACTGCATCAATAACTACGCTCCTTCCGCTCAGATGGCTGACTTCCTGAACGCCCTGATCGTAAGTGATGAGCTTCCCAGAACTGTCATCTACAGTCTGAATCCTAATGACAATCAGGCGATCGGTACCATCCTCGGCTGTTTCCAGGATTCCACTGCTGTTGCCAAGATCCAGCAGGGCAGCGCATGGTGGTTCAATGATCACAAGACCGGCATGCAGGATCAGATGATCTCCCTGGCTAACCTGGGCAACCTGTCCGGATTCGTGGGAATGCTGACCGACTCCAGAAGCTTCCTGTCCTACACCAGACATGAGTATTTCCGCCGTATCCTGTGCAACCTGATCGGTAACTGGGTAGAAAGCGGCGAATTCCCCGCAGATTACGATACTCTGTCCGAGATCGTAACCGATATCTCTTATAACAATGCTAAGAGATACTTCAAGTTCCCTCTGGCATAAAAAATTGTAAGAATAATGCAATCCCCCGGCCAGTATGATTTGGCCGGGGGATTTTTTGATTTCACTAACTTTCCTTCTGTTTCTTCCGCTCGCTTCTCTTCCGGAGAAACAGCAGCACCGCAATGCAAAGCAGTCCTTCCGCCAAATAGACGCCCGTGTTCGCATTAAGGAATCGGAGTGCATGCGAAAAATCATCCATCCGACACATCATATCCCGGTATCCTGCGCACAGGTACATGACCATCACTGACAGCACGCAGCCGGCATGTAATCCGGTCTGCCCCACAAGCATCCGGTAGATCTCGTATACCAGCAGCAACGCATTGAGGATCAGAATGATGATCAATTCCGCATTCAGAATGGGACCGGTCTCCGTTCCTACGATAACCCGCGAAAGTCTCTCGTCCGCTACCGCCAGGAAAATCACATACGTAGGGACCACCGCTATGGGAAGTGAGATTCCCGCAAGAAGTGTGATCCAGCGGCTCTTCCGGTCTATGGCAACTAAGTCTGTCTTGCTGTGCTGTACCCCAAAATACAGTAATACCAGCACCAGTATCGGCGGTATCGCATACACATTTTCCACAAACATTATGACACTATACCCGGTCATACAGGTACAGAAGAGGATTCCCAACGCTACCATACAGATAACTACCTGTCGCTGCTTCCGCTGTTTCCACCGCTCCTGCAGTTTTGCCAGCCGTACGACTTCCGTCACCGCCTGCTTCTCATCCGCAGAGCGTTGCCCTGTCACAATATCCTCAATCGGCAATTCCAGTACCATCGCCAGCTGCTCCAGCACGCCGATGTCCGGAAAGCTTTCTCCGTTTTCCCACCGGGACACCGCCTTGTTGGTTACTCCCAACATCAGTCCCAGTTCATTCTGGGTATAATTTTTCTGTTGTCTTGCTTCCCTGATCAGATTGCCGGTTTTCTTCTTATCCATAAAACTACCTCTTTTCCGGACAGCGGTTTTCTCCCCGTCCTGCTGTACCCTTATGGTAACAATCCTTTGAAAAAACCACAATCCATTGTAACGAGACTGGCGTATTTTTGAGATTTTTCACACAAAAAATTCCCCTCGGTGGGGGGGAGAGTGTACCGAGGGGGTAGAGAGAAAAGTATTTTGAAAGAGGCGGGTTCCTTTTTCAGTTATTATAATATCGCAATTAATTTATATTTACTGCTGATTTTATAGGATATTTTGCTTGTAAACACTGTTTTTTTGTGATATTCTGTCTGCAACACTGAGAAAAACAAGTTAAATGAGGAATACACATGGATATTACAGCCAAAAAAGGAAAACGGGGCAGAAAAGATATTGACCGGATCATCGTGGAAAAAGGCCGCAGAGGCGATTTCTCTCCTCTGCAGCCTGATCATTATCACAGCTTTTATGAAATTTACTATCTCTGGTCAGGAAGCTGCCGCTTCCTGTTAAAGGATACGGTCTACCAGATGGAAGCCGGAGATCTGGTCTTCATTGCTCCGGGGGAGCTGCATCACTCGCTGTATTCGGCTGGAGAAGTCTGCGAGATCGTGATGATCTATTTTAAAGCAGAATATCTACATTTATCAGATTGGTCTTCCGGCAATTACAATTCCCCATCCGGGCAGGGGCTGCAGCTTCATTCCTTTATGGGCAGCGTTCCTGCGGTATACCAGGAGACTCTGCACTCACTGCTCTCACGGATGCTTACTGAGAATTCCCGGTTTGATCAATACTCTGAGTATTTCGAGCGGTGCTATCTGGAAGAGCTTCTGCTCATGCTGATGCGGCATTCCGTTATGAATGAGAAGGAGCCGGATCTGCTGAATTCCCGGGATGCGGACATCCTGCTTGCCACGAAATATATTTACAACAATTTCCGCAAGCCCCTGACTCTGGAAGAAGTCTCCTCCGTGGCTTCCTTAAGCCCCACCTATTTCAGCAAGAAATTCAAGCTGATCACCGGCATGGGCTTCAAAGAATATTTAAACTACGTGCGGCTCAAACACGCCCAGACAGCACTTCTCACCACCGACAGCTCCATCACGGATATTGCTTTGGAATACGGCTTCAACGACAGCAACTATTTCAAGGATCTGTTTAAAAAAGTATACGGAAAATCTCCCCGGGAATATCGGAAAAATCCGGATTGACGCCGGATCTACCGTGCGTCTTCCTCAAGGAATCTTCTCCAGAAGTCCTCTTCCTCTGCATGCGGAACTTCTTCCCCCTCTGCGAAGCTCTGTAAATAATTTAACACCTTCTGGTACTGGGAAGGATCCGTAAATTCCATACGCCACAGGTCCTCTCCTTCCTGTCCTTCGGTGAATTTCTTACACCAGATGCCATCTTCGCTAAAGCAGGTGATATACCAGGTCTTAGGGTCACTGCCCTCTTCCGTGGTTTTCACACTCTGGGCCAGAATACTATCCACCTCATCCGGCTCTTCTGCTGTCTCCGACACACCTGTCAGTTCCTCTTCCAGCCGTTCTGCCTTTTCCTTTTCGATCTTTTCCTCCAGTGCCGCCCGGATGGCATCCTGCACACTGTCGAATTTCTCTAAGAAATGATCCCACTCCTTGATCGTAAATTCTTGATTGCCAATCTGGAATTTGGTATCCGTGTCTCCGTTCTGAAGCTTGTCGTAGATCTCCTGCATCTTCTCTTTGATCTGTGCCATGAGACTTAAATCCTCTTTTTTCGGCTCTCCGGCCGTCCCGGAAGGATCCGTTCCCGCTGCCTTGTCCGTGTCGGCGGTCTCCGATGCTTCCTCACTGTTATCCACATCATCGCCGTTCTCCATGTCATCCAGTTCTTTCTTCATCTGCTGGATCTTGTTATCCCTTGCCAGCGCCTCCAGGATCCGTTTCACATCCTCCGGGCTGAACATGCCGATGGCCTTGGACAGAGCATCAATGTTATCCCGGTTCACCAGCAGGCTTCCGCCGCCGGACAGCGGAATATTGATGCAGTCCTCTTTATTGGTGGTATCCCCCAGTGTCAGGCGGTTGTGCTCATAATCACAGACGAAGGTCACCCCGTTGTATTCAATGACGCCGTCCTCAGCCATTTCCCCGTAAGGCACCTTGTCCTTTCCCTCAATATGCCGGGTCAGCTGTACGCCACGGGTCACCGGAGTCTTCACGGTATCATCCTCCTGTGCCGATTCCTCGATACTCTCTGCGAAACGGGATTGCGATGTCTTAGCTGCACTCATCATAGCACTCTGCAGATCCCCTGCGTTTACCCTTTTCTGTGTCTCATACACGAATGTCCTTCCGTTACCGATTCCTGTTATTGCCATAGTACTCTCCCTCTCTGAGCAGTGATTGCCGCCCTGTCGCAACGCCCGTCAAATCTTCATGCAGGCATGCGATGTTCTCGCTTCACGCAAAAATGGATGGTCGCCTCACATGAAGCAGCCATCCGTAGCTATTTATCCATCCATGGTGTCTGTATTTTCCTATATAAGAATATCGGAAATTCTCAGAAAATTCTTAGCTGTCATTCGAAAATTTTTAAAGAAGAAAGATCCAGCATCATATCTTTGGCGGTACGATCCCGTCCCAGCTGTAGGAATACATATTCCGCCAGCACACCGTCCTTTTCGATCTCTTTGAGGTTGTCGAATTTGATAGTTCCGTTGGGGAAAATGCTCAGGATCCGGTCGCAGTACATGTTGATGGCATGCCCGACGATTCCTGGCTCCTCTATCGGTTCCCCAATTTTTAAGAAAAATTTTCTCTTGCGGCAGTTTTCTCTCTATGTTATACTGATGTACATAAAAACGAAATAAAGATCAGGTTGCAATGTCAGCGTGGACATCTTCGGATGTCTGCGCTTTTTATGTTGCCGGAACGCCTGATCAGACAAAGGAGGAAATGTATATGGTAGAATTCATTACGAATGTGAACAGTGCCGTCAATGGATTCGTATGGGGTGTCCCCATGCTGGTATTGCTGGTAGGTACCGGTATCCTGATGACGATCCTGACGAAATTTTTCCAGTTATCCCATCTGGGACACTGGTTCAAAAACACGGTGGGCGGCATCTTTCACGATGAGCATGTAACGAAACATACGGAGGCCGGAGATCAGTCCATTTCCCAGTTCCAGTCGCTGTGCACCGCACTGGCTGCCACGATCGGTACCGGTAATATCGTCGGTGTGGCAAGCGCACTGGTAGCCGGCGGTCCCGGTGCCATCTTCTGGATGTGGGTCGTGGCTTTCTTTGGCATGATGACCAACTACTCGGAAAATGTACTGGGTATCTACTACCGCCGCCGGAACTCCAGAGGCGAGTGGAGTGGTGGTGCCATGTACTACTTAAAGGACGGTCTCGGCTCCTATAAGGGCTGCAGACAGATCGGTGCCGTACTGGCTGTGCTGTTCTCCGCCTTCTGCCTGTTAGCCTCCTTTGGTATCGGCAACATGAGTCAGGTCAATTCGATTGCTGCAAATATGACCTCCGCCTTTTCCATTCCCACTACCGCCACCGGCATTGTTCTGGTGATTATTGGTGCTCTGGTCATCGTCGGCGGATTAAAAAGAATCGCAGCTGTCACCGAGAAGCTGGTTCCTTTCATGGCGATCGCCTATGTCATCGGTGCACTGGTGATCTTCTTTGCGAATATCAGCCACGTTGGTGCCGTATTTACCGCTATTTTCAAAGGAGCTTTTGGTCTGCGCGCTGTAGGCGGCGGTATCGTGGGTTCCGGAGTGAAGCTGGCTCTGACCTGGGGCATGAAGCGTGGTGTATTCTCTAACGAGGCCGGTCTTGGTTCTTCTGTTATGGTACATTCCAGCTCCAACGTAAAGGAACCCGTGCGTCAGGGTATGTGGGGCATCTTCGAAGTCTTCGCCGACACCATGGTCGTATGTACACTGACGGCTTTCGCAGTTCT
>CAKSAM010000023.1 GCA_934436245.1 uncultured Acetatifactor sp.
GAAAAAAGATTCCTCTCTAACGTCAAGTAAGATAGATAAGGAAGTATAGGAAGGGGACAGCTATGGCAGTTACAGGTATAAGTCACAGTGGTTATTCATCATATTCTGCAATTAAATTAAACAGCGAAGAATACAAAAAACAGAGTTCATCAACAGAATTAGAAAAGAAAATGACACAGTACATAGATACACTTTCCATTTCCCAAACGGGGCAGGAGAGCTTTCGGCATTTATCTTCTGTCAGTTCTATGGATTATCAGAACCGTTTTGAGAAGGAAGTGACGGATATATTTGTCAAAGAAGATACAGAGAGTGTAAAAACTGATTCCTTTGAACATCATGTAAACAGAATGGCAGAAGCATATAACAAAATGAAAAACAGCATTGAAGAAAAATATGCGGAACAAGATTATGAGCCGGAGTATTATGTGACAGAATCGGGCAAAATTGAGGAATTAACCAAAGAAAAAGAACTGGATATGCTGAATCAGGCATATGAAAATCACAGTAATTTTATGGCAACTTCAACAGAAATCTGGTCAGAATTACAGGATTTTACCCCATCGGTAGTTTACCATAAAGGAAGTGAACAGACAGCAAATGAACAGAACATAGGTGAGAACCAGGAGAATACTGCAAAATCTAAAGAAAAGGGGTTTATCCAAAATTCGGCATATCAGGCATTTTTATCCGCCATCCAGTCGGATAACCAGAAATTATCGCAGCAGTATTCGGGTGACTGGAAAGATTTAAGGCTAAATCTGAATGTATCAGATGGTGATCGGAAAATGCTTAATGGTATTTGGGATTATTATGCTAATAAAAGGTAATGAAAGCTTTGTAATACGAAAGGAGATGTTAGTATGGCAGTTACAGGTGTAAACAATTACTCTAATATTTACACAAATGCTTATACCGGTAATATACGGAAAAATAATGCTAAGGAAACCACAGAAAAGCAGGTTGTGGAGCAAACAGAAGGTGTAAAGACAGGGACAACCCGAAAAACTGCAGCGGATGAACTTTCCTATCTTTCTAAAAAATTTGACAATTATAGTTTTGTATCAGCAAATTATAGTCCGGGGATGAAATATGGTAAATCAACTACCACGAATGTAGCGATTTCTCCTCAGTTTTTAACAAAAATGGCAAATGATTCAGACTTAGAAGATGAGTACATAAAAGAAATTGGAAACATGAAAAAACTAGATGAGCAGTTTGCAAAGCAACAAGCAGATATTGGATGGAGAGTTGAACAGGGATGGGCAATAGATAAAGATGGAAATATTAGTTCATGGGCAATAGGACATAAAGATTCAAAAGTAAAATCCTTTCTCCAGAATATGAGTGAAAAAGCCGAAGAAATCCTACAGAAGCAGTTGGAAAAAGCAAAGGATACAAAGGAAGGAAAAGAAGTATTCTCGATGAAAAAGCATAAAGAAGTTATAAAAAAGAACAAGGTTGATTTGAAGGTGTAAATAATCAGATTCGAAGTATTATGCAGAAAAAATGCATAGCATTGAGGGAGCCTTGCGTATGTCAGATGAAATCAATGCCCAGTTCGGATTTGAAAGAGTATTCGGTAAGACTAACGGCAATGCAGATACTGATACAAAAATTACAAAATTTGGCATCTCTTTTAATAGTGACGGAACTACCACATTCTTTGCAGAGTTAGAAAAATCATCAGCCAGTCAGAAAGAATATCTTGAAAAGCTTCAGGAAAAGAAAGCTGAGGAGAAAAAAGAGGCAAAGAAAAAGGAACAGTCCAAGCAAATCGAAGTAAGAAAAACTACGGTTCAGGCAAATTCAAAAGAAGAACTTTTGGATAAGATCAAAAATATTGACTGGGATTCTACCAAACCGGAGGAGAATAAAATCGGCGGAAGATTTAATTTTTTAGTTTAGTGGATTCAGATGAAAATAGAAGCAATTTCATAAAATCTTACATACACACTTGACAATACCCCTCTGAAGAAGGCGTAGGTCAGGCAATTGTAAAATGCGGTCTGCCAAGAGAGGAACTTTTCATTACCACAAAGATCTGGATCTTTGATCCATCAGCCATTTGGCGATTATTACGGAACATACCGTGCAATGGAGGAAGCCTATAAAGCAGGCAAGGCACGTGCAATCGGCGTTTCAAACTTCTATCCGGATCGTTATATCGATATTGCACATTTCGCAGAAGTTGTTCCTGCGGTAAATTAGGTGGAAACACATGTGTTCCAGCAGCAGAAAGTGGCTCGTGAATATCTTGCAAAACATAATACACAGATTATGAGCTGGGGCCGTTTGCAGAAGGAAAAAATGATTTTTTCAATACTCCGGTACTGAAAGAAATCGGAGCAAAATATGGAAAGAGTGTAGCTCAGGTGGCACTTCGTTTCCTGCTTCAGAATGGCGTTGTTGTGATTCCAAAATCAACGCACGAAGAACGAATGCAGAAGAATTTCAATGTATTTGATTTTGTGCTGACAGAAGACTAAATGAAGCAGATCGAGGCACTTGATACTGGAAAGAGTTTATTCTTTTCCCATTATTCACCAGAAACAGTGGAATGGTTTATGAGTATTGTGTAACAAAGTAGCTTCATAAAGGCAAAAGCGTATTGTGGTTTATACGACCGGCAATACGCTTTTGCTGTATAATAGGATAAGAAAATTGTTATACGGAAAGGATAAGAAAATGAAGGAACAGAATCATCCGAATGTGATTAAAATTCGAAATGCACATGTTCATAATCTGAAACATATTAATGTGGATATTCCACTAAATAAGCTTGTGGGAATTGCTGGAGTATCCGGTTCCGGGAATCCGAAGTACATTTGGAACCGGATCGGAACTGTTAAACACATTATGACTGATGTTTTCAAGACTTGCAAATCACAGTTTAAAACTTTATAATTCTAAGGAATCTTCAGCATCTACCCACATCTGCAAATTTTCATCAAGATATAACCTTGCATATTCTAATGGTTCATCAATTGCAAGCGATGTCAAAGAACAATCAGATCCAGGTGTGGTTTTTAAATTCTTTTCGGCTTCCCAACAATCAATACGGAGTATATAGCCTGCACTGGTATAAACATCAATGCTGTTTTGATTAGGATTGTATTCTGCAAATATTGTTCTCATCGTATCGAATCTCCTTATCATTCAATCATCAGTAAAAAAATCAGAAGCATTTCAATCAGTTCACCGTGTCAGTTTTATTTTGTGTTATATTGTTTTATATAATTTTCTTTCCCTTATTTTTTCCCTTATCAGAGTTCGTAAACTCGTATGGGAAGATATAACATAAGGGAAAGCCTAAGGGAAAGCTCACCTGCGATAAACTTAGTGTTTTCAAGGGCTTGTAAGGAATTTGATAACATAATATAACAATTATTAAATCCCTTAGAATATGTGAAATCTCAATTCAAGTTTGTCTGACTCATAAATAATTTAATAACAGGATTACAAGCACTTTAGTCAATAACAGGTTAGAGTGCTTTTTTCATGCCATATAAGGAGGTGGTTGAAGCACAACGCATGCACTTGTGAGGAAATATGTGAATCTGGAATATACTCTGCCGAATGGACAAAAAGTGAAATTCCTTGATGATCAGAAAACCTATCTGGGCAATCAACTGGAGTCTGAATTCGGAGGAGACAGATGCTTTGGTATTCTGGCAAGTATGGATTTTATTCTGGTATGTACCTATGAGAAGAATGGTGAAAATCCGGAGCTTCTGATTTATAAAAAGAGATAATATCAGCAAAAGGGAAAGTTTCGACAAATAAACGACCGTTTACTAAAAATGTAAACGGTCGTTTATTTATTTTGGAGTTGAAGTGAAGGAGTAAAGGAGACGGATGACAGAAAAGCAGCAGAACTGGGGATTGAAAAGGTCAGGGAATTCAATCGGTCACTGGAGATGCCGTCAACTTTGACAGAAGTAGGTATATTGCAGGATAAATTTGATGAAATGGCAGCGGAAGCGGTAAGGACAAGTGGAATCGCCCTAAGGGCATATGTTAAGCTTGAGATTTCTGATGTAAAGAAGATACTAATGAACTGCAGATAAATCTGGGACGGAAGCCGCCTATTCCGATCAAAAATACTCCCCGAATCATCCGGGGAGTATTTTAATAGGAGATATTAGTGATCTTTTTTTGTTTTGGAACGTACGATGGTATACGCCGGAATGACCAGAGCAAGGATACCGATATATCCGATAATGCTGGTACCCTTCTGAAGCAATGCCTTCATGCCGAAGGAGGCACCAAAAGCGGCGATACCTAACAGGATGACGGTAATGACTGCACGGCGCAGCTGCGGATTTTCAATAAAGGAGAACAGTTTATTAAAACGTACGCAACCGGCATTTGCAAGTCCGGCGGCGCTGGTAAGTACTGCAAGTGTCATCAGCGCCACGAAGACATAGGTCAGCCAGGAGAATCCCAGTCGGCCCAGTACTGCCATGATAGGAACCGGTACAACGCCGGGATTACAGAGATCCGGGATCACTGTAACATAACAGAACAGGGTAAAAGCAATGGCGATCATCAGAATGACGGTGATGATATAGCCGGCAATGATTGCTTTTTTTGTTGCGGCTCTGTCTTCCAAAATATCGGCAACAGACATAACATTAAAACAGATCGTGGACTGGAAACAGCCATATAAAACTGCGCTGAAAACAGCATAGAGCAGGTTGGGCTCTTTGGTGCTTACCGGTGCTGCGGCGATAGCGGCACCGAGATCATACTGACCAAACACAAGACTTAATACTGCGATCAGCAGGACTACCAGAACAATGGCGTACATCATATATTTGGATGCCCTGGAGAGTAATTTGGATCCATACAGGCAGAGCAATGCCGAAATAATAATGGTCGGGATGGCTGCACCCCAATAGCTGAACCCAAAATTCATAAGGACATTTGCTTCACCGGAAAAGGCAAGACCACCCGCACACATAACCGTTGCCAGAAAGAGCAGATCGTAAACGATACTGATAAATTTACCCGCCTTTTCCCCATAACAGGACAGAACAAACGGTTTGTAACTTGTGGTACCGTGACTGCGGGCATATTCCGTCATATAGAACATGACACCACCGGTAACCAGCATGGCAAGCAATGGCATGAATAAGCCGACCCAGCCGTATTTTACATAATAAGTGACACTGAAAGCTCCCGTGGCAAAACCCGGACCAAAATGGCCGCCGAGCCATACGGCGGCAACACCAAGATATGAAGTTGCGAAAATATTCTTTTTATTCATTATGTATGCCCCCACTATTTATTCATGGTCAAAAGAAATCCTGGTGACCACAGCATCCTTGAAATTATCAGCCATTGCCACATGCAGCGGATGTGTCAGATAATCCTTAAGCTGTGTGGCATTATCCAAATGAATCGTGGCCATGATATCTGCGTTGGAATCCCGGTCAACACAGTTGCGCCAGACGAAAGGCTCTGTCAAAAAAGGCAGTTCCAGCTCCAGTTGGCGGTAAGTTTCACGCATATTGAGCTCAATGGCATCCACATCAGTTCCCGCTTTGAATTTTAGTAACACGTAATGTACCATATAATACCTCCATTTGAACACTTTAACGCATTAGCGTTTTAATTAACAAAAGTATTATACGATAGGAAGGGAAATAGAGCAATACATTTTTGACTAGTTATATATTTTTTTAGGAGGAAACGCAAGATATTTTCTCACTGTAGTTTTTTCCTGTTCCATATGTTATACTTAAGTTTAACACATCTGTGATGTGGCAGGTTACGGTAAAGGAGACGGAAGATATGAGGTGTGAGTTGCTGTCACCCGGAGAACTGGCGGACTGGGCTGCCTGCATTCCGCAGGAGTTGTTTGTGGAACTGATGAACGGGAGAGAGGGAATATATGCGCTGGGCGTCTGGTTCCTGGGGGAAGCGCAGGGGGCGCTTGTATGGGAGAAAGACGGGCAGAGTGTTGCATTGGAGAGCATATATATCAGACCGCAGGCGAGGCGCCTTGGGCTTGGCACGGCATTGATACGGCGCTTTGTACAGGAGGTCCGTTCTGAAGAAAGAGAAATTTCCGTCTCTTATGTGGAAGAGGGGGAGCGATGTCTGCTGACCCCTTTTCTGCGGGATAACGGTTTCTTCGTTGACACAGTTGCTTTCCCGGCAGGCACAGTCACACTCCGGCAGTTGAACGAGGAACTGCTGCCACAGCTTAGGACGAACAGAAGAGGAGTCCGTCCGATCTGGCAGCTGTCCGTAAGGGAACGGGGCATATGTGAAAAATGGCTAAAGGAGCAGCTGGCTCTGCCGATGCAGCCGTACCTTTCCGCAGAACCGGCGAGTTTCGTGGCAATAAGGGGCGGCGAGGTGCAGGGAGCGGTACTGCTGCGGAGACAGGAGAAAGGAATTGCGCTGGATTATTGCTGGATCATGCAGAGTAATCCTATAGTACTTGCAAGGCTGCTGGCTTGTGCCATAGAACATCTGGATGGATTATATGCGCCAGAGACGATGGTGCGGATGACACTTTCCACGACACAGGCGAAGGTGTTGTTTGAACGGCTTTTTGGTCAGACAGAAGAGACGACTTGTTTTTGCAGTGGAATTTTTGGAAATGACGGAGTATAAGGGGGACAAGAATGGACGGAAAGGGTATGATGGACAATCAGCTGCAGAAGGATCGGGAACACAAGCTTCAGATCAACACGCAGGAGCAGCAGACGATAGAGACGACGGCGTTTGATGAGCGCTTTTTGCAGCTGACGCAGGAAAGCTATGCGAACCAGACGGCGGAGCCGGATTCGCTCGCATTATATAGGGAAAAGACTGCGGAAATGAAGGATACTGCCGAACTTGGAGGGACATCCGGCAAGGGAAAAAAGAGCATTAATGCCGAGAAGAAGGAGAAACTCCGCAGAAGCAAGGCATTGACGAGCAAAGCGACTGCCTATACAGAAGAAATTCACACACAACTGGCGCAGGTTCAGCAGGAGACGACAAAAAATGATCCCGAGCTTCAGCTTCGGTTTCTGGAACAGTACCGTTTTACACCGCAAATGTTTGTGAGCAGCAATATCCGTGCAAATTTTAAGGAATATGTGAGTCTGATCAACAGCTATTACAAGCTTCAAGGCTTGTATGAGGAAAGCGAGGATACGGCTGGCATGCAGCGGTTGGAGGCACTTGCACCGATTGTGGAGGCATTTACACACAGACTTTCGGTGTACTGTGAACAGAACAGAGTTTTCCTGAGCGGGGAAATCCTGGCCGATAAACAAAAGGCATCACAGCTGACGCAGCAGGAGATAGATAACTGGTACGGACTGGTCAGTGAGTATGAGCCGGAGACGGCAGAACTTCCGGCGGCACCCGAGGAACAGCTGACGGCAGAGGAAATGAAGCAGGTGTGCACCCAGATCCATCTGCTGAGGGAAGATGCCGAGGCAGACCCGAACAGTGATCCCACATGGCTGGAGGATCTGCGGCTGAGAGAGCAACGCTATCAGGCCTATTATCTTCTGGCGGCCAAAAAGGCCGAACTGGCAGACGGCGGAGACACGGCGGAGCTGGAGCAGACGATCCGGGAACTACAGGAGGATGTCAGGAGGCTGGAACTGCGGAAACTGCGCATGGAACTGGGAATGCCGCAGGCCGGGCAGCAGACAGAGACTATCCACCGGACAAGAGAAGAAGCTATCTCCACGGATTCGGATAAGCTAAGTTACCAGTCAAGAGACCGTCTGGCAGCATTGAACCGCAGTCTGCAGGCGGCGGGCGGACCGCCGGATACGGTGGCGTTGATCGGGCAGTATGTACAGGGGACCAGATACCGGGTCGGCTATACCCGGGAAAGAGAGAATCTGCAGGCGGCGCGGAAAGCGGTTGAGAAGGCTTTGCAACAGGAGAATAATGAACAGATCCGCGAGGCACTTTTGGGGGTCAAGTCCTATTTTGACACAATGACAAACGGCACACTGGTGGTCCCGGAGGGGGCGGAGATCCTTGACTTCCGGAATAAGCGGCCGGAAGAGGCCGGTACGGGCCAAAGTGGGTCTACGCGCAACGCCCTGATCCGCAAGCTGACGTATTGGAGCGACCAGAAGGATACCCCATTGTTTGCCCATGAGCCCACGGTCAATGACCTGAAGCAGCGTCTGGTTTCCAACTGTTACATGATGGCATCCACTGCCGGACTGGTGGAGTTTTCACCGGAGATCCTGAAAAGCTGTATCGTGGATGAGGGGGACAGTGTGGTGGTCCGGCTCTATGAGAGAAGGGTGGTCGAGAAGGCAAAGGAACAGCCTGAGGAAGAAACGTCTGTGGAGGAAGTGACGGAGGGAGAGTTACAGGAAGACCAGTTGGAGAAAGATCTGATGGAGGACATTGAAATGCTGGATGACATCGAAGAGACGGAATTTGCACCGATCTATGTGCGTGTCAGCAAGGAGATTCCCCGGATTGCCGGGGCGGATGCATTGTCTTCCGGTGCACTCTGGATGCAGATGATAGAGAAGGCGTGTGCATTTGTGGGAAAAGAAAATGTCAAGGGCTACCAGTCGCTCTGGTACGGCGAGGGCGGAGCGTTTCTGGAGCGGCTCCTTGGGATCTCCCAGGAGCCTGTGGGCATGGAGAACGAAGACGCTTTGTTCGAAGAGATCCGCACCGCCAAGGAGCGTGGTTATGTCTATAATGCCGGATCTAAGGACGAAGCAGGCAAGGAGGACGGTCTGAACGGCGAGCACGCCTATACGGTCATGGGTGCGAAAGAGATTGACGGGAAGAAGTATATTCTCTTAAGAAACCCCTACAGTACCTTTTCCCTCCAGTATCAGGAGAATGGTGAGAAGACCAGAACCGGCGACCTGATCAATGTCTCCTCGGACGAGACCTACGGACAGTTCTATATCGAGGTATCGGATTTCGTCAGGAAATTCAAAAAGGTGACCCGTACCAATATCGCCGCAGGGACATAGCGGTCAGCCCGGAGACAGAAGTTTTTTGAACCACAGCGGAATCCATGGTGGAACAGATTAATTTGCAGAAGTGAAAAACAGGAAGTTGAAATGAAGAAAAGAGTTGTAATGGCACTGGTGGTAGCATTGGCAGGCATGAGCCTGACTACAGCAGCGAGCACCGGAGAACTAAAAATACAGAATGAAGTCTCGGTACAGAAAGTACATGCGGCAGAAATACACCAGATTGGTGTCGAGCCGATCCCGGAGATCGGACAGATCACCATCGAGGATCTGCTGGCGGTACAGGGCAGTGAGACCGAGGACCCCAGGGCAGTGGGAGAACTGGCAGATCCTGCGGATGTTCCTGTGGCAGAAGCATCCGTGGAGGACACGAATGAAGACGAGTATGCATCGTTAGCCATTGCCAATGTGACCAATTATGTGAACGTGAGAACCGAACCGAATACGGACAGTGCCGTAGTAGGCAAAATCTATGATGGAGCCGTAGCGCAGATCCTGGGTGTGGCGGGAGAAGATCAGGACTGGTTCCAGATCGTCTCAGGAAATGTGGAAGGATATATCAAAGCTGAGTTCTTCATCTACGGAGATGCTGCAGCTGAGGTAGTAGACAATTATGTGACCAGATATGCTGTTGTTACCGCAGACCGTCTGAATGTGAGACAGGAACCGGCTGTGGATGCAAAGCGGATCGGCTATATTGATAACGGAGAGAAGGCTGAGATCCTTGAGAATGACGGGGAATGGCTGAAGGTACAGTATACAGAAGACAAGGAAGGTTATGTCTCTGCGGAATATGTGACGATTTCCGAAGAATTCATCTATGCGAAGACCATCGAAGAGGAACAGGCAGAGATTGCAGCACAGAAAGCACTGCAGGAGAGAGAGCAAAGTAC
Source organism: uncultured Acetatifactor sp. (assembly GCA_934436245.1). Lineage (GTDB taxonomy): Bacteria > Bacillota > Clostridia > Lachnospirales > Lachnospiraceae > Acetatifactor. Next base: position 9,872 of record CAKSAM010000023.1, read on the forward strand.
GGAGCAGGAGACACCGGAGGTGATTACGAACATCACACTTCCCACTACTACCTATACCTCCAATGCGGAGCTCAGACAGGGAATCATTGATTATGCCATGCAGTATCTCGGTAACCGGTATGTACACGGTGGTTCCAGCCTGTCGGGAGGAACGGATTGCTCGGGATTTACCTGCTTTATCTATGCGGAGTTTGGCTATTCCATCAGCCGCACGCCGGGAGGTCAGTATTCCGGTGCGGGACGCAGCATCAGTTCAGAGGAACTGCAGCCCGGAGATATCATATGTTATAGTTCCAATGGTGGGAAAAGTTGTACCCATGTGGGACTGTATATTGGTGATGGACAGATCATCCATTCCGCCAACTCGCGGAAAGGTGTCATCATCAGTGCTGTGGATTACAGTCCCATCATCGGTATGAGAAACGTTATTGATTAATAGAATTGGTTTTGAAATTATGGAGCGCCTGATCTTTGGTGAGTACGAAATCACCGAGGATCTCGTTGCTCCATTTTTGCAGGTCTTCCAGATGAAGGGTCACACCGGCATAATTGCGGATGCCGTGGGAGGCTGCCAGCTCTTCGGTATAATCTTCCAGCAGATAGACATTTTCAAACCGTACCGGTCCGGAGGTGTATTGGCATACCAGAGGGATTACACCGGTGGTCTTACGCTCGATAGAGACACCGTCCTCTGCAACATGAAAAGTCAGCCAGGCCATGCCCTCTAACATGCTGAGAGTATTTTTCTGGGTGGACACATAATTGCCCAGTGAATAATAGCACAGAGCCTCGTTGCCGTTTTCAGCCGTGATCCATTCCACAGGCTCTACTACATGAGGGTGGGTTCCGATAATGACATCGGCACCGGCTTTGGTCATCTCCAGTGCCCATTTTTCCTGATAGCTTGAGATTTTGGAGGAATACTCGGTCCCCCAGTGAGGACAGACGATGACGATGTCTGCCAGTTCTTTTGCACGGGAGATATCCTCTAAGACCTGTGGGTTCAGCGTAGTGAAGTCCATCTGTCCATTTTTCTCATTTACGGCACATAGAAGATTCAGATGTCCCAGCAGATCTAAGGGGAGTGTCTCAGTATTGGCACCGTAGGTATAATTTAAGATGGCGAAGGTGACATCATCGATGGTAAGTAACGGAATGTCATCTGTCTGTGAAACGTCTTCGTGAATACCGGTTACCAGTATCTCCGGGTGCTCGGTTTTCCAGAAATCCGCACAGTATAACAGACCGTCCAGTTTTTGGTCTGCGGTATGATTGGAGGCGTGCAGTACCACATTGAAGCCTGCATCTGCGATCGCATCCCCGACCTCAGTAGGAGAATTAAAATAGGGAAATCCGGAAAACCCCCGGGAATTTCCGCCCATGATGGTTTCCTGATTGATGATCTTCACATCTGCGGTATCCAGAAAAGGGCGGATCCCATCGAACAGCATGGAATAATCATAGGTACCGTTCTCCTGCTTTCCACTGGCTACGATCCCCAGATGCATCAGGTTGTCACCGACAGCCATGAGCGTAATGTCATGCTCCGGGAAGGGAGTGGGGGTCGGCTCCGGCGTAGGGACGGGAACCGGTGTGGCAGAAGGTGGTGCAGAGGTCTGTGGAACGACAACAACATCGCTGCCTGCAGCAGTCTTTTCCAGAAAGTAATAGCCACTCATGCCCGTCAGCAACAGTAACGGAACGAGAATCAACAGCAGATAGAAACGTGAAATCGGTTTTTTCATATGTTATCCTTTATTATCTTTTGTGGAATTCCGGTTACAAGGTCTGTTTACAATCAAAAGTAACAATAGTATTATAGCATTGATTTTAGTCCTTCGCAAAAAGAAAAAATAAATTACTGTTTTCCTATTGACATAGTATGAAATAGGGGATATAATCCTACCCATAAGTTGATTCGATACTTAAATGAGACATCGAAGAGGAGGAAAAGGATTATGAAGAAGTTTGAGTGGAAGAATGTTTTGGCACTGGCATTAACAGGAGCACTGGCACTGGGGCTGACCGCATGCGGAAGCAGCAATAACGGTACCACAGACGCAGGAAGTGCTGCTAATGGTGACGCAGGAAGTAAGGCAGTATATCGTACTTTGGATGAGATCAAGGCAAGCGGTACGATCAATATCGGTGTATTTTCAGATAAGAATCCGTTCGGCTATGTGGATGAGAATGGTGAGTATCAGGGGTATGACGTATATTATGCAAGAAGACTTGGTGAGGATCTGGGCGTAGATGTGAACTTCGTATCTACAGAGGCAGCCAACCGTATCGAATATTTACAGACCGGCAAGGTGGATGTGATCCTGGCCAACTTCACCGTAACTCCCGAGAGAGCAGAGGAAGTTGATTTTGCTCTTCCTTATATGAATGTAGCACTGGGCGTAGTATCCAAGGATGACAATGTGATCACAAGCCTGGACAACTGGAATGCAGATGATTCCATTATCGTGATCTCCGGAACTACTGCAGAGACCTATTTGATCGCAAATTATCCTGATATTCCTTTACAGAAGTTTGATTCCTATGCAACCGCTAAGGAAGCATTTGAAAACGGTACTTCCGTAGCATGGGCAAACGACAATACCGAGGTTATCGCATTTGCACTGCAGAATGAGGGCTATACCGTAGGTATTCCTTCCCTGGGCAGCGCAGATACCATTGCACCTGCAGTATCCAAGGGCAATACCACACTGCTTGACTGGATCAATGATGAGATCGCAAGCCTTGGTGAAGAGAACTTCTTCCATGCAGATTACGAGGCTACTCTGGCTGACACCTATGGCCTGGATTACGAGGAAAGCCTGGTAGTAGAGGGCGGCAAGGTAAGCGCACAATAAGGTACGGATCGGAATAGAATGATAGAAAGGGGAACTTCTTTTGTTATAATCTAAAAGTTGTGTGTAACTGTTCAGAGCCGATTTTGCGAATAAGGTTTTGAATAGTTACGATTGTTGGAAAGCTCCTTGAAAGGAAAGAAATAAATGAACTGGGAATTTATAGGAAAATATCTGCCCATGTATGAAAAGGCAGCGTGGCTTACCGTGAAGATCGGTGTCATGGGAATCCTGTCTACGATTCTGGTGGGACTGATCTGTGCGGCAATACAATATTATAAGGTGCCGGTGCTTCGATGGATCGTAACGGTCTACGTGGAGCTGAGCCGTAATACACCGCTTCTGGTACAGCTGTTTTTTATCTATTATGGATTCCCGAAGATCGGGATCCGGATGCCGGCGGAGCTGTGTGGTGTAGTCGGTCTGGCATTCTTAGGCGGCAGCTATATGGCAGAAAGCTTCCGCAGCGGCCTGGAAGCGGTGGAACCGATCCAGGGTGAGAGTGCCACCAGCCTGGGAATGAATTCCTGGCAGGTGCTGAGATTCGTGATTTTGCCCCAGGCAATGTCCACCAGTATCCCGGCCTTTGTAGCGAATATTATTTTCCTGTTGAAGGAGACTAGTGTATTCAGTGCCATCAGTCTGATGGATCTGATGTTTACGGCAAAGGATCTGATCGGTCTCTATTATAAGACTACGGAGAGCCTGTTCCTCCTGGTGGTATTTTATCTGTTGATCCTGCTGCCGGTATCTATCGTGGGATCTCTGGTGGAGAGGAGGATGCGTTATGCCGGATTTGGGGATTGATGTTTTATTCAAAGGCACGAACATGCTCCGCCTGTTACAGGGACTGTGGGTAGCCATGAAGATCAGTATCGTATCCATTCTGATCAGTATGCCGTTAGGCATTCTGGTGGGGGCATTGATGACGGTGAAGAACCGTTTTGTGAAGGCTGTATTCCGGGTCTATCTGGAATTTATCCGTATTATGCCGCAGCTGGTGCTTTTGTTTATTGTATATTTCGGGTCTACCAGAGCGCTGGGCTGGAATCTGTCCGGAGAGCTGGCATCCGTTATTGTCTTCGTCCTGTGGGGCACCGCAGAGATGGGAGATCTGGTGCGTGGAGCCCTGATCAGTATCCCGAAGCACCAGTATGAAAGCAGTGAAGCACTGGGACTCAGTAAAATACAGACCTATCTGTATATCATTATTCCGCAGACCGTGCGGAGACTGATCCCACTGTCCATCAACCTGATCACCCGTATGATCAAGACTACCAGCCTGGTGCTGATGATCGGTGTGGTGGAAATGTTAAAGGTGGCACAGCAGATCATTGAGGCCAATCGTATGAGCAGCCCCAATGCCGCATTCGGAGTATTTCTCGTAGTATTCGTTCTGTACTTTTTTGCCTGCTGGCCTTTCAGCGTACTGGCCAGAGTGCTGGAGAAGAAGTGGAATTAGAAATGGAACCGGAGTCGGAATGAGAATGGAGTGAAAACATGGCAGAGACATTGTTGAAGATAGAAAATCTGACAAAAGAATATGAAGGCCAGAAGATTCTGGATGGAATCAGCCTGGAAGTAAAGCAGGGAGATGTTCTGGTAGTGGTAGGACCCAGCGGCTGCGGTAAGAGTACACTGCTTCGCTGTATCAATGCACTGGAACCTATTCAGGGCGGTACGATAAAGCTACAGGGTATGGATATCCGCAAGGGCAGCAAAAATATCACCACCCTGCGTCAGAAGATCGGCATGGTATTCCAGAGTTATGAATTGTTCCCGCATCTGACGGTACTGGACAATATTACGCTGGCACCGGTTAAAGTACAGAAGCGTGATAAGTCAGAGGCGCAGAAGGAGGCTATGGAGCTTCTGGAGCGAGTGGGACTGGCAGACAAGGCGAAGAGCTATCCCAGACAGCTGTCCGGCGGACAGAAACAGAGAGTTGCCATTGTAAGAGCACTCTGTATGCATCCGGAAATCCTGCTGTTCGATGAAGTGACCGCAGCACTGGATCCGGAGATGGTAAGAGAAGTACTGGATGTTATGCTGGATCTGGCAAAACAGGGCAAGACCATGCTCATCGTCACCCATGAGATGCAGTTTGCAAAGGCAGTAGCGGACAAAGTTATTTTCATTGACCAGGGGAAGATCGTGGAGGAGGCTGCTCCGGAAGAATTCTTTGAACATCCGGAGACAGAGAGAGCAAAACAGTTTTTGAATGTATTTACCTTTGAACATGTGGAGCATCACACAGAACAGGCATAAGAATCGCATAAATACAGGAAAAAGATAATGAAGAGAGTTTTCATTATCTTTTTTTTATGCTATACTCATTATGGATTTTTGCGTTTTTTTTAAATGATTTGTAAATGCATCAGAGGAGAAAAATAAGGGTGAACAGGAAACCTTATATCAGATATACGATCTTAGGAATATTACTGTTATTGTCACTGGTCTGTGTGATCCGTATTGCGATGCCGGATCGAGAGTGGAATTACACTGGCAGGTATGAGTTCGCAGAGGGAGAACCCTGCACGGGTCTGACAGTCTATGAGCATATTCCTTTGGGGATAGGTGTTTACCGGGTGGAACTGTCGTATGAAAGTGCAGGAGATACCAATGCCATGTGCAATGTAAAAGACGGCACGGTATATTATGGTGGTTTGTTATGTAACGGAGAGCATATGTATGCGGCACTGGATCATACCTCGTATGATTTCTGGCTGTTTGAACCAACGCAGGAACTTTCGGTTACCATCGATTATTCCGGACAGGAGAGTCTTACTACGGGGAACCTGAGAATTGTAGAGACCAATCTGTTATGGACGAGATACCTGACGATTCTTTTGGCAATTTCAGCATTGATAATGTGGACTTTATGGTATCAGAAAAAAGATGCGCAAAAGGAGGAAAAAGAAAGGAGACATGTAGTAATCTTCGGGATAGGAGTGATCGCTTTTCTGGCATCCATTCCCTATTTGTACGATGGCATGATCTCTGGAGCGGATCTGACCTATCATTTACAGCGTATAGAAGGCGTTAAGGATGGACTCCTGACTGGGCAGTTCCCTGTGCGGCTGGAGCCCAGGTGGGTATTTGACCATGGTTATGCCAATGGTATTTTTTATTGTAATCTGTTATTGTATTTTCCGGCGCTTCTGCGCATGGTGGGTTTTACGGTGACGGAAAGTTATATTTTATATTGTGTCGGGTTGAATATTGCGACGGCAGCAATTGCATGGTATTGTTTTGCAAAATTATTTCATGATGATGTGACTGGAATGGTGTGCAGCGGACTTTATACATTGTCTGTGTTCAGAGTGTTCCGGCTGTTAACGACCGGAGCTGTAGGAGAAGGCAGTGCTTTTACTTTTCTGCCGTTGGTACTGTATGGAATCTATCTTGTTTTTAACGCAGATACGAAGAAAAGGGAATTTCGTAATAGCTGGATGGTATTGGGCGCAGGCTATGCCGGACTGATCCAGACCCATGTTCTGTCCTGCGAAATGACCGCATTGGTTACGATAATGCTCTGCCTGTGGTATTTGCCGCAGTTATTTGAAAAAGAACGATTTATTAAATGTGTACAGGGAGCGTTTTTTTCTCTGGGATTGAGCCTGTGGTATCTGATTCCGTTCTTGGATTATTTTTTTACGCAGGATGTAAAAATAAGGCATGCTTCCGCCCGGACGATTCAGAGCAGAGGAGTAACTTTTCTTCAGGAAATCCAGACTTTCTGGAATATTCAAAGAGTATCCTCCAATGACCTGGAACAATATGCATATCCGGTAGGCCCCGGAATATTTCTGATCTTTGGAGCGTTTCTTTTTTTTCTGTTATTGTTTTTCGGAGCTTTCTCTAAGGAGACAGGAGCAGAGAAGGATATTGCGATAAAGTCGGCGGTGTTGGGATGCGTAATGTTATGGATGGCTACAGATTCTTTTCCGTGGGACTGGCTGCAGACCACTTCCGGAGCGGCATCAGCGCTGATCAGCAGCCTGCAGTTCCCCTACCGCTGGATCGGCTGGGCAACAGTATTTCTTGTGACGGCTGCCGGATATCTGATCAGCTTTTTTAAACATCATCAGGAAGTGTTTTATCGGATGGGGCTGGTCGCTGCAGTTGTTGGAATAGCTACATCATACGTTTATCTGATTGATTCTTCAGATGAGGCAGTGGATGTGATGCACTTGTATAATGAAGAAAGCATGGGATTCGGTTATATTTCAGGAGAAGAATATCTTGTCTACGGAACGGACAGCGGAACACTTTCCTTTGCAAGACCCGAGGCCGGCGATGCTATTCAGCTCAGCAATTATGAAAAAAAAGGATTGCAAGTGGACTTTTACTGTGAGAACAGTTCGGATGAACCACAGACCGTAAAATTGCCGATCTTTCTGTACAAGGGATACAGTGTATTGGAACCTCCCGGTAACGTTGCGGAAATCACCGATGGAGAAAATCATCTGCTTCTGGTCGGGGTGCCTGCCGGGTATAGTGGCCGGATTACTGTGAAATTTACGGAACCGTGGTATTGGAGAGTGTCGGAATTGATCACATTGGGTTCCGTGATAGCCTTTGCGATATGGCTGGTACATAAAAGGAGATACGAATGAAAAAAGTCTTCTTATTTTCGGAAGTCGTAATATTGTCAGTGCTTTTTCTGATATGCCTGCGTGCTCCGACCAATGTATTTACATGTGGGAATGATTCTTTTACAAAGAATGCGGAAACAGGCTATTATGACAGCAGTGATTTTGAATTGAGACCGGGAGTATACCGTGTTTGTGTCCTGGCAGAAGGTGAAGAAGGCGTGGGTAGCGGAATAGATATCGGACTGGATGCTGGAGTGAGTGTTTATCGTTCTCTTCGAGGCAATCGTGGAAAAATGTATTCCGGAGCACAATATAAGGAAGTCATTTATTATGTGACGACAACGATTCCGGCCGCATGCGTTACACTACAGCCTTTTTCGGAAGAAGTACCGATGTCATATTCTGTACAGGTGGACAGAACGGCGGCCGGGAACCGGATTCTGTTTGTAATTGTGGCGGCAGTGTTTCTGCTGATGGACATTCTGTGGATCCTCCGTGAGAGAATAGCTGTAAAGCAGGAAACAGAGAAAAAATGGACGTCTGCATCCATCGTGGCAATTATTCTGCTGGTAAGTATACCATTGACAGCAACCTGGCTGATCCCGGGGGAAAAAGTGTTGCAATGTCTACAGGAGACAGAATATGTGCGGCGTGGAAGTATCGGGCAAGTGCCGTTCTGGCATCTGTGCTATCTTTGGCTTCCGGCAATCATGCGCCGGATCGGATTCCCGGTAATGACGGCTTACAAAGGACTTCAGTTTGGACTGATTTTGTTTGCAGTGCTGGTATTTTACGAGGTGCTTGCAAGGACATGGAAGGAAGAACGATGGGTTTTGCCGGGTGTTATGCTTGGTGTGGGAAATCCGGCAGCACTGGCATTGCTGTATGAAAAGAATCAATATGTTTTATTTTTGCTATATGTGATAGTGGGAGCAGGCTTGCTTGCAATTTCAGGATTGTGGATAACGAAAAAGAAAATATCTTCATGGTTTATTTTTGCTGTAGTTGCTGTGGTCTTTTTGCAGGCAGTATATTTTCAAAACAGATTAACATTTCAATCGGAGCCGCTTTACTGGTACAATGAGGAACCCTTTATGACGGGAGGCGGACAGGTATGATGCTTGAAAAAATATGTATTATTGCGAGCCAGCTTGCAACATGTATCACGTCATGGTGGATGTTCCACAGTGTTTTAAAAAAATCTGCGGAAAAAACCTGGTTGACATTTGTGGGGATGGCAATCTATGTTCTGCTGCCATTTCATGTTAATATCGTGCTGAAAAACAGAAGCTGGATACAGATCATGATCTGGATGTTAGTACCTTTTCTGGTCACTATGTTGTTATATATGAAAAAGACCGCAGACTGGAGGGGACAACTTATCTACGGTGCCCTTGCAGCGGCAGGTATGGGAATTATTGGAAGAAAAGACGGTGTGGCATATCTGATTCTGCTGTTTTTGATCACAATCGCCGGAGTCTGTGAAAAACAATGGAGATATCCGCTGGCAGGAATCGCCGGAATGCTATTAGCGTATCCGACTTTCTATGTGTGGAAGTACTGGCTTTTTGACGGAGCCTTTGCAGAAAGCGGATTGGAGTATGCCAGCATTATGGAGAGAGGATACAGTGTAGGTGGATTATTCAGTACCTATTTTCACAGGAACGGAAATCCGGGCATGGGGATTTTGCTGTTGGGATGTCTGCTGTTTTTACTCTATCAAAGCTTTGTAAAGGGAAAAAAGATTACCGTAAGAAATGATGTGATCCGGCTGGGAATCGCAGCGTTGCTTACCTTAATGTCTTTGCGGTATTTCCCGTGGGATTTCGTACAGAGACTGGGAGTCTGGGCACTGGGACTGGTGACATTGATCCGGACACCGGCAGTATTTTTTGGTTACGCCCAGATCATATTGTGTGTCTGGAGTGTTGAAAAATGCAACATGATAATGCAGGCAGCGAGGGAAGAAAGAAATGAAGAAAACAAGGAAAAAAATATATGCAAGGTAGAGGAAAATACACAGGATATGGCAGGCTGAGAAAACTGGTACTGCTGGGTATGACAAGACTGTGAAGGAGCAATATCAAGAAAATGGAAGGTACCCTGAAAGAAAGTACCGGGAAATAGAATGGAGACCATTGTGAAATCAGATAAAGAATCTGGGAAAAAAGTGTTGTGGAAATTATTGATATCCACGCTGTACCTGAGTGCATTTACCTTTGGTGGGGGCTATGTTATTGTCACACTGATGAAGAAGAAATTCGTGGATGAATACCATTGGATCGAAGAAAATGAAATGTTGGATCTGGTGGCAATCGCCCAGTCCTCCCCTGGAGCCATTGCGGTCAATGGTGCTATCGTCGTAGGATATAAGCTGGCAGGGATTTCTGGCGCACTGGTGTCGATCCTTGGTACGATCCTGCCGCCCTTCGTGATCATAACGGTGATCTCTGTCTGCTATAATGCCTTTCGAAGCAATTATTATGTAGCACAGATGTTGTCCGGCATGCAGGCCGGAGTGGGTGCGGTAATCGCTTCCGTGACCTATGATATGGGTGCGCCCATCGTAAAGGAGAAGGATCCGGTGTCTCTGTGGATTCTGCTGGGAGCTTTTCTGGCAGCCTGTGTTCTGGAGATCAATGTGGTCTATATCGTGATCGTCTGTGGACTGCTGGGTGTGGTCCGGATACTTCTTGCCAAAAGGAGGTCCGGAAAATGATCTATCTGCAATTATTCTTGAGCTTTCTGCAAATCGGAATGTTCAGCTTCGGAGGTGGTTATGCGGCGATGCCTCTGATCCAGGGGCAGGTGGTCACGACTCACGGATGGCTGACCATGTCGGAGTTCACCGACCTCATCACCATATCCCAGATGACACCTGGACCCATTGCGGTGAATTCCGCTACATTTGTGGGTCTGAAGATCGCAGGGATTCCCGGAGCCATTGTGGCTACGGTGGCGTGCATCCTGCCGTCCTGCATTATTGTGACGATTCTTGCAAAGCTGTATCTGAAGTACCGGACCATGGATCTGCTGCAGGGAGTCTTAAAATCTCTGCGTCCGGCAGTGGTGGCCATGATCGCATCGGCGGGAATCCTGATCCTTAAAAATGCGTTTTGGGGAAGTGGGGAGACAATCTCCCTGACGGGAACAGAGTGGAGCATGGTGGTGATCTTTGGAATTAGTGTGCTGCTGCTTCAGAAGACGAAGCTGAATCCTATCTGGGTCATGGTGCTGGCAGGTGTCCTGAAAGTGGGAATCTCTGCGGCTGCAAATATTTTGTAGAGTAATCGGGAAATGAATCTGCAAGGGAAAAAGCTTGCATTTGTGACAGAAGCGGAACTGCGGAGGGTTGACAGGGAAACGGAAAAAAAGTATCATATATAAGATATAAATTCAAGAGCGGAAGGGTAGAAAACCATGGCACTTAGCAAGAAGCCCACAACGGGCATGAAAGATATCCTGCCGGAGGAGATGCAGATCCGTGATTATGTGATCAGCGTTATCAAGGACACCTACGGCAAATTCGGTTTTACTTCCATTGAGACTCCCTGCGTGGAAAATATTGCGAACTTAAGCAGTAAGCAGGGCGGTGACAATGAGAAGCTGATCTTCAAGATCTTAAAGCGCGGTGAGAAACTGAATGTGGCAGCCGCAACCACAGAGGAAGAGGTAGTGGACAGTGGTCTGCGTTATGACCTGACGGTGCCTCTGGTACGTTATTATTCCAACAATGCGGCATCCCTGCCTTCACCTTTTAAGGCATTGCAGATGGGCAATGTATGGAGAGCGGACAGACCCCAGAGAGGAAGATATCGTCAGTTTATGCAGTGCGATATCGATATTCTCGGTGAGCCTTCTAACTTAGCAGAGATCGAACTGATCCTGGCAACGACCACTACACTGGGTAAGCTTGGATTTAAGAATTTCCAGATCCGTATCAATGAGCGCCGTATCCTGAAAGCGATGGCTGCTTACAGCGGATTCCCCGAAGAGTCCTATGACAGCGTATTCATTACTTTGGATAAGATGGACAAGATCGGAATGGTAGGTGTAGAAGAGGAGCTTTTAGAGAATGGATTTGATCAGGCATGTGTGGATAAGTATCTGAATCTGTTTCTGGATCTGGGAAATGCAGAGGACGGTGTGGCTTATCTGGCAGATACCCTGGAAGGATTCTTAGAGCCGGAGATCGCCCAGAGTCTCAGAGAGATTATGGACAGTGTCAGAGCAACCAAGGCTTCTGATTTTGAGATCGTATTTGATGCCACACTGGTGAGAGGCATGTCCTATTATACCGGAACCATTTTTGAGATCGCTATGCCGGAATTCGGCGGCAGCTGCGGTGGCGGTGGGCGTTATGACAAGATGGTAGGAAAATTCACCGGCAATGATGTGCCCGCCTGCGGATTCTCCATTGGCTTCGAGCGTATCATCATGCTGCTTATGGAGAGAGGTTTCAAGGTGCCTACGAGACCGAAGCAGGTAGCATACCTGATTGAAAAAGGTGTCAGCGGCCAGAGACTGTGTGAAGTGATCGCACAGGCGCAGGAAGCCCGTAAGGATGGTACCCAGGTGCTGGTAGCCCGCATGAACAAGAACAAGAAGTTCCAAAAGGAACAGCTGAATAAGGAAGGCTACGAAGAGTTCGTGGAATTCTATAAGGAAGAATTAAAGAGATAAAAGCAACAGACAAGGAGCATAAGCAATGATTCAGTCCAGAACACATAATTGTAATGAACTTCGGATCAGCAACGTCGGTGAGAGAGTCACACTGGTCGGCTGGTTCGAGAACATGAGAAAAGTCAGCAAAAATCTCGGATTTGTCATTCTGCGTGATTTCTACGGAACCACACAGCTGGTCGTAGAGACCGAGGAAATGATGAATGTCATGGATGGCATCAACAAGGAATCCACCATCTCCGTGGAAGGTGTAGTAAGAGAGCGTTCCAGCAAAAATGCCAATCTGCCCACCGGTGAGATCGAAGTCGTGCCCGATAAGATCGAGATTCTGGGAAAATGTATTTACAATGCACTTCCCTTTGAGATCAATCAGTCCAAGGATGCAGACGAGAATGCCCGTCTGAAATACCGTTACCTGGATCTGAGAAATCCGAACATGAAGAAAAATATCGTGATGAGAAGCCAGATTGTGGCAGAACTGCGTCAGAGAATGTATGCGTTGAACTTCATGGAGATCACGACTCCTATCCTGACCTGTTCCTCTCCGGAAGGTGCGAGAGATTATCTGGTTCCCGCCAGAAATCATCCCGGCAAGTTCTATGCTCTGCCCCAGGCACCCCAGCAGTTCAAGCAGATCCTGATGGCATCCGGTTTCGACCGTTATTTCCAGATCGCTCCCTGCTTCCGTGATGAGGATGCGAGAGCAGACCGTTCTCCCGGAGAATTCTATCAGTTAGATATGGAGATGGCATTCGCTTCCCAGGAAGATGTATTCTCCATTGTAGAGCAGGTGCTGCCTCCCGTATTTGAAAAGTATGGCATTTATAAAGAAGCTTCCAAGGCTCCTTTCGTACGCATCCCTTATCTGGAGGCTATGGATAAGTACGGCTCCGATAAGCCGGATCTGCGTATCGATCTGGTGCTGACCGATGCTACGGAAGTAATGCAGGGCTGCGGCTTTGCTCCTTTTGAAGGTCAGACCGTAAAGGCTATCGTAGTAGATGATTTCGCCGCTACCCGTAAGCAGATCGATGCAATCTGTGCAGAGGTAGAGGTACAGACTGCACGCAAGGGCTTCTGGTTCCGTGTAGATGAGAACGGAGAGTTCGTAGGCGGTATCTCCAAGTTCTTACAGGACCGCAAGGAAGAAGTCATCAAGGCGTTAGGCCTTAAGAACGGTGACTTTGTAGGTCTTGCCGCAGGCAAGAAGCTGGAAGCACAGAAGACAGCAGGTGTCTACAGAAAGCTGTTAGGTGCAGCCAGCGAGAAACATATGAAGAAGGATTGCTATGAGTTCTGCTGGATCGTGGATTTCCCGATGTATGAGATCGGTGAGGAGTCCGGAGAACTGGAATTCTGTCACAACCCGTTCTCCATGCCCCAGGGTGGCATGGATGCGCTGAACAATCAGGATCCTCTGGAAATCCTGGCATACCAGTACGATCTGGTCTGCAACGGCGTAGAGCTGTCCTCCGGTGCAGTGAGAAACCATGATCCCGAGATCATGATCAAGGCATTTGAGCTGGTAGGCTTAGGTGAAGCCGATGTGAAGGCAAAATTCCCTGCCATGTACAACGCATTCTGCTACGGAGCACCCCCTCATGCAGGAATCGCTCCCGGCGTAGACCGTATGATCATGCTGATCTGTGGTGAGGAAAGCATCCGTGAGATCATTCCTTTCCCCATGAACAAGAATGCCATGGATATTATGATGGGAGCACCGGGCACGGTAGAGCAGAAGCAGTTAGACGAACTGCATCTGGCAATTACCGCAAAGCCGGAAGAATAATAAAAGGGCTGTCGCATGGTTTTTTGTGCGACAGCCTTTATGCTGAATGGATGTAGTGATTCGATGGGAGAAGAACATGACTGTAGGAATTTATGTATTGCATCTGTATCCCGGTGAGGATGAGACAAGGCGGAAGTTCTTACGGGAAGCGGCAGAATGCGTGGATCCAGTGCGGCGTAAAAAAACAGAACGACTGAAAGGCATCGGAGCAAAAGCAGCCAGTCTCGGTGCCGGGATGCTGTTGCAAAAGATAGCAATGGATTTGACAGAAGGCATTGAGAATACTGATATCCTGTTCCTGGAGGAGGATGAACTGCTTGCAGTGTTGCAGGCACGGATGCTCAGTGAGCAGACATCCCCCTTCTCTTTTTCCTATGAATATGGAGAACAGGGCAAACCGCAGATTGTAAATTTCCCGAAAAAATTTAATCTGTCCCATTCCGGAGACTATGTGGTTTGTGGGGTCAGCGACGGAGAAGTGGGAGTGGATATCCAGAAATGGATCCCTTACAAAGAACGGACGGCAGAGCGTTTTTTCGCAAAGGAAGAGTGGAGACTGCTGCAGGAGACGGACGTGGAGAAACGGACCGAGCTGTTCTACCGCTTGTGGAGCAGAAAAGAAGCCTACGGCAAATATACCGGCCAGGGGATCGGCAGTGTCGTGGGAGAAGACTTTTCCGACGAGCGCAAATGGAAGGAAAAGCAGATCTGCTTCCGGGAACAGATTTTGGAAGCAGAGTATTCTCTGTCAGTCTGTTACGGATCACAGGAAGTGTAAAAACGAAGGAAAACGGGAAATAGTATAAGGGAGTAGAAGTACGAAAAACAGATGTGTACTGCATGAAAAGTGCATAGAAATGAGGATCTTATGAAGCGATTAATGATGTATCTGAAGGATTACAAGAAAGAGTCCATACTGGCACCGCTGTTCAAGCTGCTGGAAGCTTTTTTCGAACTGATGGTTCCTCTGGTAATGGCGAATATCATCGACTATGGTATTTCCCATCAGAATATGGGCTATATTGGCAAAATGGGACTGCTCCTGCTTCTGCTTGGCGTGGTGGGACTGGCATCTTCCATTACGGCACAGTTTTTCGCAGCCAAGGCAGCTGTTGGATTTTCTACCAAATTACGCCAGGCATTATTTAATCATATTGAGGATCTGAGCTTTACGGATATCGATAAGGCGGGAACCTCCACCATGATCACCCGTATGACCAGTGACGTGAACCAGGTGCAGTCCGGCGTCAATATGACTTTACGTCTGTTCCTACGTTCCCCGATCATTGTATTCGGTGCCATGATCATGGCATTCACCATCGATGTGAAATGTGCGCTGATCTTCGTTGTGGCGATCCCTTTATTGTCCGTCGTGGTATTCGGTATTATTTTATCCACGATTCCCATGTATAAAAAGGTGCAGTCCAAACTGGATCAGGTGTTAGGCATTACCAGAGAGAATCTGACCGGTGTCCGCGTCATCCGTGCGTTCCATCAGGAAGCAAAGGAAGAGGAGCGTTTCCGGGAGAATAACGAAGCACTGTCTGCCATGCAGATCTTCGTAGGCAAGATCAGCGCCTGCATGAACCCTGTGACTTATCTCATCGTAAACGGTGCTATCATTGCCCTGATCTATACCGGTGCGGTACAGGTCAACATCGGTAACTTAAGCCAGGGTGAAGTCGTGGCGATCATCAACTATATGAACCAGATCCTGGTAGAGCTGGTGAAGCTGGCGAACCTGATCGTGACCATGACCAAGGCACTGGCCTGTGCAGACCGTGTGGCTTCCGTATTTGAAATCGGGGCGGATGCTGCTTATACGGAGAAGAATACACAAGAGCAGAAGCTGGCAGATAAGGTAGATAAAAAGGCACCCTTCCTGAATTTCAAGCATGTCTCCCTGACCTATCAGGGCGCAGGTGCCCCCACTTTACAGGATATGAACTTTATCGTAAACCGCGGTGATACCGTGGGTATCATCGGAGGTACCGGTTCCGGTAAGACCTCTCTGGTGAACCTGATCCCCGGCTTCTACCCGGCAACAGAGGGTGAGATCCTGTTGGAAGGCAGAGATATTAAGACCATGAGTGACGAGGAATTGCGTAGGCGTATCGGTGTCGTACCACAGAAGGCGGTTCTGTTCAAGGGAACGATCCGCAGCAATCTCCAATGGGGTAAAAAGGATGCTACCGAAGAGGAGATGTGGAAAGCACTGGAGCTTGCACAGGCATCGGAAGTGGTAGACGGTAAGCCCGGAAAGTTAGATGCAACTGTGGCACAGAACGGTAAAAACTTCTCCGGTGGACAGAGACAGCGTCTGACGATCGCAAGAGCCTTGGTCAGAAATCCCGAGATCCTGATTCTGGATGACAGCGCCTCCGCACTGGACTATGCAACGGATGCAAAACTCCGTGCAGCAATCCGTACTTTGGAAGACAGGACCACGACCTTTATCGTATCCCAGCGTGCCTCCACCATCCGCCATGCGGATAAGATCATCGTTCTGGATGACGGTGAGATCGCAGGCATGGGAACCCATGACGAATTGTTGAAGGATTGCACGGTATATCAGGAGATTTATTATTCCCAGTATCCTGAGCAGAGAGGAGGTGTTCAGTAATGCAGAAGTCAAATAACAAAGCAACCATGAAGCGTGTACTGAAATATATCCGTAAATATACACCGGCACTGATTCTGTCTCTGTTATTAGCTGGACTGACGGTAATACTGACATTGTATATTCCGATCCTCACCGGCAATGCGGTGGATCTGATCATCGGCAAGGGACAGGTGGATATGCCCGGCATCTTTGCTATTATGAAGAAAATTGCCATCGTCATGATCATTACAGCTGTGGGACAGTGGGTTATGAACACCTGCAACAACTATATTACCTATCATGTGATCCGGGATATCCGTACCGACGCTTTTGCAAAGCTGGAGATCCTGCCCTTAAAATATCTGGATGCCCATGCTTACGGTGATATCGTGAGCCGTGTCATTGCGGATGTAGATACTTTCGCAGACGGTCTGTTGATGGGCTTTACCCAGCTGTTTACCGGTGTGCTGACGATCCTGTGCACCCTGGGATTCATGCTGGTGACCAACGTGCCTATTGCACTGGTGGTCGTATGCATCACTCCGGTATCCTTCCTGGTAGCAAAATTTATTGCCACCAAGACCTACTCCATGTTCAAGGAGCAGTCCGAGACCAGAGGTGAGCAGACCTCTCTGATTGAGGAAATGATCGACAACCAGAAGATTGTAAATACTTTTTCCAGAGGGGAGGCGGTGAAGCGCCAGTTCGGAGAGATCAATGACAGATTGCAGAAATGCTCTCTGAAAGCCATCTTTTTCTCCTCTATTACGAACCCGTCGACCCGTTTCGTCAACAGCCTGGTATATGCAGGTGTCGGTGTGTTCGGCGCATTTGTGGCCATTAAGGGCGGCATCAGTGTAGGCCGTCTGTCCTGCTTCTTAAGCTATGCGAACCAGTACACCAAGCCCTTCAACGAGATTTCCGGCGTGGTAACAGAATTGCAGAATGCTTTTGTCTGTGCCGGACGTATCTTTGAACTGATCGACGAGGAGCCTCAGGTACCTGATACGAAGGATGCGAGAGTACTGGAAGAAGCCCAGGGCAATGTGGATCTGGAGAATGTATATTTCCAGTATGTACCGGAGAAGAAGCTGATCCAGAACTTTAACCTGCAGGTAAAACCCGGTCAGAGAGTTGCCATCGTAGGTCCTACCGGATGCGGTAAGACCACTGTCATCAATCTGCTGATGCGTTTCTATGATGTGAACTCCGGCTCCATTAAAGTGGACGGCACCGATATCCGTGACATCACCAGAGGAAGCCTCCGTACCAATTACGGTATGGTATTACAGGAGACCTGGCTGCGTTCCGGTACCATCCGTGACAACATCTGCATGGGTAAACCGGACGCTACTGAGGAAGAGATCATCGCAGCAGCCAAAGCATCCCATGCCCACAGCTTTATCAAACGTCTGCCTAAGGGGTATGACACCGTGATTACCGAGGACGGCGGCAGCCTGTCCCAGGGACAGAAACAGCTCTTATGTATTACCAGAGTCATGCTGTGCCTGCCTCCCATGCTGATTCTCGATGAGGCAACCTCCTCCATCGATACCCGTACCGAGATCAGGATCCAGAACGCATTTGCCAAAATGATGGAAGGACGTACCAGCTTTATCGTAGCCCACCGCCTCTCCACCATCCAGAGTGCTGATGTCATCCTGGTAATGAAAGACGGAAACATCATCGAACAGGGCAACCATGAAACCCTCCTGGCACAGGGCGGTTTCTATGCGAACCTGTATAATAGCCAGTTTGCCGTGTAACGAGCCTGATCAAGACAAAGAAATGCCCCATTTGTGAGTTTACTCAACAAATGGGGTGTTTTTTTGGATTGTTACGGCGACAGCCGTCATCCGCCGAAAGCCCGCCAGGGCTTTTGGCGGATGCAGGCATGGCTCGTTACACTTTCCCCGGCAGCGGCGCGCCTTTTGCCCTTTTCTTTTTCAAAAAGACAGAAAATATGTCGAAAAATATCAAAAAATGTAAAAATATACCAGTCTAGTAAAAATATTGAAAATAAACTAAAATATTTAAAGAAATGTGTTGACAAATACACAACCCTGTAGTATATTAAGCTTAACAAAAGAGAAACGGAACAACCCAACAAAGAAGGTTGGGAGAGAAGCACAAAAGAATCTATAGAAAGAGAGGTATAGTCCACCTAACAATTAAAGTCCTACCACAATCTTCCATGATGTACAACTGAATAGAACTACCAAAGAGAACCAATTTACATAGAGAACATCAAGTACACAGAAGAAAAAGTAATGAACAACAGAAGATAAGAATTATCTCACATTACAGTACATACGTACAAAAGAAAAGTGGAAAGAGAACAAAAGACAAAATGGAAGATCAAATTTAAGAAAGAGAGGGCAAGCCATTGGAGCCTGTAGTCTGAGAGGGCGTACTGATTGAAAGAATGATCGGTACGCTCTCTTAATGTTGAACAACTATTCAGATGGAACAACTATTCAGAGCCTCATTCGCAAAATCGCATCTTCGATGCTTTTCTGAACAACAAGATTGCTTGTTGTTTGCTCATCTGAGGCTACTTCGCCAAATAAAAATTAAAAAATGGTCTTACGAATGCCAGCATTCGACGCCTATTTATTATTTTTTACCTGGCTCTGAATAGTTGTACAATTTTCCAGTGGAAAAAGCTACCGATATCATGTACAATAGAGAGACAGTACATATAGAGGAGTTATGAGAATGGATACCAATGAACAGAACCAGCAGGATAGAAGAGAAACCAGACGAAAGAGAAGACAGAGAAATCAGATTGTGGCATATTCTATTGTAGGAATTCTGATATTACTGATGGCAGTGGGAATTGTATTTGCAGTAAGCAAGATCACCAGTACGAGCAGGAATCATGAACAGCAGCAGAGCAGACTGGACGAAATGCTTTCTTCTGAGGAAACAATAACAGTCCCGACAGAACAGACAGAGACCGTGGTGGAACTGACAGATGAACAGAAACTGGATACTATTATTGATGAAGCAATTATCCAGAATATGCCTCTGGAGGATAAAGTAGCGGGATTGTTTATTACTACCCCGGAATCTATTACCGGTGTGTCTACAGCAATACAGGCAGGAGACGGGACGAAAGATGCTTTGTCCAAATACCCGGTGGGCGGTATTGTATATGCAGCCAAAAATATACAGTCTGCAGATCAGCTGAAACAAATGATAGATAATACGAAGCTGTATACCAGCTATCCTTTATTTATAGCAATTGACGGAGAGGGAAGTGGTACAGATGCTGTAGCGGAAGCCGGACTTGGTACAAAAGTTGATTCACCCGAGGCCATTGGGGCTGCCGGGGATACCAATAATGCATATACCGCAGGAACAACAGTAGGTACTTACCTGGCAGAACTGGGGTTCAATCTTGACTTTGCACCTTCGGCAGATCTGAAAGTGGTAGACGGTAATGCGGCAGGCAGCAGTTCCTATGGTGCAGAGGCTGATACCGTAGCTTCTTTTGTATCCTATATGCAGGCCGGATTGCAGGAACAGAAAGTGACATCCTGTATAGGACATTTTCCCGGCATCGGCAGTACGACACAGAATACCAAAGACGGCATGGCAACTACTGACAGAAGTGCTGAGGACTTCAGAGCAAATGAATTTGTGGCATTCCGGAATTGTATAGATAATGGCACAACCAAGATGATCAGTGTCAGCAATATGGCTGCACCGTCCCTGACGGGTGATAACACGCCCTGTTCCCTGTCAAGTGCTGTCGTGACAGATATCTTGAGAAATGAATTGAATTTCCATGGGGTGATCGTGTCCGGAGCAATGAATCAGGCAGCTATCGCAAATTACTACGGAGCGGATGAAGCAGCTGTACTGGCACTTCGGGCAGGCTGCGACATGATTTATGCACCGGAGAACTTTGAGACAGCCTACAACGGCGTACTGGAAGCTGTACAGAATGGCACCATTTCCGAGGAACGTATCAATGATTCCCTGCGGAGAATCTACCGGATCAAATATGCAGATAAAATCGAACAATAATCATAGAAGGACGGTTGTCAGTCAATAGGGATGCCGTCCTTTTTCTTGTTTCTTTTAAGCTTACAGCTCATGATATAAAAACGGAAGGAAAATAAAAAATGAAAAAGAAAGTAATAGCCGTGCTGCTTACAATAAGTGCGTTGTCTGTGACTGCCTGTGGAAAACAGGAAACAATGACAGACATCGAAGAATCTACAATTGCTACTATGGAAATTGCGGAAACGGAAGCCGTCCGGGAAACGGAAAGTAATGCAGATACGGCACCGTCAGAACTTTTACCATGGCAGCCCCTTGCGTCCCTGGAAACACATGAGGAACTTCGGACCGCATTTGAAGAATTCATGGGAATTACAGGAGAGACAGGCAGTAAAGTGGGAACCATTTACTATAATCCGGAGACAGAACAGGCAGAACAGAATGCGACGCTGTACATGGCGACCCAAAATTCAGTAGTGTCTCCGTATCTGACGAATTTAAGACAAATACCACAATTTGCGGAAATGGCAGTAGCAACTTACACGGACATAGAAGCTGATGATATAAGTGCGCCATACGCAGCCATTAATGCCTACTTTGAAGTGCTTCCGGATCAGACAGAGGGACAGTTTGATGGAGATGCAGTGCTCAGCAGAGCGCAGGCAATGACGTTCCTGATGCGTGCGACTACTCCGGCCAATGAGGTGCAGAAGCCGGAAACAGATGCAGACTTCACTGCAAAAGTGGGCGAATCGAAGTATACCGATTTTGCAGCACCTATGGATCAATACAGTTACCTTAATACATCAAATGGACTAAATGAGCAGAGCTTTAATGATGCGATGACCAAGGGAGAATTTCTTGTATTGGTTACGAATTATATTCATGACGATTATCTGAAAGGTATGGAAAAAAATAGTTATACAGATTTGTATTCAGATACTTCAGATGTAATCATTTCCACATTAACTGACGGGGGGAATATCGCATATGAAGAAGCTGTTGCTGAACCGGCGAAGGGTGTGCCCGGTGATATGTATGAGACCTTTAAATTAGCGATCAAGAATGGATATCTTACAGAAGCGGATTTCAAAGATTGGAATGAGGCATTGACAAAAGCGGATGCACTGGTACTGTTTATTGATATGGCAAATAATTATTGGACGAATCACGGATCCTGGTTGTGTTCCCCATATAAAGACCCCTATGCAGATACAGACAACGGTTATGATGATGTAAATGAAATCCGGGCTTCTAAATGGGCAGATATCAATGGTGCCTGGGATGCAGAACATCAATATACACTGTATGCAAAATCACAGGGTGCAGACTATACAGACGGCTGGTGCTGGGTGTATGAGCATGGCAAAGCAGCAGGTGATCAGCCATCCTATGCAGTATATATGAAAGAAGGGGATCCGGAATATGGCAAAATATATCATGTGGGAGATATGATGCCAACAGGATCACCATTTAGCGGAACCAACGATGAATGGGATGCATTCATGGCTGAGGATATAGTAAGACGAGCAAAGGAAGAAGGCTTAGAGGTTACAGAAGAAGATGGGGCTTATGTAATACATCTTGACTAAATATAAATAAATTTAAAAATGCACCACCTCTTCCAAAGGTTGGTGCATTTCACTTTTTTTGTGTTATAATACCTTGAACTCAGAAACACTGTAACAGATTGGAGCATTTATGAAAAGAAAACCTATTTTAGCCTTAATAGCAGTATGTATTTTATTCTTTGCTTCCTGTGGAAAGCAGGAAACCACAGCCGACAATGAATCCATCCCTGCTACTGTTGAATCTGTACAGGCAGAAACCACAGCGCCGGAGGAAACAGAAGAATTAAAAAAAGAGTCACTCCCATGGATGCAACTCTCAAGTTTAGAAACATATCCGGAGTTAAGAGCAGCCTTTGAGGAATATGTAGAAGTAACAGGAACCACAGGCAACAAAGAGGGTAACTTATACACGAATCCATTAACAACACAGCCAGACCAGAATATCACGTTGCTTTTAGCAATAAAAAATCAATACTTTCGAGGCTATATGATGATGCCGATTGCTCTTGCAAAGCTTGGTGAAATAGCAGCAGAAAATTATACAGACATAGATGTAGATGATGTCAATGCTCCCTATGCAACGATCAATGCCTACTTTGAATTGCTTCCGGACCAAGAGGAAGGACAGTTTGATGGTGATGCCACCCTTTCAAGAGCACAGGCAATGACGTTAATAATGAGAGCAATGACTCCGGTAAATGAAGCACAGGCACCAGACGAGGATGCAGACTTCACAGCAAAAGTAGGTGAAACACAATATACCAACTTCGCAGCACCGATGGATGAATACGCATACCTCAACACATCAAATGGTTTAAATGACAAAACCTTTGGATCAGCAATGACAAAAGCAGAGTTCATTTATCTGTTAGCAAACTATTATAGCCAAGACTTCCAGGCATATATGGATAACAATGGTTTTAAGAATAACACCTATCTTGAAGATGTAACAATATCAACCGTATCCGATGCAGGAGACATCAGCTTTTTAGATGCAATCTCTGATCCGGCTAAGGGAGTTCCATCTGATATGTATAGAACGTTTCAGACAGCAATTAATATGTGTTTAGTTACAGAATCAGACTTAGAAGATTGGGATGCGGCAATCACAAAAGGTGAAGCAGTCAGATTCTTTACATCCATGACACTATCTTATTATCAAATAGCAGGGCAAGATAGCTTAACAGATGAAATTACCGAGAACATCGTTTATCCTGATGTAGATCCGGAAGATGTAGATCCCAAGACAACCAACATGGATGCCAACACCGCCTTTGCCCTTGGCAAAAAAGAGCACGCAGAGATTTGTGAACAATATGGAAGTCAAGAGGCATGGACAGGCTATGCACAATCTCAGGGAGCCGATGGAACTATGGGTTGGTGCTGGGTTTACTACACAGGTAAGGGAGCAGGCTCAGAAGAAAGCTACGCAGTTTACATGAAAGAAGGTTCTTCACGATATGGAGAAGTCTTCCACCTAGGAGATTACTTACCAGGTGGAACCTTCTTCACCGGATATGACATAAAAGAAATGGGTATCGCTGATGACAGAGAATTTCAAAGAATGTATGAAAACGGAGAATTTGGAGATGGGCTAACGATTGATGAAGATGGCACAATAATTATAAATTGAATCAGTAAATTCGAATGGGAACCCAAGTGGTTCCCATTCATCATTTATAAGTGGGAGTAGAACAATATGATACCATATGGCGCCCACTGTGCGGATAGACGCAGGCGTTCTGGAGCGTAGATATCGAATTATACCATCGTCCGCAAACTATTCAATTTTATTGTTTTGTGCTATAATGTTCTAAATCCGTAAAAATTGTAGCAGATTGGAGTATTATGAAAAGAAAAATCATTTTATCATTGATAACAATAAGTGTTTTATCATTTGCTTCCTGTGGCAACAGCACTACCGAAGAACCAGAGACTACAGTATCGACAGAAACTACTGTGGAAGCCACCCCGGAGCCTACAGCAACACCTAAACCGACTTTCACACCAGATGCAGAGAACACTACTACTTCTGAATCACAGAGTAAATCAGAAATAAACGAGAACGACTCCCAGACCTCTGAAGGCGAAGCCAATGAGGATAATGTAGAACAGACAACTTCCACTTCTGATTCTTTGGATGATATCGCATCTGCAAAGTCCTACACCTTATCCGAACAGGAAAAAGCAGACCTAAGAGCCTTAGGAGCAACAGATGAACAGATCAACAATGTAAAATCCGGTCAGGACTTCATTGATTTAGTTTATAAGTTAGTCAACGGCGATAGCAGTACTGCCGGAGGCAGTAGCTCTTCCGCAGGCACCAATAATGATTCCTCAGAAAACGAGTCGGATCCATGGGGTGACATTCCTGCCACACCCTTGGATGATCCTTCTACGGCACCTGCTGGTAGAATGTGATTATATCATTATTAACACTGAAAGCGATGCTAATACGGCATCGCTTTCAACGTATTCTGACAGGGGAGGATATGAAGAGGTTACTTCCCCTCAATCACCAATACAGTTATATTCAAATTCATACATTCCAATATAATCACAGTAAATAAACCAAATAGTGATAATCACCAGAATATACATATACACAGTTACAGTATTTCAAATGGACATTCCAATTTCCAGGGATGTCCATTTTTTCTACATGTAAGTAAGAAGAAATAAAAAATAAATTTATTTTAACTGGAGGTTTCCTGCGGCATGATATGCGTCCACGCACCGACAGACGCAGGCGTTGGAAGCGCAGGTGGGCGGAGCCACCGAGAACCAACGGCGTTGCGTCCGAGTGCCATGGCGCATTATAGTCCGGGGTTACTATTACCCCCGGACGTTCCCTTTTTCCCAAACACTCTCAAACCGTGATAAACACGAATCATTTTTGGGATCGTTCATTTTCCCATTTTCCAACCTTAGATTCCCATTTTCACAAATCAACAAATTAATTTTTCTCAAAAAATCCGTCATTTTTCCAGATGCAGTTCTATTAGTAGAAGCAGGTGGCAGACTACCTACCGGGACACGTTGTAGGATCAGCTGTCTACAGCTGTCTACAACTTCATGCAGACACGAAAAAAGCGCGAGACGGCGCACGAGGTCCGGGGGACCTCGGCCTGCGCGGACCGGAGCGGAGCGTAGACATCGAACCTTCGAGCCCTGGCAGGGCTCGAAAAAAAGAACGATACCGATTCGGTATCGTTCTTTTTTCAAGCGCGAGACGGGGATCGAACCCGCGACCCCCTCCTTGGCAAGGAGGTGCTCCACCGCTGAGCCACTCGCGCATGTCTTACAGACAAGTTATAATATACTATAGGGTACCGGAATTGTCAACAAAAAAATCGTGCATCTTTTTTACAAATTGCATATACAATTCACAAAATATCATAAAGCATAAGAAATCTCACAAAACCCAGAATAAGAAACCTCAGTGCAGAAATATCTTACGAAGCCACCCAGTCAGTTTCTTTTCTATCAGAAGCCAGGACATATAAGCCAGTGCCAGACTGAGAGCAATGCTTAGGATCAGACCTATGACGGACTTCGCTGAAATAGTAGAAAAATCAAATAATACACGGTCTAAGAGCATGACCGGATAATAGTGCATCAGATACAGGGAATAGCTGATGTTACCGGTTAATACGGTAAAACGAGGCATTTTAATATGAAGACCTGTTAAAAAAGCCAGAAGTAACAACACAAAAGCAGGAAGTCCCCACAGAGGAAGTCTCCGGAACCCGATCACGTTAATTAAGGGGGTGAAAAATGCCAGCAGACAGAAAATCACAGGAATCGCTATAGCAGAAAGTGCGCTGACCGCCCGGGGGATTTCATGAACCAAATGCCTGCCATACAAAAAATGTATGAGATAATAAGCCACGATCCCAAAGATAAATTCCAGCATATAAGGGTCTCCGTAAAAGGTAAGGACCGGAGCAAGCGCAGTGCCCAACGGAGCCTGCCAGGTCTGGATCGACGGCGAAAAAAACTGCACCATGCCTACGACAAGTACCAGTAATCCGCTGCAGATAATTCCGCGATAGCGCATACTGAT
Organism: uncultured Acetatifactor sp.; assembly: GCA_934436245.1. Classification (GTDB taxonomy): domain Bacteria; phylum Bacillota; class Clostridia; order Lachnospirales; family Lachnospiraceae; genus Acetatifactor. Next base: position 36,047 of record CAKSAM010000023.1, read on the forward strand.
ATGAAAGGAGATAAAAAACACCAGATAGAAAAACATTTCACAGTTGACCGTCCAGCCGATACGCATCAGGGGCTGGATGACACCGCCACCAATATCGAAGGGGATAAATAACAGACTTTTGATCAGATAAGAAGGCTGAAGTGTGGTCTGTTGAAACATGGAAGGAAACAGTGCCAGCATCAGATAAGTGGCAATCGTCATAAGGTAATAAAGAGGGAGAATACGTATCAGTCTTTTCCGAAAGAAAAAGTGTGTGCCCTTCTGTGTTGAGAACATAATCATAAAACCACTGATGCAAAAAAATATATCTACGCCAAAGGAACCGAAGTTCAAAAAACGTACATGTTGAAATATCACAAAAAGAGCAGCCAGACCACGTAAAGTCTGGATGCTGTCAAAATGAAGATCTTGAAAATCCCTGTTAGTTAATGTACTTTCCATAAACAACCTCCGAAACATAAATCTATTCTACCATTTTTTCAGATATTGCGAAACATTTTATTCCGGAAAATACTTACTGAAAAAACTTGCGTACTGTGGCATAAAATAATACAATGATTTCAAAGAGATCCAGAGATGGTAAAGCAGCAAGGAATCTGCAGATCATTGAGAGAACATAGGACGGTAGGAGATATGAACGTTGAAAGACAGCAGATGTTAGAGACAGCAGAACGTCTGAACAAACAGATGGCGGATGGAATTCCATTTACATGGGAGACTCTGGAAAGGGCACTTTCTTCTGTGACAGAACAGGATGATAAGGGGATTCACGGCTGGATCTGCTATTTTGCTGCTTTTTATCAACTGACAACAGGCAACCAGGAGGGATGTCTGCATTATCTGGATGAAAGCGTCAGATGCCTGTTGGGAACGGATCAGGAGCATCATGTGGCGCGAAGCTACAACATGATCGGTATCGTGGCTCATATGCAGAATAATCTTTCTCTGGCAATGGAACAGTATGATAAAGCATTGGATTATACCGAAAAATACAATGATAAGATGGTGCACAGCATGGTGTTGAGCAATATGTCCGATGCATATTATCTGATCGGCGCTTACGAAAGAGCAATTCAATGCTATGCAGAGTGCATCCGCGAATTTGAACTGGCAGGTGATCAGAGTACCTATAGTCAGATCAATTTCCGTAAAATGCTTGCAGAGTATGGATGCTGCCTGCTACATCTGCATATGGACAGAGATGCGGACAAAGTCCTACATAGACTGGAGGAAACAGGAAAAAGTGAGGAGATCATCCGCACTACCAGACTGGCAGTCAACGTCTTCCTGGCACATCTGGCAGAGAGCTACGGAGACCATAGACAGGCACAGGAACATGTACGGCAGGCGGTGTCGGCACTGGAAGATATGACACAGGTCTCTTCAGAGTATGACAGTATTCAGAATCTGCTGCAGTATATTGAGGATGTCGAGGATTCCGGAATGATGGAAGAAGTACTTAACTGCCTGGAACCCAAAGCAGCAATCGAACAGAACAAGAGTCTTCTGCTGCAGTTTTTGTCACTACGGATGAGGTATTGCAGTGATCAGATGACTACAGAAGAATTTAAGCAGAGTGCGGATACTTTTTTTCAGCTGAAGGATAGTTGGGAACTGACAGAGAATAGTCAAGTCATGTATATGATGGAACTGAGAAAACGACTGCAGACAGCAGAAGAGGAACAAAAAGAGCAGGAACGGAAGAGAAACCGTCTGCTTTATCAGGCAGATCATGATGAACTGACAGGATTATACAATAAGCGAAATCTGAACCGTTATCTTGAGGATGTCTTTGAAGCCTGCAAATTAAATGAGAAAGAACTGGGAATTCTATTTTTGGATATTGACTATTTTAAACAGCTAAACGACCGGTACGGGCATGGAAAAGGGGATGAAGGAATCTGTGCAGTGGCAGATACGTTGAAAAGAATATTCCCGGAGGACTATGCGGCTCGTTATGGAGGGGATGAATTCCTGGTAGTAATGCCGGAGCGTGATCTGACCTATGCAATGGAACATGCGGAATTGTTGTGTGCCGGTATCCGGGAATGCAAAATTCCCAATGAAGATTCCGAAGTGGAACCATGGCTTACGATTTCTGTAGGTGGTGTCTGTGCTATTCCGAGGGAACCAAACCGGGTGTGGGATTTCCTGTCTGCAGCGGATAATACATTGTATGAACAGAAGAAAGAACAAAAGGGGAAAGTTCGTTTTTATCAGGGAGAGGGAAAATATTTATAAGAAACATTTATAGAAATGATCAAAAAGGAATTTAATAGTAATGGAAAATAAACAATATACTACTCGCAAACTTTTTCGCAGATTTGCACCTTATTTTAAAAAATATCGTTTTACCCTGTGCATGGATCTGTTCTGTGCGGCACTGACTACAGTCTGTGAACTGGTACTGCCGCTGATCATGCGTTACATTACCAATGAGGGACTGAGGGATCTGGCAGCACTGTCCGTGAGAACCATTCTGTTTCTGGGAGTTTTGTATTTCGGACTTCGCATCGTGGACTGCATCGCCAGCTACTATATGTCTGATATGGGACACGTAATGGGTGCGAAGATTGAGACGGATATGCGCAGAGATGCGTACAATCATTTGCAGAAGCTGTCCAATACCTACTATAACAATACCAAGGTCGGTCAGATCATGGGACGGATCACCAATGACTTATTCGATGTGACGGAATTCGCCCATCATTGCCCGGAGGAATTTTTCATCGCCGGGATCAAGACGGTGATCTCTTTTGTCATTCTGGCAAATATCAATCTGCCGCTGACTTTGATGATCTTTTTATGTGTACCGCTTATGTGCGGCGTGTGCATGATCCTGAATTTCCGGATGCGGAGCGCTTTTCGTAAGCAGCGCAACCAGATCGGCGAACTGAATGCCCGGATCGAGGACAGTCTCTTAGGACATAAGGTCGTTAAGGCATTTACCAACGAAGAAGTGGAAAATGATAAGTTCGAGAAGGACAACGGTACCTTTCTGGATATCAAAAAGCTGACCTACCGCTACATGGCGGCATTTAATACCACAGTCAAGCTGTTCGACGGTCTGATGTATCTTGTAGTATTGGTGGCGGGCGGTCTGTTTATGATAAAAGGCAGGATTGCAGCCGGTGATCTGGTGGCATATATGCTGTATGTGTCTACACTGATCGCAACGATCCGTCGTATCATCGAATTCGCCGAGCAGTTCCAGAGGGGTATGACCGGCATCGAGCGTTTTCTGCAGATCGTGGATGCGGATATCGAGATCTTTGACGAGCCGGATGCGGTCGAACTGAAAGACCCGAAGGGAGAGATCCTTTTTGAAAAAGTAAGCTTCGAATATCCGGATGATCACAATAAGGTATTTACGAATCTGAACCTGCAGATCCATGCGGGGGAAAAGGTGGCGATCGTCGGACCCTCCGGTGGAGGAAAGACGACACTGTGCAATCTGATCCCCAGATTCTATGATGTTTCGGAAGGAAAGATCCTGTTGGATGGTCAGGATATCAAGCATTTTACGTTGAAGAGCCTGCGGGGCAATATCGGTATCGTGCAGCAGGATGTATATTTGTTCTCCGGTACGATCTATGAAAATATCTCTTATGGTCGTCCGGGAGCTTCCAAAGAAGACGTGATCGAGGCGGCAAAGCGTGCCGGAGCACATGATTTTATTATGGATCTGAAGGACGGTTATGATACCTATGTGGGAGAACGTGGCGTGAAGCTGTCCGGGGGACAGAAGCAGCGGATCAGCATTGCAAGAGTATTTCTGAAGAATCCGCCCATTATCATACTGGATGAGGCTACTTCCGCACTGGATAATGAGAGTGAATTTGCGGTGGCGAAGTCCTTAGGAGAGCTGTCGGAGGGACGCACGACCCTGACCATAGCCCACAGACTATCCAGTATCCGGAATTCGGACCGGATCCTGGTGCTGACGGACGATGGTATCGTGGAGGAAGGCAATCACGACCAGCTTATGGAGCAGAAGGGAATTTATTATCAGTTCTACGAAACAGCCAATGCTTTGAAATAATATTACAAAAACGGAGGTAGAGCTATGAAACTTGTGTTTGTGGGGGCAGACCATGAAGTAACCGGAAGCTGCCATTATCTGGAGGTTGCCGGGAAACATATTTTAGTGGATTACGGTATGGAGCAGGGCATCAATGTATTTGAAAATGTGCCGCTGCCGGTGGCGGAATCCATGATCGATTATGTGTTTCTGACCCATGCCCATGTGGATCATTCGGGACTTCTGCCACTTCTGTATGCCAGAGGCTTCAGGGGACAGATCTATACCACGGATGCTACGGCGGATCTGTGCAGCATTATGCTACGTGACTGTGCACATATCCAAACCGCCGAAGCGGAATGGAAGAATCGTAAGGCAAAACGTTCTGCGAACAATGCAGTGGTGGAGCCGCTGTATACCATGGAGGATGCAGATGGTGTGATCCGCCGGTTCGTTCCCTGCCATTACAATACGATCGTGGAAGTATGCGAGGGAGTAAAAATCCGTTTTACGGATATCGGACATCTGCTGGGTTCTGCCAGCATCGAAGTCTGGCTGACGGAGGACGGCAATACGAAAAAAATCGTATTTTCCGGCGATATCGGCAACAAGCACCAGCCGTTACTTAAGGATCCGACACCCACGAAGGAAGCGGATTATGTCGTGATGGAGTCTACCTACGGTGACAGACTACATCCGAAGGATAAGCTGGATTATGTGGCGGAACTGACGAAAGTATTGCAGGAGACCTTGGACCGGGGCGGTAACGTGGTGATCCCGTCTTTTGCTGTGGGCCGTACTCAGGAGATCCTGTATTTCCTGCGTAAGATCAAGGTAGGACGCCTGGTAAAGGGACATGAAGATTTCCCGGTGTATGTGGATAGTCCCATGGCGGTAGAGGCTACCGGCGTATTCCAGGAGAATAGGTGGGAGTGCTTCGATGACGAGGCTATGGAATTCGTAAAAGAGGGCATTAATCCCATTGCTTTTTCCGGATTAAAGCTGTCTATTACCAGTGAGGAATCCAAAGCCATCAACTTTGACGAGACACCTAAGGTCATTATCTCTGCATCCGGTATGTGCGATGCAGGACGTATCCGCCATCATCTGAAGCATAATCTGTGGAGACCGGAGTGTACGATCCTGTTCGTCGGCTATCAGTCGGTGGGAACACTGGGCCGGGCACTGGTGGAGGGTGCCGACGAGGTGAAGCTGTTCGGTGAGACAGTTTCGGTGCGTGCCGAGATCCGGAAAATGACGGGGCTGAGCGGTCATGCGGATAAGGAGGGTCTGATCGACTGGATACAGGCCTTTGAAGAAAAGCCGAAGAAGGTGTTCGTGGTACATGGAGAGGACAGCGTATGTACCGGATTTGCCGAATGCCTGAAGATCGAGTACGGGCAGAGAGCCTATGCTCCTTACAGCGGTACGGAGTTCGACCTTGCGAACAATAAGTTTGCTTATGAGGCAGCCCCTGTTGCTGTGAAGAAAAAAGCGAAGCCTGCCACCGGAGTTTTCGAGAGACTGCTTGCTTCTGCCAGACGTCTGCTGGCACTGGTTACTAAGAGCGAGGGTGTCATGACCAACAAGGATATGGCGAAGTTCGCCGATCAGATCAATTCTCTGTGCGACAAGTGGGAGATATAAGGTGCATCCATAGGAAGTATTTCTGACTGCTTGCAGGCGGGAAATACTTCCTATGAGAGGCACAAACAACCCTGAGTATGTAGGACGATAGTCCGGAATACGAAGGGGGGACGATTTCGAGAGTGCGTAGCACGGAGAAATCGGTTATTATAGACAGAATTAGAAATAAGGAGACAACATGAGTTTAGCTGATCATATTTTTATCAATATGTGCAATGATATTCTGACGAATGGCACCAGTACGGAAGGGGAGAAGGTGCGGCCACACTGGCCGGACGGCACCCCTGCCTACACCATTAAAAAGTTCGGTGTGGTGAACCGGTACGATCTGTCGAAGGAGTTCCCAATCCTGACCTTACGCCGGACGGCATTGAAATCAGCTACAGATGAGATGCTGTGGATCTGGCAGCGCAAATCCAATAACATTCATGACCTGAACAGTCATGTCTGGGATGAGTGGGCAGATGAAAACGGTTCTATCGGTAAGGCATACGGCTATCAGATGCAGGTGAAGCATCAGTATAAGGAAGGCATGATGGATCAGGTGGACCGTGTGATCTACGATTTGAAGAATAATCCCTTCAGCCGCCGGATCATGACCAATATCTATGTGCATCAGGATCTGCATGAGATGAACCTGTATCCCTGCGCCTACAGCATGACCTTTAATGTGACCCAGAAAAAGGGAGAGGACAGGCTGACATTGAATGCTATTTTAAACCAGCGTTCTCAGGACGTACTGGCAGCCAATAACTGGAATGTGGTACAGTATGCGGTGTTGGTGCATATGCTGGCACAGGTCTGCGATATGAACGTGGGCGAGCTGGTGCATGTCATTGCGGATGCCCATATCTATGACCGCCACGTGGATGCCATTAAGGAACTCATCAGCAGAGAACCCTTCCCGGCACCGAAGTTCTGGCTGAACCCGGAGATCAAGGATTTCTATCAGTTCACACCGGATGATGTGAAGCTGGAAGGTTACCAGACAGGCGAACAGATCAAAGATATTCCCATAGCAATCTGATTTCGAGAGTGCAAGGCACGAAGAAATCGATTATTCTAAGGAGGACAACATGAACTTAATCGTAGCAGTAGACAGTAACTGGGCGATCGGCAGCAAGAACGAACTGCTGATCCGTATCCCCAACGATCATAAGCATTTCAGGGAGGAGACCACGGGAAAAGTGGTGGTATTGGGACGTAAGACTTTAGAGACGTTTCCCCAGGGAATGCCTTTAAAGAACCGTATCAACATCATCTTATCCAAAGATCCGAATTATCAGGTGAAGGATGCCATCGTGGTACACTCCATCGACGAGCTTCTGGAAGAACTGAAAAAATATGACGAGGAAAGCATCTACATCATCGGCGGCGAGAGCATCTATCGTCAGATGCTGCCCTATTGCGATGTGGCCCATGTGACGAAGATCGATCATGCTTACGAGGCAGATGCTTATTTCCCGGATCTGGACAGCGATCCCGAGTGGGAGATCACTGCTGACAGTGACGAACAGGTCTATTTTGATATTACTTACCAGTTCTTGAAATATGAGCGGAAAAAGTCTTAAATGCAATGACAGATATGTAGTGATTTTAATCTGAAAAAACTGTGAAAAGAAGAAAAACGACACATTTTCGCTGAAAAAATCACTGAAAAGCATAAATGTGTATATTGACTTTTATTACAAATGGTATAATAATGAAAATCAATAAATTCTGTTAAGAGAAATC
>CAKSAM010000024.1 GCA_934436245.1 uncultured Acetatifactor sp.
GTTTTTTATGGGTGTTTATCGAGAAAATCATGAGTGCGAAGCACGTGCTCTGCGAAGCAGAGCGATTTTCGAAGATAAAGCGGCGCCCCCTTGACTCTCCCTCAAAAACCTCTTAAACTTATCTCAAACATATCAAAGAAAGAGGTACCCCAATGAATCGTTTTGAATACATCGTAGACAGCATTGACGGCGATTACGCCCATCTTCGCAGAACAGACATCGAATCCGATGAATTAAAGCTGGTAGCCCGTGCGTTGCTTCCGCCTGAGATCATGGAGGGGACGAAGTTGTTATACGAGTGGATGCAGTATTCCATCATGGAATAATTCTGTAGGATCAAGCTATAATTAGCGCAATATTTGTCATAAAATAAAAAGAAAACTGGCACGACAGAAGCACCGGGAAAAGGTACACTTACAGTATGATTATGAGTGATAAAAGGAGATCCCTATGAGTGAACAGAGAATCTATCACAATCCTGTACAGAGAGGCTTTTTCCCGGATCCTTCGGTGATCCGTGTCGGTGACGATTACTACATGGTGAATTCCAGTTTCCAGTATTTTCCGGCGATCCCTATTTCCCATTCCCGGGATATGGTGCACTGGCATATCATCGGACATGCCATCACGAATCCGGAATGGCTGGATATCAGTGACATCAGAGATTCCCACGGAATCTGGGCGCCGGATATCGAGTATGTGGACGGAAAATACTATATTTATGTAACTTTGCGTCTGAATGCGGACGGCAAGCGTGATAATAACGTAATGCGCAGACAGCTGGTGATGGTGTCCGATAAGCCGGAGGGTCCTTACAGCAAGCCGGTATGTCTGGAAGTAGACGACATTGATCCTTCTCTGTTCGTGGATGATGACGGCAGCAGATATATGATCATTGCCAAAGCAGCACAGGCAGTTCCCCTGACCGCAGATGGACTGGCAGTGGCGGGTCCTGCGAAGACGGCATGGGAAGGCACAGGTGAGCGCTGCTCCGAAGGCCCCCATATCATGAAAAAGGACGGCTATTATTACGCCATCGTGGCAGAGGGTGGTACCGGCTATGGACACGGGATCAATGTAGGAAGAAGTAAGAATTTCTACGGCCCTTACGAATGTTCTCCCTACAATCCGGTCATGCGCCAGAAGAATCCCACTGCACCTCTCCAGAGAGCCGGGCACGGCAAACTGGTACAGGATCAGAACGGTCAGTGGTGGTGCTATTACCTCTGCGGAAGACCCAATCAGGGGAATTACACGACCGTAGGCAGAGAGTCAGCACTGGATCCTGTGCAGTGGACGGAGGACGGCTGGTTTACCATAAACGAGGGAAAAGGCCCCAGCCTGACACAGGTTGCGCCCAATCTTCCCGAGTGCATTTACGAGAGAAACTTATTTGATGATTTTAACGATACCAGGCTGAATCTGGAATGGGAGTTCGTCCGTAACCCGGATAATGGTTCCTGGTCTCTGACGGAGCGTCCCGGATATTTCCGGATCTGGACCAGAGATGGACAACTCAATGAGATCCGTGCGAAAAATACATTGCTGCGCAGAGAACAGGAATTGTCCTATGTGGCGGAGACGAAGCTGGAGTTCTACCCGGATAAGGACGGAGAACAGGCAGGTCTGACCTGCTATTACAGCACAGCAACTTATGCCAGATGCGCCCTGTGCTATGAGGGCGGCCGGAAGATCCAGCTGGTCATCAACCGCAATCACGGCGAAGAATTGATAGCGGAGGTGGACAAGGTAAAGGAAGCTCCCGTGTATCTGAAAGTGGTGGTGGAGAAACTGACCAGAACCTTCTATTACAGCTATGACGGAGAGAACTGGGAGCGGATAGGTGTTCTGGAGAACTGCATTTATCTTTGTGACGAGGGCGTTCCCGATGATCCCAAGCGTCATACCGGTACCCTGGTAGGCATTTATGCCAACAATGGAGGCTGCGGAAGCCGCAAAGCAGCGGATTTTGATTACTTCAAATATGAGGATTAGACAAAAAAGAAGGTGCGATTTTGGCTAAAAGTGCGAAAAAGTCGCAACTGATGGAAATTTGTTTGCCAAATAGTCGAAATAATGGTAAAATAATTATGGTTCGAAATGTAAGAGCTTACATTTCGGATCGACAGGAACAAATGCAACGCATAGTTTCATACATCTCTTTTCAAAGGATCCCGGGTGAGCAGCCCGGGATCTTTTTTGCACAGTTTTTTGTATACACGAAGCCTGGGAATCATTATCTGATTTACAGGTGAAACTTTTTGCGGAAATACAGCGTCAAAATAATAGAAAGATTAAGAAGAATATGTGTTAAAATAAACATCAGAGAAAATAGTTGCATGCAGTTTTCAAAAAGAGAGGAAAGGACATATGTCAGACAGAAAAAGAGAACAGGCGGTGGAACGTGCCCTGACGGAAGGGTATGAGAAGTATTACCGCCTTGCCTATAGCTATGTACGTAATGAAGCGGACGCACTGGATATTGTACAGGAAGCAGCCTATAAAGCCATCTTAAAAAGTGACAGCCTGAAGGAACCGCAATATGTGGAGACCTGGGTGTACCGGATCGTGGTCAACGAGGCCTGCAGCTTTCTGCGCAGCCGCAAAGAGAGCACAGATGTGGATGAAATCCAGGTGGCAAAGGAAGATACTTATGAAAATATTGACCTGAAGCGTGCCATAGAAAATCTTGACCCGAAGGATCGTGCCATCGTAGTCTTACGATTTTTTGAGGACAGGCAGCTGGAGGAGATCGCAAAGATCCTGGATGAGAATCTGAGCACAGTAAAGAGCAGGCTGTACCGGGTGATGAAAAAGCTGCGGCTGAATCTGGAAGGCAGCACGGGGTGATTTCTAAGTCTGTTGCAATAGACATTCGCAGGATCCGCTCCGATATGAGCATAAAAGTGGGATGATCATTCCACGATATGCGAATAGTGGGTAGGATATAGCAAGAGATAGTATGGCCGGTTCCAAGAGACCGGACAGATGGAGAATAGATATGACAGAACAGGAACAATTGAGACAGTTAAAAGAGGAGTATGAGAATATGACAATACCCGAAGCGGGACGAGAACGGCTGCAGGCAGGTATCGACAGAGCCCGGATGGAGAAAAAAAGAGCAGAGCGGGCCAGAAGACGTTCGACATGGACTGCGGCAGCAGCGGCGGTAATCGTGCTGATCGCACTGCCCAATACCAACGTACAGATCGCTCATGCCATGGAAAATATCCCGGTGCTGGGAGGATTCTTCCGGCTGGTGACGGTGCGGCAGTACAATTATAGTGATGAGAACCATGATGCGGAGATCGAACTGGCACAGATCACCTACGGGGAGGACACGGGGGAAGGAATTCCCAATGGAGAAGATGCTTCCGCCGGGGGAGTGACAGTCGGTGCAGCCGCACCGGATAACGCAGATGCCGGACAGGAGGCTGCTGTGGCAAAATTGTCGGAAGATGGTGTGGAAGCGGTCAACCAGGATATGGAAGCTACGGTAGAGGAACTGATCCGTCAGTTTGAGGATACCTTATCCGAGGAAGGATATCATGGCCTGCATGTGTCCCAGGAGGTCGTTACGGACAACGCACAGTATTATACCGTAAAATTAAGTGTGCTGGAGACGGAAGCCAGCGGTTATGAGCATAATCAGTTTTATACCATTGAGAAACAGACGGGAAATGTGGTGACACTTTCTGATTTGTTTGCGGAGGGAAGTGATTATCTCTCTGTGATCAGTGAGAATATCAAGAACCAGATGCGGGAGCAGATGGCAGCAGATGAAGAGGTGAAGTATTTCCTGGATGAGGAAGACATGCCGGAATTCAATTTCCAGGGAATCACGGAGCAGACCAATTTTTATTTTAATGAAAATGGAGAACTGGTCATTGCCTTTGACGAATACGAAGTCGCGCCCGGCTATATGGGGGCACCGGAATTCGTGATACCGCAGGAAATTGTGGAGGCACTATAATAATAACAGACTTGTAGGAATCCCCTGTTTTCCTGTATAATTCTTTTAAGAATTGTTGTGGGAAAGGGGAATGCGGCATGGACGATAAAAGATTTCATGAGCAGTTAAATGCATATCTGGAAGAACTGGATTGCACAGCAAAGGAATTGGGAGAAGCTTCCGGACTTTCGGCGGCCACGCTCAGCAGATACCGCTGCGGCAGCCGGGTACCGGACACGGATACCGAGGCCTTTTCCGGTATCTGTGAGGCGATTGCCCAGATAGCCGGACAGCGGGGAATTAAGACGCTGACCGAAGAGAAGGTCAGAGAGAGCTTTTTACGCTGTCAGGATATGACAGCAGTAGATAAGGAACAGTTGCGAACGAATTTTAATCTGCTGGCAGCTGCGTTAAATATGAATATGAACAAACTGTGTCAGCAGATCAATTATGACAGTTCCACTGTCTTCCGTTTTCGAAACGGCTCCAGACAGCCGGCAGAACCGGAAAAATTTGCGGAAGCCGTGGCAAACTATGTGGCGGAAGTATACGCAGAGCCCGCAGACAGGGAGACACTTGCACAGATTTTGCAGTGTGATAGCAGTGCATTGGAGACCGGAGCGCAGCGGGCAGAGGTCCTGAAAAAATGGCTGTTGCATCCGGGCAGGGAGAAGGAGAGTGAAGTATCCCATTTTCTGGAGCAGTTGGATCAGTTTGACCTGAACGAATATATCAAAGCCATTCATTTTGACGAATGGAAAGTTCCGCCCGCAATTCCTTTCCGGCTGTCCACATCGAAATCCTACACCGGATTGCAAAATATGATGGAAGCGGAACTGGATTTTCTGAAAGATACGGTGTTGAGCAAATCCATGGATCCGGTAATCATGTACAGTGACATGCCCATGGAAGAGATGGCAAAGGATCCGGAATTTCCGAAAAAGTGGATGTTCGGTATGGCAATGATGCTGAAAAAAGGACTGCATCTGCACCAGATCCATAATCTGGACCGGTCTTTCGAGGAAATGATGCTGGGACTGGAAAGCTGGATCCCGATGTACATGACGGGGCAGATTTCACCCTATTATCTGAAAGCAGGGCAGGATCAGGTGTTTCTGCATTTTCTGAAGGTGTCCGGCTCTGTGGCTTTATCCGGTGAAGCCATCAGGGGATATCACAGTGAGGGAAAATACTATCTCGCCCGTTCCAGGGACGAGGTGGCATATTATCAGAAACGGGCAAAAGAATTATTGAATTCCGCCAATCCGCTGATGGAGATCTACCGGGCGGAAAATGCCGCAGCTTTTGGTATATTCCTGCGGTCAGATGCGGAAACTGCCGGGAAGAGAAGAAATATTTTATCGGCACCGCCCCTGTGGATCGCAGACAGAGAATGGTTGAAAAGTTTTTTGAAACAGCGTGAGGTGTCGAGAGAGCAGGCGGAAAAGATTCTGACCCATGCGGATACCCTGCGACAGTTGAACGAGCGTATTTTACAGGATAACCGCATGACAGATGAAATCTCTTTGCCGGGACGGGAAGAATTCGACCGGTATCCGGTGACACTTTCCCTGAATGGAATGTTTTGCGAGACAGATTACGCCTATACCTGGGAGGAATATCAGGCGCATTTAGAACAGGCAAGAAAGTATGCACAGACCCACGAAAATTATAGTTTGAAAGAAACGAAGACACAGGCATTCCGGAATCTGCAGATACAGATCCATGAAGGAAAATGGGCCATGGTATCCAAGGGAAAAGTTCCGGCAATCCATTTTGTAATCTATCATGCCAGATTGCGGGAGGCCATAGAACAGTTCGCACCACCGCTGGTGGAGGATTAATGACGCTCCAGTTCTTCCCATTCCGGGCCTAATTGCAGACTTCCGTCTTTGCTTCCTACGAAGGTACCGTTATGATGGTAGATGTGTTCATATCCCACATCTGCCTCATAACCTCTTCCGGCAGAATCTGTATATATGTTTACACCGCGAATCCCGTCTGAGGCTCTGTCGTAGATCCGGTCCATCTGTCGGCTGTGGTCATGAAGTCCCTGATTGACAATATCTGAGGTCTCCGACAAGGTACGGGAAATCTGCTGGGAAGAACGGATGGCGTTCTGCTGTCGTTGCATGGCTCCCTGCATCTGAATCTGTCTGGTAGTTTGGAGTTCTTCGTCCTGCAATGCAAAATACAGAGGAGCATAGCGCAGCGTGGCAAGAAATTTATCAAAGATCATTTCATAAGAATCCTTTTCGGTATGAGGATACACCAACAGCAGATCAAAGGCACGCCCCCAGTCAGAAGTTTCCATGCCTCCGATGCCATACATGGCACCCATAAAGGCCATTCCTTTTTTAAACAGATCCATGACATCCGGAGAACTGCCCGGAGATTCCTTCACTGCTTTGGCAAGGATCGTGGCGAAATACCCGTCATAGACCCTGTTGTTTTGCTGAAAACGGAACTGGAATTTTCCAGCTTCCGTCAGGACGTTTTTTTCCAGTTTCTGAGAAGCTTCCTGTTGAAACAGAAGCGTCTTTTTCTGCAGAAGTTCACCGGAACAGGGACGCATCTGGATTTGAGGGACACCGCAGATGGCGGAAATACGTTCTACGGCATATTGAGAAAGGGGAACTATTCTGCGATAGCATACCAGAGAACGGGGATTCAGCTGATAGTCACGGGGACCCATGCCGGGAAGGGAAGATCCTGTCGTGTAGTCTTTATAATAGGCAAACGGCAGAAAAATAAGCCTTGCACCTTCTGGAGACTGAAGCTGCAGGGACTTGCAGACAGCAGCCAAAGTGGAAACGGAGTTGTCATCGGTAACACGGCAGGACCAACCATTGGGAATATAAGCCTGGTATAAGGGTCCTCTGCCGGCATAGTCGATGCGTTGGATTTCGGAGGATTCCTCCTTTCGACGGGTGGATAAGATATATTCGGTATCACAATATTCACAGCGGATTCTGGGGGCGCCGTAAGGCACTTTCAGAGAATGACCGCAATTTCTGCATTTCACTTCTGTGTATTCCATAGCATTCCCTTTCTTTTTATCGTTAAATCGGTTCGACAACAAGTTCGTTCTTATTATATAAGACGTCAAAAAGGGAAAAGCGAAAAATTTCCAATTTGGAAAATGCCAACTTGGAAACTGAACGCCTGTCCGTGATATTTTCCGTTACAATGTAAGTACCATAAAAAAGTACAATTAAAGCGGAGAAATACGGAAACGGAGGCGGGAGGATTGAAGAAAAAAATATTTGTCATTTTGGCAGCCATGCTGTTATGTGTCATCTGCAGTGCCTGTGGAAAGCTTGCGGAAACAGAAGGAACAACTGTGGAAAAATATAAGGAGTATAGCGGCTACGGATGCTATGATCAGAACAGGCAGCTGAAATATTACCTGGAAATGGGAGAAAGCATGCGGCTGCATTGTTTTTTCCAGTCGGGAAGCCCAGAGTATGAAGAGGTGGTTTATACATTGCAGCTACCGCAGGAAACTGCGAAGGGGGAATTGGCGATCGGGCAGATCGTGGATGAAAACGGTCACGATCTGTCAGATGATTTTTCCCTGTTAAAGTTTATTTTTGAACCTGCACAGGTGTTGATGCAGGTGGAGCGGAAAGAAGCGCAGATGGCGGGCGGAGAATCGGATAATATAACGACCGGAGAATATATACTGGTTCCGATCCGGGAACTGCAGGACAAGGAACAGACCGTGCAGACAGCGGCCATGGAAGGCGGAGAATTGCTGGCAATGGCAAGAGCAGCCTATGAAAAAGAAACCGGATTCCTTGCGCCGGAAGCCGAATGCGTGGACAATGGGGACGGAACGTATACCATTCACTTATATGAGATCGTGCAGGGAGAGGACGACTGGCACACTGCCACTTCCTGCTGGTACACAGTAAATGCTTTCGGAGAGGGAACGGATGATGTGATGGAAAGCCAGATACAATTACCGGGACTTTCTGTGGCAGAAGTTGCAAACTATATTCCGACACCGGTAAAACTTACCTATTCCCAGGAGGGAGAGGCGGCAAATGAATGGAAGATCACGGATGCCGCTATCATACAGAAGTGTCTGGAGGCACTGCAGCAGATCACCGTAGGGGCGCAGGCGGACAGCCGTGCTGCGGATGCGGGAGAAACCTTTTGTTTTGCACTGGCGGACGGAAGTACCTGGACGGTCCGTTTTGAAGCAGGCAGGCTGTTAAAAGGTAATGTAGCCTACGAAACAGAAGGATACCGGGAATTGCATAACATTGTGGCAGATTACGCAGCGGGAACAAAACCGGTGACGGAAGCACAGGATTTCACGATTACCCCGCTTTATTCCGGATTGGAACTGGAATCCTATGTATGTGATGATTTTTCCATGGAAATTCCACAGGGCTGGATCGTGGAAAGTACCCAGACCATTGCGGGAATGCAGCATGCCATCCATGTGTATGATCCGACATGCCCAGTGAATCAGATGTTGTTTATCCTGAAGGCGGAGCCCTTATATATGGATGAAACCCTGCAATATCTATTTTCCACCTATGGAGAGGAATGGGGATTATTTCCGATTCTGAATGATGTGTCCACCGTGGGATTTTTCAATGTATTCTCACAATATGCCGATGCCATAGAGACACAGCCTGCCTACAGCACCATTGATCTGCCGAGGATACAGGAGGTGTCGCCCATGGAAGGCTACGGACAGGGGGACAGTCTGGTGTATGCGGATTTCTGGCAGAACGGTACAGAGGGAGAGGGAATGTTTTCCGTTGATCTGGAGCCATTCAGCAATCCCACGATGGGAACCGGGTACTATATGGCATATAATGTGATCGCTATGACGGCAAGAAAGGATACTTTCCAGAACTGGGAGGAGATCCTGACCAAAAGTCTGAGTAGTCTGGACTATTCCCAGAACTTTGTGAATTACGCCATGGGGCAGAGCAACCAGCAGGTGGCGACTTCAAACCAGCTTAGTCAGGCGGCATCGGAGATGTCGGACAGCATCATGTCCTCCTGGGAGAACCGGAATAAGAGTGAAGACATTATGAGGCAGAAACAGAGTGATGCGACTTTTGGGGTTGAAAGAGTGATGGATACGGAGACCGGAGAAATTTATCAGACGGAAAACGGGTTTACCGACTGGTATGACGGAGAACGGTACCGACCGATTACAGAGGACCAATATACCGAAGCAGTCAAGGGAGAGTTCTCCTGGAAATAAAGATATCTAAATAGAGAAATTCCCGCATATCATGAACCAAGAAGATATGTGGGAGTTTTTTTTATGCCATTGATCGTTTTGGATGCAGGCCACGGTGGAGCAAACCCGGGAGCTACATATAACGGAAGAAAAGAAAGCGAGGATGCGCTGGCACTGACACTGGCGGTGGGAAGGATCTTAGAGGAAAACGGAGTGGATGTGTATTATACCCGGACCACGGATATTTACGAATCTCCTTATCAGAAAGCGCAGGAAGGGAATGAAGTGGGGGGCGATTATTTTGTCTCGATCCACCGCAATTCCAGTCCTTATCCCAATCAGTACAGCGGTGTGGAGAGTCTGGTCTATAACCGTTATGGGACGGCCGCTCGGATGGCGTACAATATCAATGCCAGGCTGGAGCAGGTGGGCTTCGTGAACCTGGGGGTGAATGAGCGGCCGAATCTGGTGGTACTGAACAGCACCAATATGCCGGCGGTACTGGTGGAAGTGGGATTTATCAATACGGATGCGGACAATGAACTCTTCGACAGCCGGTTTGATGACATCGCCCGGGCCATTGCCGAGGGGATTCTGGAGAGTGTTCAGCCCACACTACATTCATAAAAGCGTCTGCTGCGCAGCCGGCGCCGCTTTGGCGGCTCACCTTTTTACCTAAATCTTACAAATAAATTACCGCACTGTGATATTATGTGAATTTCCTCCATGTTAGTATTTGTTTGTAATCAAGAGAAAGAAAAAACAAAAACATGGAGGAACATTATTATGAGAGTAAGACACAGTAAAGGATTGGCTCTGGTAGGAGCATGCATATTATTTGCAATGAGCCTGGCAGCATGCGGCAACAGTGACACCGCAGCAAATGCAGGAAGCACAGCAGCTACTTCTACAGAAGCAGGCAGTGTGGCAGAAAGCACTGTAGCAGAGAGCAGCGTAGCAGCCACCGAGGCTGCAACAGATCTCTCCGGCAGCATTTCCATGGTAGGAAGTACTTCTATGGAGAAGCTGGCTAACGCACTAAGCGAAGCTTTCATGGAGAAATATCCGGATGTCACCGTAACCGCTGAGTTCGTAGGATCCGGCGCAGGCATCGAAGCTGTAACCAATGGAACCGCAGATATCGGTAACTCTTCCAGAAGCTTAAAGGATGAGGAAAAGGCAGCAGGCGTGGTAGAGAACGTAGTAGCGATCGACGGTATTGCTGTATGCGTAGATTCCGCTAATGAAGTAGCAGATCTGACCAAAGAGCAGCTGACCAACATCTACAATGGCACAGTTACCAACTGGAAAGAAGTCGGCGGTGCAGATGAGCCTATCATCGTGATCGGCCGTGAGGCAGGTTCCGGCACCAGAGGAGCTTTTGAAGAGCTGGTTGACCTGAAGGATGCCTGCAAATATGCAAACGAGTTGGACAGCACCGGTGCTGTGATCGCTAAAGTAGCATCTACTCCCGGCGCCATTGGATATGCTTCCCTGGATGCTCTGGATGACAGCGTGAAGGCACTTTCCCTGGAAGGTGTAGAAGCTACCGCAGAGAATATCAAGGCAGGCAACTACTTCTTAAGCAGACCTTTCGTAATGGCTACTAAGGGCGAGATTTCCGGACAGAGCGATCTGGTACAGGCATGGTTCGACTTTGTACTGGGTGACGAAGGACAGCAGGTTGCTTCCGAAGTTGGTCTGATCACTGTAAAGTAATCTCCTTAAGACAGGAAAAGGAAAAAAGCGATGAATAGTGGAACACACGCTTCCGTAATGGGAAACAGAAAAAACAAAGCGGTTGTGGAAACTGTGGCACAAATAGTCTTTACCATTTGTGCCTTCTTCGCCGTATTGGCGGTAGTCTCCATTACCTTATATATGATCATCAGCGGTACCCCTGCCATCTTAAAAGTCGGTCTGAAAGAAATCCTCTTCAGTACCGAATGGATGCCGACAGCGGCAGAACCGAAATTTGGTATTCTGTGGGTCATCCTGACCTCTATCGTCGGTACCACACTGGCAATCCTGATCGGTGTGCCCATCGGCGTACTGACTGCGGTATTTCTGGCAGAAGTGGCTCCGAAGCCTCTGGCAGCCGTTGTAAAGCCCGCAGTGGAACTGCTGGCAGGTATTCCTTCCGTTATTTACGGACTGTTGGGAATCTACTTATTGAATCCTCTCATGTATAAATTAGAAAGACTGATCTTCCAAGGATCAACGACCCACCAGTTCACCGGTGGTGCAAACCTGTTGTCAGCCGTGATCGTACTGGCGATCATGATCCTGCCAACGGTGATCAATATCAGTGAGACCTCTATCCGTGCGGTTCCGGCAGGAATCAAATCTTCCTCACTGGCATTGGGAGCTTCCCATGTGCAGACCATTTTCCGGTCCATCCTTCCGGCAGCAAAATCGGGTATCGTGACCGCAATCGTGCTGGGCGTAGGACGTGCTATCGGAGAAGCCATGGCGATCACTCTGGTATCCGGCAGCAGCGTAAACATGCCGTTGCCTTTTAATTCGGTGCGATTCCTGACCACTGCTATCGTCAGTGAGATGGGATATTCCTCCGGATTGCACAGACAGGTATTGTTTACCATCGGACTGGTGCTGTTTGTATTCATTATGATCATTAATGTAGTGCTGAATAAAATATTGAAAAAGGGGGCGGACGACAATGAATAAGGACACCTTATATGTAAAAAGAAAACGCCCCACGGATGTGCTTCTTCTGGCGGCAATCTACATTTCAGCGACGCTGGCAGTGGCACTGTTACTTGGAATCATTTTGTATGTGTTTGTAAAAGGTATCCGTACCGTGAACTGGGCTTTTCTGACTACTGTTACCAGTGCCAGAAAACAGACCACCGGTATTGCGGGAAACTTATTGAATACCCTGTACATTATCGTGATCACCCTGCTGGTTGCAACTCCCATCGGTGTGGGAAGTGCGATCTATCTGAATGAATATGCAAAGCCCGGCAGACTGGTCTCTATCATTGAATTTACCACAGAGACCCTGTCCGGTATTCCTTCCATTATTTTCGGTCTGTTCGGTATGATCTTTTTTGGGGAGACATTGGGATTCGGCTATTCGCTGCTCACCGGTTCTTTTACCCTGACCCTGATGGTACTGCCGCTGATCACCAGAAATACGCAGGAGGCATTGCGTACTGTGCCGGACAGTTATCGTACCGGTGCCCTGGGAATGGGATCTACGAAATGGCATATGATCCGGACAATTCTGTTGCCGTCTTCCATGCCCGGTATCGTCACCGGTATCATTCTGGCATTGGGACGTATCGTGGGAGAATCCGCAGCACTGTTGTTCACTGCAGGAAGTGACTATAAGCTGCCGAAGTTCACCGGCGCATTTGGGGACAATCTGGCAAAGCTCGGACACAAGGCATTGGAGTCTGGCGGTACCCTGACCATTGAATTGTATTTACAGATGCAGAAGGGACAGTATGACAACGCCTTCGGCATCGGCTGCGTTCTCATTATTATCGTATTGATCCTGAACCTGTTGACGAAGCTTGCAGCCAATAAGTTAAGACGCGAGTAGTCTGTGAGAACACGAGAACCATACTATGAAGGAGAAACACCTATGGCTAACAGTAAAATATCTGTGGAAAGCTTAAATCTCCATTACGGAGAGAACCACGCACTGAAAAATGTAAATATGGAAATTGCAGACCATGCCATTACTGCATTTATCGGCCCCAGCGGCTGTGGAAAGTCCACTTTTCTGCGCTGCCTGAACCGGATGAATGATCTTGTGGATGGTTGTAAAGTAGAGGGAAAAGTCATCCTGGACGGAGAGGACATTTATGATAAGCGGGTGGATACCACACTGCTTCGTAAAAAAGTCGGCATGGTATTCCAGCAGCCCAATCCTTTTCCCATGTCTATCTATGACAATATCGCCTATGGTCCAAGACTGCATGGCATCAAGAATAAAAAGGAACTGGATGAGATCGTGGAGCGTTCCCTGCAGGGTGCCGCTATCTTCGAAGAAGTAAAGGACCGCTTGCACAAATCCGCACTGGGTCTGTCCGGCGGACAGCAGCAGAGACTGTGTATTGCCAGAGCGCTGGCAGTATCTCCAGAGGTCCTTCTGATGGATGAGCCGACGTCCGCACTGGATCCAATCTCCACATTGAAGATTGAGGAACTGATGGAGACCCTGAAGAAACAGTATACGGTAGTCATCGTAACCCACAATATGCAGCAGGCAGCCCGTGTGTCGGATGATACCGCATTTTTCCTGGTAGGAGAAGTGGTCGAGAAGAATGCAACCTCCGAGATCTTTGCAAGACCCCAGGATAAACGGACAGAAGACTACATCACCGGACGGTTTGGTTGATTTTGAATGAAAAGATAGGAGGAATGGGAGATGTCACCCAGAGTATTATTTGAGCAGGATCTTGAGACTTTGAAAAACAAAGTATCGGAGATGGGAGAACATGCGGAGATCAGTTATGACCATATGTTATATGGAATCCGGGAGAACAAAGAGGATATTTTGAAGACGCTGTTAGACACGGATCATACTATGGTGGATATGCAGCGCAGCATCGAAGCTATGTGCTTAAGTCTGTTGACCAGACAACAGCCGGTGGCAAGGGATATGCGGCTGGTGAGTGCGGCACTGAAGGTTGTAACAGACATTGAGCGGATCGGCGATCATGTGGCGGATATGGTGGAACTGTATCTGCGGATGGGGAATATAAATTCTGAAGGAAAACAGGAAAAGCTGCTTCTGAAAATGATGGAAGAGGCAAAGGATATGATCCATAATTCCGTGGAGGCTTTCGTGGAGGGAGATGAAGCGAATGCTGCAAAAGTCGTGGAGCATGATGATGTGGTGGATGATCTCTTTAATGACATGAAGGCAGAAATGATGCAGGCTATCCGGGAACAGAATCTGGATGCCGACCGCGTGGTGGATTATCTGATGATGGCAAAGTACCTGGAAAAGGTAGGAGACCATGCAGTAAACATTGCCCAGTGGGCGATCTTCCGTATGACCGGAGATATGGAAGGGGTAAAATTATATTAGAATCCCGGCAACGATGCAGAGCCCCAGTCCTGCAACTATGCAGAGCCCCAATTCGCAAAATCGCCTCTGCGAGGCTTTCCTTTTGCTCATTGAGGCTTGCTCGCCAAAGAACTATTGTCATATGCTCTTACAGATGCCAGCATCTGACGAGCATAGAGCAATAGTTCATGGCTCTGCATAGTTGCAACTTTACATAAATTTTACATTCGCTGGTAACACATTTTACATAAGCAAGATAAAGTGTAGATAGAAACCGAAAATGTAAAGTATGTTATGTAAAATGAGAGGATTAGAGTATGGACTTTTTTGATTTGCTGAAGATGGTAGGAGGACTTGCACTGTTCCTGTATGGAATGAACCTGTTGGGTGATGGATTGTCCCAGGCATCCGGCGGACGTCTGGAGCGCATTCTGGAGAAGCTTACCAGCAATCCGTTAAAAGCAGTTCTAATGGGTGCTGTGGTCACTGGTGTGATACAGTCCTCCTCCGCTACCACTGTTATGGTAGTCGGTTTTGTCAATTCCGGCATTATGAGTCTGAAACAGGCAGTAGGCATCATCATGGGTGCTAATATCGGTACTACGGTGACTTCCTGGATCTTAAGTCTGGCTGGCATTGAGAGTGATGCCTTCTGGATCCGTATGCTCAAACCCAGTTCTTTTTCGCCGATTCTGGCAATTGTGGGTGTGGGTATTTTACTGTTTTCCCATAAAGATAAATTAAAAAATGCCGCAACCATCCTGGTGGGCTTTGCAATTCTGATGTTTGGCATGGATTCCATGAGCGCAGCAGTTTCACCTCTTGCTGAGGTACCGGAGTTTACCAATCTGCTGATCAAGTTCCAGAATCCGGTCTTCGGTGTATTGGCAGGACTCATCCTCACAGCGGTGATCCAGTCTTCTTCCGCATCTGTAGGTATTTTGCAGGCATTATGCATGACCGGTGCCGTCAGCTTTGGCGCAGCGGTGCCTATCATTATGGGACAGAATATCGGTACCTGTGTAACGGCCATGATCTCCGGTATCGGTGCTTCCCGCAACGCAAAGCGTGCGGCACTGATCCATTTGTATTTCAATATTATCGGAACGATATTGTTCCTAGGAATCTTTTATACTGCAAATGCTATTCATCCCTTTGCTTTTCTGGGAGAAGTGGCAACCCCCTTCGGCATTGCAGTGGTCCACAGCTGCTTTAATGTTGCCGACACGCTGGTATTGTTGCCATTTTCCAATGGACTGGTAAAGCTTGCCTGCCTGACACTGCCTACCCATGAGGATGTAAAGGAAATGTCTGAAACAGACAAGACCCTAAGTTTGTTGGATGTACGTTTTCTGGAGCAGCCTGCCTATGCGGTAGAGCAAAGCAGACAGGTGGCTTCTGTGATGGCAGACAAATCCCACAAGGCAATGGATCTTGCTATGGAATTACTGCAGGGGTATGACGAGGCACAAGCAGAGCAGGTGGCACAGATGGAGACTGATGTGGATCGGTTCGAGGATGAACTGGGAACCTATCTGGTGAAATTAAGCTCTAAGCAGTTGTCCGGCAAGGATAGTGAGACGTTGAATACGATTCTTCATTGCATCGGTGATTTTGAGAGAATTTCCGATCATGCCCGCAACATCAAGGAAGCAGCACAGGAAATGCATGACAAGCAGCTGGTATTCTCTGAAAAGGCGCAGGAAGAACTGAAGGTATTCGAAAGAGCGGTACATGACATTCTGGATATTACCATGAACAGCTTTATAAAGGGAGACCTGAACCTGGCAAGACAGGTAGAACCCATGGAAGAGGTTATTGACGGACTGAGCCTGGATGTGAAGCAGCGTCATGTGCGCAGACTCCGTAAGGGAAAATGTACCATTGAGCTGGGATTTATCTTATCTGATGTGATCACGAACTTTGAACGTGTCAGCGATCACTGCTCCAACATTGCGGTCTGCCTGGTACAGGTGAATGAAGATGAATTCGATACGCATGCTTATCTGGATGAACTGCGCCAGGAGGATAATCTGGATTTTCAGGGTAAAGTGATGGCATGTCGTGAAAAATACCAGTTACCCCCCACAAAGCAGGATCGTGTTATGGAAAAGAATGCAAAATTACTTGCGGAGTAAGGATTTACAGAGGTATAGTTAAAAAGAGAAAGCACAGTCAGAGAGGAGTGCTGTGAGATGGCATTGATCTATGTAGTAGAAGATGATAAAAACATTCAGGAGATTGAGACCTTTGCGTTGGCAAATGTAGGGTACGAGGTAAAAGGATTTGACTCCGCCACAGATTTCTATGAGGCACTGAATGAGACCACACCGGATCTGATCCTGTTAGATATCATGCTGCCGGATGAGGATGGACTGAGTATCGTGAAAAAGCTTCGTACCAGACAGGATACAGTACTGGTGCCGGTGATCATGGTGACGGCCAAGACCACGGAGATCGATAAGGTCAAGGGGCTGGATCTGGGAGCGGATGATTATATTACGAAACCCTTCGGTGTCATGGAGCTGATCTCCCGGGTAAAGGCGATGCTTCGGAGAAGTCAGAAGAGCCAGGAGAAAGATAAGGTGCTGAAGCTCGGCAACATTGTGTTAGATAGAGAAAAACATTCTGTCACAGTAGGCAAGGAGCCGGTGGAACTGACTTACAAGGAATATGAGCTGTTAAAGCTTCTGATGACCAATGCGGGCATTGTGACCACCAGAGAGCTGATCTTAGACCGCGTCTGGGGAATCGATTTCGAAGGAGAGTCCAGAACACTGGATATGCACATCAAGACGCTGCGGCAGAAGTTGAAAGAAGAAGGCAGTCTGATCAAGACCGTGCGAAATGTGGGATACATTATGAACGGTGAGAAAGCGTAACGGAAGATGAAGAAAAAGATTAACAGAATGATGCTCCTCATTGCCACGTTGACGATCCTACTTACCATGGTGCTGATCACGGTGGTGTATTATGATCTGTTTCGCAGACAGGTGCTGGAGGATCTGAAAAGTTACGGTTCCCTGTTAAAAAGCTGTTCTTCGGTGGAGGAGATCGAGGAACACGGGGTGCTGGTAGAATCGGATCTGCGTCTGACACTGATCAGCAGTGACGGACAGGTATTATATGATAATGAAGCGGATTCGGTGGCTATGGGGAATCATGCTTCCCGGCCGGAGATCCAGGAAGCCATGCAGGACGGAGAGGGCGAAGCGGTCCGGAATTCAGAGACGCTGTCCCGGTCCACCTTTTATTATGCCATCCGGCTGGAGGATGGAAGCATCCTGCGTCTTTCCAAGGATGCCAGAAGTATTTACAGTATTTTCAGTCAGGCGCTGCCTATGATGGCTGGAATCTTTGTGATATTGCTGGTATTGTGCATGGTGGCAGCCAGAGTGCTGACCACGAAGCTGGTGGCTCCCATTGAGAAGCTGGCACAGAATATCGGAGAATGTACGGAGATGCAGACCTACGAGGAATTGACGCCCTTCATGGCCATGATCCGCAAGCAGCATGAGGACATTATGAAAAATGCCAGAATGCGGCAGGAATTCAGCGCCAACGTGTCCCATGAGTTAAAGACTCCCCTGACCTCTATTTCCGGGTATGCAGAGCTGATCGAGACGGGCATGGCTTCCGAGCAGGATATGGTGCGTTTTGCCCATGGGATCCACAACAGTGCCAACCGTCTGTTGACTCTGATCAACGATATTATCCGGCTGTCGGAGCTGGACGGAACGGAAGGGGAAGCGGATACGGAGCTGTTGAATCTTCATGAGATGGCGAAGAATTGTGTGGAAATGCTTTCCATGAGTGCGGAGAAGCACAATGTGGACATTAAGCTTTCCGGTACGGAATGCTATGTGACGGCCAACCGTCAGATGATGGAAGAGTTACTATATAATCTGTGTGACAATGCCATCCGGTATAACAACCCGGGAGGAAGTGTGGATGTGCAGACCTATTCCGGAGAGGGACATACCTATCTGGTGGTAAAAGATACCGGCATCGGCATTTCCAAGGAACATCAGGAGAGGATCTTCGAGCGCTTCTACCGCGTGGACAAGAGCCGCTCCAAATCCACCGGCGGAACGGGCTTAGGCCTGGCCATTGTAAAACACATCATCGCCAAGAGCCACGCCCAGTTGGAACTGGAGAGTGAGCCCGGAAAAGGGACGACGATACGGGTGATTTTCTAAATGGAAAGGTACGAAAACATAACCAGCACTAAACAACAAGAAATACCAGGCGTGAATGCTTGCGAACAAATTCGTTATGTGGATCATAATCATCAATTTTTGTTGATTAAGCCCCGGTAGTTTACGTTACGCAAGGCGTAATCTTCAATTTTTGTCAATTAAGCCCCGGTAGTTTACGTTACGCAGGGCGTAATCTTCAATTTTTGTCAATTAAGCCCCGGTAGTTTACGTTACGCAGGGCGTAATCTTCGTTTTTTGCCAATAAAGCCCCGTTAATCTTTGATATGTGGGGCGTAATCATCATTTTTTGCCAATAAAGCCCCGCTGATCTTCAATATCTTGAAGGCTTAAGGGTACAGCAGGAGTTCGTCCGGCTTTTGGCAACCATCCCCTCATTACGTGCCATGCACTCAATTCATAAATATGTCGCAAAGAACGCTCCGCATTTATTTCATTGATACCTGTCTGAGGGTCGTCTGCTGCTCTGGGAGTTCTGTTTGTATTAAAAACGCCATTTTTCGCTAAAAAAATACAAAAACAATAGATTTTGACCTTTTGTAAGAGCTTATTTTCGCTAAAATGGGAAAAATAATAAAATCAGTACAAAAAATGTTTGATTTAGAAGTTTTTTTGTACTGATTTTACCATTTTGATGCGATTTGCACCAAAGCAATAGAAATGGCTGTGGTCACTAACTCTCAATTTTGTAGGACAAGCATATTACTGCCCGGAAAGTGCCTTTAGAAATCCAGGCAGTATTTTTATCGAAGAATCCATGAAAATGTTCTAAAAATTACTGCTTCAGCATAGGAAGCTTCCATTCCGGCAGTAAAGATCGGAACATCAAAACCAAAATACCACCCGGGAAGACAACAAAGTCATCCGGGCGGCATTCAACTAACTTTCCATTTACATCTATATCAAATTACTAATTGACGTACGCAGGTATCCATATTATGATGAAAATAAATAAGATTTTTTCGTAAGAATTTGGAGGTAATAGTATGCGTGAATATGATGATACGGTACTGGAATGCTTCCTGGACAAACAGCTCCAGCTTTTTCCAGAACCTGTAGCAGAGACATTGGATGAAGCAGAAGATTTTCTGGAGGAGTGCATGGCGGTCGTGGTAGATTCCGTGGATGATGTCATTGAGTATTTCGATGAAGCTGGCATGGATGTAGACGGCGCTGTGGATGATGAGATTCTGGAAGCGGATGAGGTATTTGATATCGGAGATGGTAGATACCTGATTGTAGAAGCATAGATATTGAGATGATTGTGAACAGAAAACGGAATGAACGGAAGCTCTTCGACATATATATGTTGGAGGGCTTTTTTACGTAAGTCTCCTGCAAAAATCTCTTCCCCATTCGTATGGAATGCGTTATAATGAACTAATGGACTTTTACGGAAAGGTATGGTAAGGAAAATGTTAGAAGGGCAGAAAGTGCTGGTCATTGGTTCTGGTATCAGTGGGATCGGTGCAGTAGAGTTGTTGGAAAAGTACCATGCAGACGTGGTTCTGTATGACAGCAGTGATAAATTGACAAAGGAAGATCTGGCGGCAAAGCTTCCGGAGGAAAGTAAGGCAGCATGTATCGTGGGCGAACTCCCGGAGAATGTGGAACTGAGCATTCAGGCGGCAGTCTTAAGCCCCGGAGTGCCTACAGATATTCCTCTGGTAAATCGTATGAGAGACCGTGGGGTACAGATCCTGGGAGAGATCGAACTGGGATTTCTTGCGGAACAGGGCAGAGTGATCGCCATTACCGGCACTAACGGCAAGACTACCACCACTACACTGACCGGCGAGATCATGAAGGCACACTTCGGTGAGGATAAGACTTTCGTGGTGGGTAACATCGGTAATCCCTATACCCTGGAAGCGGATAAGACTTCGAAGGACAGTGTTACTGTGGGAGAGATCAGCTCTTTCCAGTTAGAGACCATACATACATTTCATCCGGTAGTATCAGCAATTCTGAACATTACACCGGATCACCTGAACAGACATCATACCATGGAGGCCTATGTGGCAGCTAAAGAAGCAGTAGCTTCCCGGCAGACTAAAAATGATATCTGTGTCCTGAATTATGACAATGATTATACCAGAGATTTTGCCGACAGATGTCCTGCCACTCCGGTCCTGTTCTCCTCCCATCACGAGTTGGAGAACGGTTATTTCCTGCGGGGTGACAAGATCATCAAGAGCGTAAACGGCGAAGAGCACGAGCTGATGGATATTCATAAAGATATGAATCTGGTAGGGCTGTGCAATGTGGAAAATGTTATGGCAGCCATTGCTATCGCAGAGGGTATGCAGGTACCCATGGAGACAATTCTTTCTGTAATCCGCAGATTCCATGCGGTAGAGCACAGAATCGAATTTGTAGCCACCAAAGCTGGTGTGGATTATTATAACGATTCCAAGGGAACCAACCCGGATGCAGCCATTCAGGGCATTAAGGCAATGAGCAAGCCCACGATTCTGATCGGCGGAGGTTATGACAAACAGAGCGAATATGACGAGTGGATCGAAAGCTTTGACGGCAAGGTAAAGTGGCTGGTACTGATCGGACAGACCAGAGAAAAAATTGCCGAGTGTGCCAGAAAGCATGGTTTTGACAAGATTCGCTTTGCAGATACTTATGAGGAATGCCTGAGGCTGTGTACCGGACTGGCGGAGCCGGGAGATGCAGTGCTTCTCTCGCCGGCCTGTGCAAGCTGGGGAATGTTCCCTAACTATGAAGTCAGAGGACAGCTTTTTAAGGAATATGTACATGGACTGGCAGAATAGAAAATAATAAAAGCAATACAAAGCAACAAAAGTAATAGAAAGTAACAAAAAGCAATACAAAGTAACAAAAGTAATAGATAGTAACAAATAGCAATACAAAGCAACAAAAGTAATAGATAGTAACAACAAAAAGCATTACAAAGCAATAGAAGTAATAAATGTAATATGCATAGAAATGAGGAGTAAAAACAGACATGGCAGAAACGCGTAGAAGACGCAGAAAGAAACAGCAATCAGAATATTTTTTCGACTATAGTCTGCTTTTTATTGTGCTGTTTTTACTGGGATTTGGTCTGATCATGATCTATTCGGCAAGTTCCTATGAAGCCTATGATTCCTTTGGAGATGCTGCCTATTATATGAAAAAACAGCTGATCGCCAATATCATCGGCCTGGTGGGAATGATGATCATTGCCAATATTCCCTATACTTTTTGGGAAAGGTTTGCAGTATTGGGATATGTGGTATCTCTGATCTTGATTTTTCTGGTAAAAACGCCGCTGGGTATCAGCTCCCACGGTGCGACCAGATGGATCGGTATTCCCCATACCGGTTTCAATCTGCAGCCTGCCGAAGTAGCGAAACTATGTATGATCCTGTTCCTGGCAAGCCTGGTGTGCAAAATGGGAAAGAGTGTCCGCACCATGAAGGGCTTTTTTATTATGATGGCAGCTCCTCTGCCCATCGCGGCATCGGTATATCTCATCACGGATAACTTAAGTTCCGCCATTATTATCATGGGAATCTCCGTGCTGATGGTATTTGTGGCAAGTCCGGATTATAAGAAATTTATCATCATGGGTTTAAGCGTGGCGGCAGCGGCGGCACTGCTGGTATTTGCAGTCGTACAGTTGGGAGATAAGATCGGTGGCAAGTTCCGTCTGGCAAGAATCCAGGCGTGGCTGAACCCGGAAAGTCAGGCGCAGGATAAAGGATTCCAGACTCTGCAGGCACTGTATGCCATCGGCAGCGGTGGCATCTGGGGCAAGGGACTGGGTCAGAGCATGCAGAAGTTAAGCTTCCTGCCAGAGGCACAGAATGATATGATCTTCTCCATCATCTGTGAGGAACTGGGATTGTTCGGTGCTGTTGCCATTATTCTGATGTTCATTATGTTGTTATGGCGGATGATGGTCATTGCCAACAATGCACCGGATCTGTTTGGTGCCATGCTGGTGGTGGGAGTGATGGGACATATTGCGATCCAGGCAATCCTGAACATTGCGGTAGTTACCAACTCCATTCCCAATACCGGAATTTCCCTGCCGTTTATCAGTTACGGCGGTTCTTCGGCGTTATTTCTGCTGTCGGAGATTGGACTGGTTCTGAGTGTTGCTCGCAGAATCCAACTGAAGGAACTATAAGACGAAAGAAGAACGGGAAACAATTGTGGTACATGGTACGAAACAGATTCTCCCAACATAAGATAAATGTATCATAAAAACGGGGATGGTGCTGTATGACGGGAATCCGGATGCAGGGTGGCATGCCGCTGCAGGGAAAGGTGCGTATACAGGGATCTAAAAATGCGACACTCCCGATTCTGGCGGCAACGCTTCTTACCAATGAAGTATCTTATATTCAGAACTGTCCACGCATTGCGGATGTCCACAGGTTTGTATATCTGCTGAGGGAATTGGGATGTATGGTGCACTGGCAGGAGAATGGGATACGGATACAGCCGGGAAAAGAAAATGGGCTTCCGTGCCGGAGAGCAGAAGCCAGACGGATGCAGGGGGAAGCAATTACAGGGATGCGCTCATCCCTGTGCCTGTTGGGCGCATTGCTCGGTCGATGCGGTTACGTGACCATGGAACATCCAGGAGGATGTGTGATCGGCGAGCGCCCTATTGATCTGCATATCAGGGCACTGGAACAGATGGGAGTAACATTCCGGGAAGAAGAAGGAATGTTGTCAGCACAGGCAGAGGAACTACATGGAGCGGAAATTGTCCTGGATTTCCCCAGTGTGGGTGCTACGGAGAATATCCTGTTGGCAGCGGTGAAAGCAGCAGGGAATACGCGTATCATCGGAGCCGCCAGAGAACCTGAGATTACGACACTGTGTGAATTCCTGACAGCATGTGGTGCCGTGGTGGAAGGAAAGGGAAGTTCGGAACTTTTGATCCGGGGAGGCAGCACACTTCACGGAACACAGTTTACAATTCCGGCAGACCGGATCGTGGCAGGAACCTATCTCTTTGCATGTATCGGATGCGGTGGAAGCGTATTACTGACGGAGGCACCATGGGAACAGCTGGAAGCGGTGACAAGGGTTGCGGAAAAAATGGAAGCGCAGTGCATTGTCTCAGAAGAAGGTCTGTTTGTGCAGGCTCCCGGGAGACCGAAAGCGGTAAGCTGTCTAAAGACAGGACCCTATCCGGAATTTCCAACGGATCTGCAGTCTGCGGCAATGACCGTATTGACAAAAGCAGATGGCATCAGTTGTATTGAAGAAACTATTTTTGAAAACCGATTCCGTATTGCAGAACCTCTGCGGCAGATGGGAGCGCAGATCTGTATGAAGGATGGAAGGCATGTCAGAATTACCGGAGTAGAGACTTTACGGGGAAATACCATGGAGGCCTGTGAACTCCGCGGTGGTGCGGCTCTGGTGGCAGCAGGTCTGATGGCAGAGGGAGTCAGCCTTGTAACAGGGCAGCACTTTATAGAACGGGGATATGAAAATATCTGCAGAGATTTCAGAGAATTAGGAGCACGGATCATCAGTGTATAGAGACCGAAGTACTATCGTCAGAAGAATAATTATCATAGCAGTCCTGTTACTTTTGCTGGGAGGCGGAGCTGCAGCATTGCACTCCGTGTATACAGTGCGTACCGTATATGTGGAGGGCAATGTGCACTATACAGAGGATGAGATCAAAGACATCGTGATGTCGGGGCCGTTGGGAAATAATTCCCTGTATCTGTCCTTAAAATACCGGGACAGAGGAATCCATGACATCCCGTTTGTGGATGTCATGAATGTATCTATCCTTGCCCCGGACACCATCAAGATCACCGTCTATGAAAAGGCACTTGCTGGATATGTAAAATATCTGGATACTTACATGTATTTCGATAAAGACGGATACGTGGTGGAAAGCTCCGGAATCCGTACCCAGGGAATACCACAGATTACGGGACTTTCCTTTGATCATGTAGTATTGGGTGAACAGCTGCCGGTGGAAGATCCGTTAGTGTTTGCCAAAGTCATGGATCTGACCAAGCTGCTGAATAAGTATGCGCTGGCGGCGGACAAGATCTATTTTCACTCCTCAGGAGATATCACCATTTACTTTGGACAGATCAAGGTAGCTATGGGAAGTGATAGCAGCCATCTGGAGGACAAGCTGCAGCTTTTACCGGGATTTCTGGAAAAGCTGCAGGGAAAAAGCGGTACCCTGCAAATGGAAAACTATGAGGAAGGAAAAGGGAAATTTACATTCAAACCGGATGCGTGAAACATTTGTGAAACATTTTGAAAAAATAGGTTGCTAAATTTGTAAAATGATTATATGATAGTTTATGTGAAGTTGAAAAAGGTTAAAAGGAGGAACTAACCTTGCTGGAAATTAAGACGAATGACGCGGATACTGCTGCCAAGATCATCGTAGTTGGTGTAGGTGGTGCAGGTAACAACGCTGTAAATAGAATGGTTGATGAAAAGATTACAGGAGTGGATTTTATCGGGGTGAATACCGATAAGCAGGCATTACAGCTCTGCAAAGCTCCGAAGCTGTTACAGATTGGTGAGAAACTGACCAAGGGTCTCGGTGCGGGAGCCAAGCCCGAGATCGGAGAGAAGGCCGCTGAAGAGAGCACGGAAGAGATTTCCGCAGCACTGAAGGGGGCTGATATGGTATTTGTCACCTGTGGTATGGGTGGCGGTACCGGAACCGGAGCTGCTCCGGTAGTGGCAAAGCTGGCAAAGGAGATGGGCATCTTAACCGTTGGTGTAGTAACGAAGCCTTTCCGCTTTGAAGCAAAGGCCCGCATGGTAAATGCGTTAAACGGTATCGAACGTATCAAAGAGAACGTGGATACCCTGATCGTAATCCCCAATGATAAGCTGCTTGAGATTGTGGACAGACGTACTACCATGCCGGAAGCACTGAAGAAGGCGGATGAAGTACTGCAGCAGGCAGTACAGGGAATCACGGATCTGATCAACGTTCCCGCAGTTATTAATCTGGACTTCGCAGATGTACAGACGGTTATGAAGGACAAGGGTATCGCTCACATCGGTATCGGTGAAGGCAAGGGTGATGACAAGGCAATGGAAGCTGTCAAGATGGCAGTAGAGAGCCCTCTGCTGGAGACTACAATTTCCGGTGCTACCCATGTCATCATCAATATTTCCGGAGATATTACCCTGGCAGATGCTTCCGATGCGGCAAGCTATGTACAGGAGCTGGCTGGAGATGATGTGAACATTATCTTTGGTGCCATGTATGATGAATCCAAATCCGACAGCTGCACCATTACAGTCATTGCTACCGGACTGGAAGATAAAGCAAACAATGCGGTACAGAGCCGTCTGGGAGGAGGCGCTTCCTTCAGACAGCCCGGCTCTCATATGACTCCGAACTCTTTGAAAGGAATGAATCTGCAGCCTGCAGCCCCCGGCAACGGATCGGGACAGGCTCCTGCCAGACCTGTACAGCCGGTACCCGGTATCCATAAACCGGCTGACATCAGAAGCTCTGTAGAGGAGAAGGCTTTGAAGATTCCTGATTTCCTGCAGAGAAAGTAACATTTAGAGGCGATTTTGCGAATGGAGTTCTGAATAGTTGCCAGAACATAATAAAAGCCACGACACAGAGAATTGTGTTGTGGCTTGTTTTGCTTACAGCCTTTTTCCCGATGAAATTTATCCTTTTTTTAGAATAAGGTAAGAGATTAAACATTGATTGTCTGGCACAAAATGGCTATGATAGTTTTATTACAACAGTCTTATAAATGAAACAGTATCAGACAATCATACAAGAATGAGGAAGGGATGCTATATGCAGGAAGTAAAACAACCTAATAAAAAACCGTTTATCTTTTACTATCTGATCGCATTGGTGGTGATTATGCTGATCAACAGTCTGCTGGTGCCGCAGATTGCACAGCGTGCGGTAAAAGAAGTGGATTACAACACTTTTATGCAGATGACCTATGATAAGAAGATCGATGAGGTACAGATACAGGATAACCAGATCGTATTCACAGCGAAGGATGACAAGACCATCTACAAGACCGGTCTGATGGATGATCCGGACAGAACCCAGAGACTGTATGACAGCGGAGCACAGTTTTCCAGTGAGATCGTGGAAGAGGCTTCACCGCTCTTGAGTTTTCTGATCAGCTGGCTGCTGCCTATTGTTTTTATTGTAGGGCTCGGACAATTGATGTACCGCCAGATGGCGAAAAAGGCCGGAGGCGACTCCATGATGTTCGGCATGGGAGGCATGGGCAAGAGCAATGCGAAGGTCTATGTGAAGTCTTCCAACGGTATCAAGTTCACCGATGTGGCAGGTGAGGACGAGGCGAAGGAAAATCTGACAGAGATCGTGGAATACCTGCATGACCCCGACAAATACAAAGAGATCGGTGCTTCCATGCCGAAGGGTATTCTCTTAGTAGGCCCTCCCGGAACCGGTAAGACAATGTTAGCTAAGGCGGTAGCCGGAGAAGCCAACGTTCCTTTCTTCTCCATGTCCGGTTCGGAATTCGTGGAGATGTTCGTAGGTATGGGAGCTTCTAAGGTACGAGACCTCTTCAAGCAGGCGAAGGAAAAGGCTCCCTGCATCGTATTTATCGATGAGATTGATGCCATCGGTAAAAAGCGTGACGGACAGGTGGGCGGTAACGATGAGAGAGAACAGACACTGAATCAGCTGTTAACGGAGATGGATGGATTCGAAGGTAACAACGGTGTTATCATCCTGGCAGCCACCAACCGTCCGGAGAGTCTGGATCCCGCACTGTTACGTCCCGGTCGTTTTGACAGACGTGTACCGGTAGAGCTTCCCGACCTGAAAGGAAGAGAAGAGATTTTAAAGGTACATGCACGTAAGATCAAGGTGGCGGACAATGTGGACTTCAATAAGATCGCCCGTATGGCCTCCGGAGCTTCCGGCGCAGAGCTTGCCAATATTGTCAATGAGGCAGCACTTCGGGCAGTCAGAGATGGGCGGAAGTTCGCAACCCAGGCAGACTTAGAAGAGAGTATAGAGGTAGTTATTGCCGGTTATCAGAAAAAGAATGCTATTCTCACCGATAAGGAAAAGCGGATCGTGGCATATCATGAGATCGGACACGCACTGGTGGCAGCGAAGCAGACCAATTCCGCACCGGTGCAGAAGATCACCATTGTGCCCCGTACTTCCGGAGCGTTAGGATACACCATGCAGGTGGAAGAGGAAGGCAACCATTATCTGATGAGTAAGGAAGAGATGCAGAACAAGATCGCCACACTGACCGGCGGACGTGCAGCGGAAGAGATCGCCTTCGGATCTGTGACTACCGGTGCTTCCAACGATATCGAGCAGGCTACAAAGCTTGCCAGAGGCATGATCACCCGATACGGCATGAGCAAAGATTTTGATATGGTAGCCATGGAAACCGTGACGAACCAGTATCTGGGCGGCGATGCTTCCCTGACCTGTTCCATGGAGACCCAGACAGCCATCGACAGAGAAGTCGTGGAGCTGGTGAAAAAACAGCATGAGAAGGCAGGACAGATATTGCTGGAGAATCGTGCAAAACTGGATGAACTGTCGCAGTATTTATATGAAAAAGAGACCATTACCGGAGAAGAATTTATGAAAATTCTGAATTCCTGATGGGAAAATCATAATGGAATAAGCAAAACGGAATCGGCGTTCGTGTCGGTTCCGTTTTGCGTTAAGAAAATCTTAATCATATGGTAAAGGCATCTTAACCAGTGCCTGCTGTTATCTTAAAAAAGAAACCGCTATACTTTTCCTGTAAGAAAAAGTTGTGGAATGGCAAATTTGCAGATTACGGAAAGGACTGGATATTAAGATGCGAAACAGAAACTACTTTAATAACAATAACATGCAAAAAGGGATTGCACTGGCGACCTGCATGGCAATCGTCATGGGATTGTTCACCGGGTGTGGGAATAAGAACGATCTACAGATTGCAGCGTCGCCTGATGAAGTGCAGAAAGGACGATATGTAGAGACGGAACTCTCACTTCCGGAGGAATGGAAGGACAAAAATATCAGCCAGATTTTCCGTTCGGATGACGAACTCCATTTTTTTGTGGCAGGAGGCACAGAAGATCAGGTGTCTTTAGAGGAATGGAAGCTGGGAGAAGGAGATGCTCTGACGGAAGTGACGAAGGACTGGCTGAAGGCGCTCCCCGAGGGAAAAGGGCTGGAGAGCAGTGACAGTTTTACACTGTTACAGGATGCGGAGGGGAATCAGTACCTGTACGGCAACTGTTACCGGGACGAGGAGAGCTCTTCTGCACATCTGTGGAAGGAAGCGGACGGCAGTGCGCTGGATATCACGCCACAGAAGTGGCTGGAGCCAATGGATATGGATGGGTACCGTTTCTATGATACGCCGCAGTCTGTGACATTGACAGAGGATGGACTGCTGGTGGGACTGTCATATTTTTCGCTGGATGTTGTATTGGCACAGGACGGAAGCCTGGTGAGCAGCCAGGAGAGCGACAGCCTGGCAGACAGTGGCAGTCTGTCGGATAATAAGTGGGTCAGTGCTGTGGGAGATACGTTGTATCTGGCACAGGCGGATGAACAGGGCTCTGTGAACGGACTGTTACAGATGCAGCTGGATGGAAATAACGGGGCAAAAGCTAAGGGAGTGATTCCCTTTTCCCAGGACAGTTATAGCTCTGCTTATTTCAGTGTACTGGAGGACGGCACAGTCTATGCGGCGGATGCGGACGGATTTTTCCGTTGTGATGCCGGGGATACTAACTGGCAGAAGCTGTTAGAAGGAATCGATAGCAGCTTTTCCCTGTCGGATCAGTGGTGCCGGGATATTGTGGCATTGTCGGATGGCAGTGTATACGCATGGTTTGGAAGTGAGAGCGGGGACAAAATAATGATTTACCGATATGATCCTAATGCGGTGACAGAGGTGACTGAAGAACTGACGCTGTATACTGTGGAGGAGAGCTTCTTTTTACAGCAGGCTGCGGTGCAGTATCATAAGCAGCATCCGGAGATACTGATCCATGTGGATGCGGCAATCTCCATGACGGATAAATACAGCGGAAATGCGGATTATCAGCAGATCTATCAGGATCTGAACACTTCCCTGACCTCCGGCAACGGACCGGATCTCATGGTGATGGATCATCTGAAACTGGACACGTATGCCTCTAAGGGCTTGCTGTTTAATCTGCAGGAGATATTGCAGCCCATGGAAGAGGACGGAATCCTGCTTTCCAACATTACAACAGCGTATCAAGAGGCGGATGGAACCCGGTATGCGGTGCCGCTGCAATTCGGATTATTGTTAGCTGTCGGCAGGGATGTGCAGCCGGAGAAAATGAGCAGCATGGACGCTATTGCAAAGGCGGTATCCGGAAAGACGGAGAGCTATCTGGGAGACCGTACCTGCGGCGAACTGGTGGAAGAGTTCTATCCGTTGATCGTGGATGATATTTTACAGAACCGTCAGGTGAATCGTGATACCTTACGTCCCTGGCTGGAAGATTTGAAGAAGATTGCGGATAACTGCGGCATCCTGCCTTCCAGAAAAGAAGGCCGTGCAGCGAATATCTGGGATCTGGGATCTGATGTGAAGCTGGTACTTCAGGAGACTGACGGCTTTAATGAGGCAATGATGCCTTATGCAGTGGCGGAGCTTTTAAATGCCAATGTGGTCTCCATGGAAAATGCATTTTATCCAAAGATGGTCATTGGAATCAACAGCCGGAGTGAGCATGTGGAGACTGCAAAAGAGTTCCTGCGTTTTGCTCTGTCCGAAGAATTACAGAGTGTGGATACTTATGAGGGATTTCCAGTCAATGCAAAAGCGTTGGCAACACAGGCAGCAGCAGACCGCAGCATGGCGGAAGCCTATACCACCTATGATATCGACGGCAGCACCGTAGAGTTCGCCATTAAATCCTACTCTGAGGAGACCGCGAACCATCTGATGGAGCTGTGCCAGGCAGCAACCCTGTGCCTCAAGGAAGACACTCAGATCGAGACTTCCCTGACCGAGAGCTTACAGGCATACCTAAATGGGCAGGCGAGTGTGGAGGAAGCCATGGATGCTGTGGAAGGAAGCCTGAAGATGTATCTGGCGGAGTAGTGCGCTGCCCAGCATTCAATCGTCGATTTTCGAACGATTTTATTGATAAAATCGTTCGATTTGTGTATAATATAATTGAAAAGAGAGATTCTCTTTATGCGACGATAAATAGTTATTCTTCAAGAAAGGTGATGATATGTCTATTACTGCAACTGAATTAAAAACTAATCTTGGCAAATATCTTATGCTGGCAGAAACAGAGGATATTTATATTACTCGTAACGGAAAAGTTGTTGCAAAATTGTCTAATCCATATCAGGACAGAGTAGATGTTGCTAAATCATTGTTTGGTGTTCTTTCAAATGATATGACTCTGGAAGAAGCACGGGAAGAAAGGTTGAATACGATATGAGAGTTTTAGTTGATACTTGTGTTATCATCGATGCATTACAGTCTCGTGCTCCATTTTCAGAAGTAGCGCAAAAACTCTTTATATATTCTGCAAATAAGCAATTTGAGGGTTATATTACAGCAAAGTCAGTTACAGATATCTATTATCTGACACACCGTTTAACGCATAACGACGTAGAAACACGAAAGATTTTGAGCAAGCTTTTTACTTTATTTCATTTGTTGGATACCACTTCTTTAGATTGCCGGAAAGCAATATCTTCTGAAATTGGTGATTATGAAGATGCTATTATGGTGGAAACAGCAATTCGTTCAGAAATGGATTGTATAGTAACCAGAAATGTAAAAGATTATATGAAATCTTTTGTTAAGGTGTGTGAACCTTCTGCATTATTAAAGCTATTAGAGGAAGAAAACGAAACTGAATAAAAACAAGAAAAGTTGGACCTAAAATCTAACGATAGGAGGTCGGTTTTTTTATGGCTAAATATACACTTGTATACGTCTGATAAAGTTACTATAATTTCAATTACAGAAAAATGTGATGGAGAACTTGCTTATGCAGATTTATGTGGATGCGGATGCCTGTCCGGTGGTGGACATAGTGGAAAAAACAGCACGGAAGTATCAGATTCCGGTGACACTTCTGTGTGACACCAACCATATACTGACTTCCGGTTACAGCGAGGTGGTGGTCGTGGGAGCCGGGGCGGATGCTGTGGATTATAAGCTGATCAGTCTCTGCCGCAAGGGTGATCTTGTAGTAACTCAGGACTATGGCGTGGCAGCCATGGCGCTGGGCAAGAGTGCCTACGCCATCCACCAGTCCGGTAAATGGTACACGGATGAGAACATCGACCAGATGCTCATGGAACGACATCTGAATAAAAAGGCAAGAAGAGCTTCTCATAAAAATCATTTAAAAGGTCCGAAGAAGCGGACAGAAGAGGATGACGAGAGATTTGCACAGTCCTTTGAACGGATGGTAAAAGCAGCACTGGAGGAAGAGGAATGTCTGATGCAATTGAAGAATAAAGACAAGAGGGATTGATTTCTCAGTCCCTCTTGTTGTATAATCTATTTAGAAAGGTGGTCGGAAGTGAAAATTCCGATTTGCCCTCAGTTGTTAGATTGAGAATAGCATCCTAAACTTTGCGAGGGTAGAGGATGTTATTTCTTTTTGTTTTATGGCTTTAGCCAGTTGAGTACATCGGAATTTCTCAAAAGAGAAATGGAGTGGGTGTTTTTTAAATTTAGAAATAAATTTGCAAAAGTACTCGATTCTTAAAGTATAACCTGACTGTAACCCAAAACCGGACACAGACAAAAAAATAAGAAGCCTTGAAAACAAGGCTTCTTAAAAAAAAATAATGCGGAAGATGGGACTTGAACGGAGTCCCACGGGCTGGAATACTCATAAATGAAAGGTTTGAGTAGTATCGACATTTCCAGTCTCACCTTAGGTCTCACCTCATACCGAAAATAAATCAATAACGGAAAGTTCAAGAATATTCTCCTACTTTTTTCCTTGTTAATAAATTTCAAAGTACAGCGTTCCGCTTGCGGACGTCCGGAGCGACGGTGCCTAACAGGGCGATGGGTCGTCCGGACGAGCGGAAACAGCCAAAACATGACGCAATAGTTAATACATAACGTTAGAGAACATTTGAATCAGGCTCTCCCAGCAACTCGTTATAGCTTGTGTTCAATACGTTTGCAATTACCTTTAATTCAATATCTGTTACGAAACGCTGTCCTGATTCGATTCGTTGAATTGCATTTTTATCTATGTCAAGTCCTTGAAGTACAAGCATATCTGCTAACTGTCGTTGAGATGTTTTTTTCTTCATTTCAAGTCGTAATTGTTTAATCTTTTTACCACAAATATTATTTAAATTTTCTTGTGATTTGTTCTTATACATAAGATACCGCTTTCTCCGTTTTTGACACGCACTGATTGTCACAAAGAAAATTATATGGTAAAATATGCTGTTGATTGACATTCACTGAATGTCAGTAATCAATAATATTTTCAAAAGAAATATTATCGTCATTAAGTGTATCAAGCCTTAAAAATACTCTCTCAACGAAAGCGAGGAAAACCAACTATGAAACACAGAACACACAAGCTTGCTGCGAAAGCCGTAGCAACAATCCTTTGCGCAGCACTGATACTGACCGCATGTGGCAGCAAGGAAACAACCAGTAACGAAACTGCCAGCACAGAGAACACATCTGTAGAGTCCACGGAAACAACTACAGAAGCAACCGTAGCAAAACCTTCGGTGGAACCCACTGTAGAGCCGACCGTAGAGCATACTGAGGCTCCCACAAAAGCTCCCACCGAGACCGCTCCTGTACCCACCGTGGAACCCACAGCAGAACCTGTAAAGACCACAACAGTCGCTGACGCAGGGTATACTTATTCAGAACTGAACCAGACCATGTATGCAAAGTCCGCAGTAAATGTCAGAGACCTGCCCAGCACCGATGGTAAGAAGATTGGCAGCCTGAAAGCCAGCCAGGAAATCACCGTCACAGGCAAATGCGACCAGACAGGCTGGTATCGCTTTGACTTGAATGGCACCACTGGTTATGTAAGCGACAAGTACATCGTATCCGAAAAGCCTGTTGCAAATACCGCTGCAGCACCTGCTGTAACACCTGCACAGACAACCACAACAGGAAGTTCAGAACCTTACTTCGACCGTGCCGTAGCGGAACAGGTATTCGCACTGGTCAATAACGACCGTGTAGCAAACGGTCTCAATGCACTTGCATGGAATGAAGATATGTACAACATTGCCGTACAGA
This sequence comes from uncultured Acetatifactor sp., assembly GCA_934436245.1. Classification (GTDB taxonomy): domain Bacteria; phylum Bacillota; class Clostridia; order Lachnospirales; family Lachnospiraceae; genus Acetatifactor. The sequence continues at coordinate 33,683 of CAKSAM010000024.1, forward strand.
GATGCTACGAAGGTGCCGCAGGTGACATTCATGGTATGATGCGTAACGGAACCAGCGAGAACAGGACAGAAGGTCAGATGGGTGACGGTGGTGCACAGGAAATCTACCAGTCATGGTACAACAGTACTGCTCACCGTAACAACTATCTGAATGCAAGCTACACATCAGGTGCAGTAGCCGTATATGCGCAGCCTTGCCCTATTGAAGGACTGGGTGGTCCCCAGGTAGTAGCTTATGAAGTATTCACCTGGGATAACACCGCAACAAACAGCTCCGTAACCATCAACACTCCTGTAACAGAAGACTCCATCGCAGCAGCCCCCAAGACTGCCGACGAGAACACTGACACCTCATCCTCGAACGTAGGCTGGTCTATGACCCCACCCACGCAGGAAGACGGCTTGAAGAAGTGGCAGGAGCAGAACCCTGATGTAGAAGTGTCGTTCGGAAATTAAATAGCAAGTACTAAGGCGGACATCTGAAAAACAGGTGTCCGCCTTGTTGTTAGTTATTCTTTCTATCTAGAATAAAATCTGCATTTTTAATTTTATTCTGTGCAGCAAGTATTTTATTTGTATAATCCGCTTGTTTTTTTGGCTTGATATCATCATCCTTTGATGATATGGGATATAATTCTGTATATTCCAGTGTAGAGTTGAATACAAGGGAAAAGAAGTGCACAAAGGAATATTACTATGCAAACTGGACAAAGGATGAAAAAGGGATTCCAAACGGTGGTAGAAAATATCCTGTAACAAATAATATAAGAGCCATTTTGGGAGAACTGTTGGCACTACAAAAGTCTCTCGGAATACATTCAAAATATGTGTTTTGTCATAAAAATGGAGAATGGATAAAAACAGATGCCTACGAAACCTGCCTTAGACGTTTAATGTCTGGGCTGGGGTATGATGTGACAAACAACCATTCCTTCCGTATGAGCTTAAACAGCAATGTTTTCATTGGCAAATATGGGTTACCTGTTACAGAGAGAGCAAGATTGTTAGGACATTCAGTAGAGACTAATTTAAGATATTATAGCTTCGCCGGAAAGGACAGCTTAGACGATATCTGTGCAATACTGAATGGAGAGGTTGAGGTCTCACCTAGGTCTCACCAAAATATCATTACTTTTACAAATGAAAAAAGCTCAAGAACCGCATATTCTCGAGCTTTTTAGAACAAAAGACTAATGCGGAAGATGGGACTTGAACCCACACGGTATTGCTACCACAAGATCCTTAGTCTTGCTCGTCTGCCAATTCCGACACTTCCGCATAGCGATACAAAATAATAACCATCTCGCATCACGCAAGAATGATAATAACATCTTCCCACGGCAATGTCAACATGATTTTAAAATTTGTAGGAATTTTTTATACACTTAAAACAGTTTGGAATAATGAGTGGAATATGAGCATTATTTTCCTTTTACCTATTTTTTGTTTCTGTTATAATAATTAATAAGAAATATGGCATAGACGGATATCGGAAAATACAAACGAAAAGGAGCAACACTTATGGAATCAAGAGTGGAACAGGCAGCAGAGAGAAAAATGTGTGGTTACAACTGTGCACAGGCGGTGGCGTGCACATACTGTGATCTGGCGGGGATTGACGAGGAAACGGCGAGGAATCTTACTCAGGGCTTCGCAGTAGGCATTGGCGGCAGTATGGAAGCTACCTGCGGAGCCATCATCGGTGCGGTCAATATCCTGGGACTGATCAACAAGAATCCCCAGCGGACAATGCAGGGTTCCAGGAAGATCATCAACCGCTTCAAGGAACAGAATGGGACAGTGATCTGTAAGGAATTAAAAGGCATTACCGACGGTGTCGTGAAGAGAGAATGTGTTGACTGCGTCAGGGATGCTGCGGCTTTTCTGGAAGCGGAATTACCGGATATGACGGAAAACTATGTATCGTCGGAACCGGTAGAAGATTAGAGGTAAGACGAAATGAATACAAAAGAAACTTCAGCGGATAAAACTAAATACCGACTGGCGGAAGCTGCGAAAAAGTGTATGGCGGCTTCAGGCACCGATGCCATGACCGTGACACAGATCGTGCAGACCTGCGGCGTGACCAGACAGACCTTTTACCGGAACTTTCGGGACAAGTATGACCTGATCAACTGGTATTTCGACAAGCTCTTACTGGAATCTTTTGCCCAGATGGGAGACGGACTTACTGTATATGAAGGACTGACCAGAAAGTTTGAATTCATTCAAAATGAGAGAGTCTTTTTTGCTGGGGCATTTCGATCGGATGATCATAATTCGCTAAGGGAACATGACTACGAGCTGATCCTGGAGTTCTATACACAGTTGATCAGGCGTAAGACTGGCAGACAACCTGAAGAGAACCTGTTATTTCCCTTGCAGCTTTATTGCAGAGGATCGATTGATATGACTGTGGAATGGATCTTTGCCCCGAAGGAGAGAACCCCGGAGCAGATGGCGGCGCTGTTAGTAAGTGCATTTCCGGCACCGGTGACAGAATTATTTCAGCAGTTAGGCGTATTGCGTTGAGAAAAAATGACCAAAAACATTTGTAGAAAATAAACAAAAGTAACGGACGAAATATGAAATTTCTGTAAAAAGTGACAGTTGGGGCAAACTGTCACTTTCTTTATGCGATGTTTACAGTTAGAATAAAATTATCAATAAGATCGTTTGTATATCGAAAGGAGATTATGTATCATGGCAAACAGAATTATGCTCAACCAGACATCTTATCACGGTGCAGGAGCAATCGCAGAAATCGTAACCGAAGCAAAGGCTCATGCTTTTCAGAAAGCATTCGTATGTTCCGATCCGGATCTGATCAAGTTCGGTGTGACCGGAAAGGTAACCGATCTGCTGGACAAGGAAGGTCTTGCTTATGAAATTTATTCCGATATTAAGGCGAACCCCACCATTGACAATGTGAAAAACGGTGTGGCTGCTTTCAAGGCATCCGGCGCAGACTATATCATCGCCATCGGCGGCGGTTCCTCCATGGATACCTCCAAAGCCATCGGCATCATCATTGCCAACCCTGAATTCGAAGATGTACGCAGCCTGGAAGGTGTAGCACCTACCAAGAAGCCCTGTGTTCCCATTATCGCAGTGCCCACCACAGCCGGTACCGCAGCAGAGGTTACCATCAACTACGTTATCACCGATGTAGAGCGCAAGCGTAAGTTCGTATGCGTAGACCCTCATGATATGCCTATCATCGCTGTGGTAGATCCCGAGATGATGTCTTCTATGCCGAAGGGCCTGACCGCTTCCACCGGTATGGATGCACTGACCCATGCGATCGAAGGTTACACTACCAAGGCAGCCTGGGAGATGACCGATATGTTCCATCTGAAAGCCATCGAGATCATTTCCAAGTCCCTGCGCGGCGCGGTAGCTAACACTAAGGAAGGCCGTGAAGGCATGGCTCTGGGCCAGTACATTGCCGGTATGGGCTTCTCTAACGTAGGTCTCGGTATCGCTCATTCCATGGCACATACCCTGGGTGCTGTCTATGATACCCCTCATGGTGTTGCCTGCGCAATGATGCTTCCTATCGTTATGGAATACAATGCTGACTGCACCGGTGAAAAGTATCGTGAGATCGCCCGTGCTATGGGTGTGGAAGGTGTAGATCAGATGGATCAGGCTACCTACCGTAAGGCTGCAGTTGACGCAGTTCGCAAGCTGTCCGAGGATGTAGGTATTCCTTCCAAGCTGGAAGCACTGAAGGAAGAGGATCTTCCTTTCCTGGCAGAGTCCGCACATGCAGATGCCTGCGCACCCGGTAACCCCAAGGATGCAAGTGTAGAGGATCTGACCAATCTGTTCCGGAAGCTGATGTAAGCAATAAAGGGATCGGCAATCTGATTAAATTTGCTACTGTTTTTTGGAAAAATAATATGGTATGCTGTAACTATTCAGAGCCATGCAATTCATGTCAAATGTACGTCAAATGCTTGCATTCGTAAGAACAGTTGACATGATTTATATGGCGAAGTAACCACATGAGCAAAAAGTAAGCTCTGAAAGAGCGGTTTTGCGAATGTGGTTCTGAATAGTTATGGTAAGCTGATTAAGGAGCAGGCTTGCGGAAGCAGACCTGCTCCTTTTGACAGAGGAGAGTTGTGAAAAGACGAAAAGGATATGATCATGAATAATACAAAACATACCAAAGAACAGATCCGTGAAAGGATCCAACAGAAAAAGCTCCTGTTTGACGGAGCTTTCGGTACTTATTACGGAGGAAAATATGATACAAAGCAGCTGCCGGAGCTGGCGAATCTGGAATGCCCGGAACGGGTGAAGGAGATCCACAAAGAGTACCTGGAGGTGGGAGCGCAGATCTTGCGCACTAATACTTTTGCAGCCAACAGTTTCTGTATGGATCTGCCCCGTGAACAGATCGAAGAGACACTGCGCAGTGGGCTTCGGCTGGCAAGGGAAGCAGTGGCAGAGTGGAGAGAAGCCACCGGAGAGACGAAAGAGATCTACATAGCGGCGGACATTGGTCAGATCCCCGGGGAGACCATGGCACAGAAAGATGCTTTAAGCAGAGAATATGAAGAAATTTGTAATGTTTTTCTGGAAGAGGGAGTGGACTTTTTTGTTTTTGAGACTTTTTCGGAAATAGAAGAGATTCTTCCCACTGTCAAAAGGATTGGAGAGCAGGCTTTTATTACAGTACAATTTTCTGTGAACCAGTTCGGCTACAGCAATGCAGGCTTAAGTGCCAGAAAGCTGCTGCAGAGGGTGGGAGCGATAAAAGAGATTGATGCCGTGGGCTTTAACTGCGGTGTGGGTCCGTCCCATATGCACCGGATCCTGCAACAACTGGAAAAGCCTGTGGACAAGTTTCTCACCGCCCTTCCCAATGCGGGCTACCCCCAGATGGTCACGGGACGCATGATCTTCTCCGGGGATAACAGAGACTATTTTGTGGATAGAATGCAGCAGATGGCAGCTCTTGGTGTGGATATGGCAGGCGGCTGCTGCGGTACGACACCGGAGTATATTGCGGAGCTTTCCCAAAAGCTGGATCTTACACAGTACCCTCGGGTGAAGAAGGATGCAGAACCGGAGAAACAGAAGGCACCGAAAGAAGACCACTCTTTTTACCGTGCAAAAGAAGCGGAAGGAAAGCGTAAAAAGCTGATCGCTGTTGAACTGGCGCCTCCTGTGGGGATTGATGATGAGAAACTGATGGATGCGGCACACCTGCTAAAAAAGAGCGGTGTTGATGTACTGACATTTCCGGATTCCCCCTCGGGACGTACCAGAGCAGATTCTATTCTCATGGCGGAGAAGGTGGCAAGAGAGACCGGCATGTGTGTCATGCCACATATCTGCTGCCGGGATAAAAATGCCATTGCTATGCGCTCACAATTGTTAGGGGCCTATATCAACGGCATACACAACTTCCTGGTGATCACCGGGGATCCAATCCCTTCTCTGGTGCGTACCACGGTAAAGAGTGTATTCAATTTTGATTCTGTGGGACTGATGCAGATTCTGGCGGATATGAACGAAGAGCAGTTTGCACAGGCACCGGCAGTTTACGGCGGTGCCATCAATCAGGGCAGACGCAATCTTGAGGTTGAGATTGGCAGAGTGAAGAAGAAAATGGCGGCAGGAGCGACCTTTTTCCTGACCCAGCCGGTATCGACGAAGGAGAGCGCAGACAGAGTACGCCGGATCAAAGAGGAGACCGGAGCAAGAATTCTCTGTGGAATCATGCCCTTTGTCAGCCTGAAGAATGCTGCCTTTATGAAGAACGAGATGGCAGGCATTGACGTGACGGAGGAAGTACTGGCAAGATACCGGGCGGATATGACCAGAGAAGAGGGAGAGCAGACCGGCGTGCAGCTGGCAAAAGAAGTGATCGCCATGACAGAGGATTTTGTGGATGGCTATTATTTCTCATTCCCCTTCAACCGTGTGACCATGCTGGAAAAAATACTGAATTGACGAGATTTTTCACCCCCAAATGTTAATAAATCTTGGAAAAATCCGAAATAAGTAGTATACTGTAACTAGTATAAAAGGAGTAATGGCTGAAAAGCCGATTCAAAACAGTTGACACGGAGGTGACTGTGATGAGTATTAATATTCAGGCAAAGACAAATTATTCATTTCTGTTTTCCGGTTTGAGTTCATCTGCATCCAATGCGGCAAGCGGCAACTGGTTATCAGATTATGCAAGCATTAAGAACGGCAGCTATGCCAAGCTGATGAAAGCTTATTACGGCAAGGATAATAATTCATCCAAGACCGCAGCTTCCACCATAACAAAAAATGAAACCACCACAGATACTGCGAAGAAGGCACTGGCAAAGGTAGAGACTACTACAGATGCACTGAAGGAGTCTGCAGATGCATTGCTTGCTACCGGCAAAAAGGATCTGTTCGTGCAGAAGGACATCACGACCAAGGATGAGAATGGTGTGGAGAGCACGACCAAGGGGTATGATACCGATGCTATCTACAGTGCGGTGAACAGCTTTGTGACAAATTATAATAGTGTGATGGCAGCAGTGGATGAAGTCAGTGACACTACGGTGAATAACCGCACGGAGTCCATGGGCAACACCACCATCGCCAACAGCAGGCAGCTGGCGAAGATCGGTATCACCATGAAAAATGACGGTAAACTGTCTCTGGATAAGGATACTTTCATGAAAGCGGATATGTCTGCCGTGAAGAATTTGTTCCAGGGGAATGGCTCCTACGGCTATCGTGTATCCGCACAGAGTTCCATGATCAATTTCGCAGCAGATCATGCATCCACCAGAACGAGCCTGTATACAGGAACTGCAGGATACACCGGAGCTTACAATGCAGGAAGCTTATTCAGCTCCTATATGTAATGTGAGAAAGTAAAATAATTTCAGCAATCAGAACGACATGTGGCTGTTTGAAGGCTGCATGTCGTTTTATAATAGAATCGTTATTGTTTTATATATTTTTTAAATAATTTGAAAAATAGTGTTGACATTTGGTGTGGGGTGGTGTAAGATACACTTGTTCGCAGAAATGGCGGAATTGGCAGACGCGCACGGTTCAGGTCCGTGTGGTAGTGATACCATGAGGGTTCAAGTCCCTCTTTCTGCATCACAGGGCGGTAATCGTAGGATTGCCGCTTTTTTGTGTATACGATGAGCCAAGTACAGATTTGTGCTTGCTTTATGAGGGTGAAGAAAAGGCACACATTCCTGCGGAGCAGTTGACGCCGGGATTCATTAAAAAATTTTTAAATAATATAAAAATAGTGTTGACATTTTGAACTAAATCCTGTAAAATACATTTTGTTCGCAGAAATGGCGGAATTGGCAGACGCGCACGGTTCAGGTCCGTGTGGTAGTGATACCATGAGGGTTCAAGT
>CAKSAM010000025.1 GCA_934436245.1 uncultured Acetatifactor sp.
AACTATATCTGAAGTACATTTCTGCAATTCATTCAAAAACTTTCATTTTAGACTTGACTTTTAATAGTTAGTCTTTCATTCAATCATTTAACATTTAACCTATTTGTTAAATATATTATATTATTCACCTCATATATTGTCAACGGTTTTACAGATCAAGGTAGATGTAGTCTTCCGGCAATCCTTTTAAGAATGCCATAGCCACCGGCAATGACAAAACCGCAGATAAAATATCGGACACGGGCTGTGACCACTGGATGCCCCGAATTCCCCAGAGCGTCGTCAGGATCAGCAACGCCGGAATGTAGATGGTGCCACTTCGGAAGGAGGCTAAAATCGTCGCCCTGCCGCCCTTTCCGATGGACTGAAACAGCATGTTGCCGCAGATACATACCGGAATAAACGGCAGCGTCAGACATTGGATCTGCAACGCATAAAATGCGATCTCATAGGCATCCATATCCGTAAGGAATTCCAGCAACAGCTCTCTGCGGAACACATACACCACCCCTGCGAACACTGCCATGGTTACCAGACTGGCACACAGGGTGAACCAGAACGCTTTCTTTACGCGGGAATACTTCTTTGCCCCATAATTGAAGGAAGATACCGGCTGGAAGCCCTGACCGATGCCCAGTGCCACACTGAATACAAAATTGAAAATACGGGATACCACGCTCATAGCAGCAATGGCAATATCTCCGTAAACTGCCGCCTGTGCATTCAGCACCATAGTGGACACGCTGGTCAGTCCCTGCCGCATCATGCTTGGGAAGCCTGCTGTAAGAATGTTCTTATGCACGGCAAACTCCCAGGTAAAATATTTCGGTGCCAGGCTGCTCTGGGTCTTTCCACGCAGGAAAAAGAATAACAGGATTCCGAAGGATATGTACTGGGAGATCATAGTGGAAAGTGCCGCTCCCCGGATACCAAGATTTAAGCCCCACATAAGGATGGCATCTCCCACCATATTTAAGATACCACCGGAGACCAGTCCCACCATCGCCAGATTGGCATATCCTTCATACCGAAGCACATTGTTCATCACACAGCTGGATGCCATTGCCGGTGCTGACACCAGAATATAGAAAGCATAGATTCTCGCATAGGGAAGGATGGTCTCCGTACTTCCAAGCAATCTGCACAATCCGTTCAGATCCACAATACCGCTAATTGCGATCAACACTCCGGCTCCCACCGCCAGATAAAATCCCGTGGCGGAAAAAGCTTTCGCCCGCTCCTTTTCATGTGCTCCTAACAACCTGCTGATATTGCTCCCGGCGCCATGACCGAACATAAAGCCAAACGCCTGAATAATAGCCATCAGCCCAAACACCACGCCTACCGCTCCGGTAGCACTGGTGCCTAACTGGCTTACGAACCAGGTATCCACCATATTATACAGATTCGTGATCAGCATACTGATGGTAGTGGGCAGTCCCAGTTCCAGGACCAACCGTGCTACCGGTTCCTCGGTGAGCCGTTTGTACTGTTTCTCCTCTTTTGTCAAAGTTGTATCATTCATGTTCACTGACTCCTATAAATATCATCGCATATTTTTTCATGCGATTCTTTATCTGCTTATTTTTACTATTATATGATGCCAGGTTCAAAAGGTCTAAGCCCATATGAGCTTGCTTATAAGTGGGTGAAAGACCTTGCGACCCACCCCGATATGAGCATAAAAGTGGGATGATAATCCCACGATATGCGATTACTACATCGGAACAGCGATTTGCCGGGCGGATTCCGGACTTGCACCGGTTAGAAACGTGCGCTGTGGGTGCACCACAGTGAAAAATAGCGTCTGCCCTTCCGGACACGACGCTATTATAGATGATTCTCTTTGAAAATGTAAGCCCTTTCAGCTGTTTTTTTACTTAAATTTTATGTTCAGCATCACAGCTTCTCACTGAAATAGCTCTTATAGCCCTCTCCGAAGATCTCCGTGGCACTGGTGACGATCATAAATGCCAGGGGATCCTCTTCCTTTACGATCTCTTCCGCCTTGGGAGAAATGTTTTTCTTCATGGCGCACATGATGACGCTCTTCTCCTTGCCGCTGTAGGCACCACTGCCCTGTACATAAGTTACACCAATGTCCAATTCCTCCAAAAGTCTCCCTGCAATATTCTCCGCATGGTCGCTGATAATATAAATCAGCTTCGCCTCATCACGGCCGTACAATACCACATCCAGCACCACTGATGTGATAATGACCACGATACCGGCATACAGAGCCTTGTCAATGTTCCGGAATACAAATGCCGATGCTATGACGATAACCACATCTGTCAGGAAAAACAATGCTCCCGTCTTGAGGTACGGGAACTTCAGCCGCAGCAGCTTGATAATAATGTCCGTTCCCCCCGTAGTGGATCCGGCCTTGAACACCCAGCCCATGGATACTGCCATCAGGGCACTTCCGGTCAGAGACGCAAGCAACGGATCTGTGGTCACTGCTCCAACCGGTGTCAATAAGTTTGTAAATAATGAAGTCATTGCCGTACAATAGATGGTAGACAAAATAAACCGCAATCCGAATTTCCAGATACCGATCAGCAGGATCGGTATATTGATGAGCAGCATCCAGGTACCGGTTTCAATTCCGAACAGACGGTTTAAAATAATAGCGACACCGGTGATACCCCCGGGTGCCAGGGAGTTTGGATCCAAAAACATGCTGACGGATACCGCATAGATGAAAGAAGCCACCGTAATCATTACATAATCCCGGAACATCTGCAGGGGTGTCTTTTTATCCAGTCTCTGTATTTCCAGTTCTTTTTCAGTCTTTTTCGCCATATTTTCTCTCCATTCCGCATAAAAGCCGCATATCAATAATATGCGGCTTTTATCGGTGATACATTCACTTCTTTTCTAAGAAACTATGCAGCGACATCCATATGACTCTGCACAGTTATATATTTGTTCTGACCACCTTGGGCTGATAGCCTTCTTTTTCCAGGGCAGCAATGATCTCTTTCTTATGCTCGGTACCGAAAGCTTCCAGTGTGATACGCAGTTCCACGGCAGCACTACGGTTGATGGATACAAACTGGTTGTGCTCCAGCTTGATGACATTACCGTTAACGCCGGCAATGATACCGGATACTCTGCACAGCTCACCGGGCTTGTCGGGAAGCAGCACGGATACGGTGAAGATACGGTCTCTTAAGATCAGGCCCTGCTGTACCACAGAGGACATGGTGATGACATCCATATTACCGCCGCTCAGGATAGATACAATACGCTTATCCTTCACATTCAACTGCTTTAAAGCTGCCACGGTCAGCAGTCCGGAATTCTCCACGATCATCTTGTGGTTCTCCACCATATCAAGGAAGGCCACTACCAGATCCTCATCCTCCACGGTGATCACGTCGTCCAGATTCTTCTGTAAGTACGGGAATATCTTGCTGCCGGGTGTCTTTACTGCGGTACCATCTGCAATGGTGTTGACCTTTGGCAGGGTGGTTACCTTGCCGTTCTTTAAGGATACCTGCATGCAGTTAGCTCCGGCAGGTTCTACACCGATGACCTTGATCTTCGGGTTCAGCAGTTTTGCCAGTGTGGAGACACCGGTTGCCAGTCCGCCGCCACCGATAGGAACTAAAATGTAGTCTACCAGGGGAAGCTCCTTGAAGATCTCCATGGCAATGGTACCCTGACCGGTCGCCACAGTCAGATCATCAAACGGATGAATAAAGGTATAACCGTGCTCTTCTGCCAGTTCATATGCTTTTGCACATGCCTCATCATAGACATCACCGTGCAGTACTACCTCTGCACCGTACCCTCTGGTACGGTTTACCTTGATCAGAGGTGTGGTGGTAGGCATTACGATGGTTGCCTTGCTGCCGTAGCATTTCGCCGCATAAGCAACACCCTGTGCATGGTTGCCTGCTGAGGCGGTGATCAGTCCCTTGGCACGCTCTTCATCCGTCAGTGTGCTCATTTTGTAATAAGCGCCTCTTAACTTGTAGGCTCCGGTAAACTGTAAGTTCTCGGGCTTTAAGTATACACGGTTGCCGGTCTGGGCACTGAAATAATCACTGTATACCAGCTTGGTCTCTAACGTTACCTTTTTTACGATTTCACTTGCTTCTTCAAATTTCTCTAAAGTCAACATTTCTTCCTGCATTTTTCTTCCCATGCCTTTCTGTCACACTTTCTTCGTCTGTTTGGTCTATTCCTCATCCGTATCCGTCGGTTCCTCTTCTTCCAACAAATGCAGTTCCCCGAGGTCTTCCTTATTCACATCAAACAACGCATTTACAAATTCATCGGAATTGAATTTCTGGAGATCCTCGATGGTCTCTCCCACACCGATGTATTTTACCGGAACCTTCAGTTCAGACTGGATTGCCACCGCAATACCACCCTTCGCTGTTCCGTCCATCTTGGTCAGGATGATACCCGTAAGATCTGCCACCTCGCCGAATTCTCTCGCCTGTACCAGAGCATTCTGTCCGGTGGTACCGTCCAGTACGATCAGGTTCTCTCTGTGGGCATTGGGGAATTCCTTGTCAATAATGCGGTTCATCTTGCGAAGCTCTTCCATCAGATTCTTCTTGTTATGCAGTCTGCCTGCGGTATCTATAAGGAGCACATCCACTCCTCTTGCTTTCGCCGCATTTACGGCATCGAATACCACGCTGGCAGGGTCTGCGCCCTCTTTTCCGCCGATCATGGGTACATCCGCTCTGGAGGCCCATTCTGCCAGCTGATCTCCCGCTGCAGCCCGGAAGGTATCCGCTGCAGCAATAAGGACTTTCCTGCCTTCATCCTTCAGCTTACCTGCCAGCTTGCCCACGGAAGTGGTCTTACCCACACCGTTGACACCAATGACCATGATCACGGACTGTTCCTTCTCGAAATCATAAGCAGTCTCATCCACCTGCATCTGCTCCTTAATGCTTTCGATCAGAAGCTGTTTACATTCGGAAGGCTCTTTGATATGCTTTTCCTTCACCTGCTGTTTTAATCTCTCCACGATAGCGGTGGTTGCGTTGACACCGATATCTCCCATAATGAGGATTTCTTCCAGTTCTTCGTAGAAATCATCATCAATGGCAGAGAACCCGCTGAAGACCGAATCGATCCCCCTGACAATATTATCACGGGTCTTGGTCAGTCCTTCTTTCAGCCTCGCAAAAAAGCCTTTTTTTTCCTCACTCATCCCTTTTCCTCCAATCAGCATTCTATCCAGAAAAACTTTTCATACTCTAATCATCCAGGTCCTTATCAATGAGGTTGACACTGACTAAGGTAGATACACCCTTCTCCTGCATGGTGATACCGTACAGTCTGTCTACCTGTTCCATGGTACCTCGTCTGTGGGTAATGACAATGAACTGAGTGTTCTTGGTCAGCTTATGTAAATACTTTGCGAAACGGCCAACATTGGAATCATCCAGTGCCGCTTCGATCTCGTCTAACAAACAGAACGGGGACGGCTTTAAGTTCTGGATGGCAAACAATAAGGAAATGGCGGATAATGCCTTTTCTCCACCGGAGAGCTGCATCATGTTCTGGAGCTTCTTTCCAGGGGGCTGTGCGATGATGCGGATGCCGGCCTCCAGAATATCCTCATCCTCCATCAGTTCCAGTGTTCCCTTACCGCCGCCGAAGAGTTCCTTGAATACCTTGTCGAACTCTCTGCTGATCTCCGCAAATTTCTCTGTAAACTGTCTGCGCATGGCGGTATCCAGTTCTTCGATAATGCCTTCCAGCGTCTTCTCCGCTTCCACCAGGTCGTCATGCTGGGTCTTCATGAAGGTATAACGCTCCATCAGGTTCTTGTAATCCTCAATGGCGTTGACATTGACATTGCCAAGCTTACGGATCTCATCTTTCAGACCGCTGATCTCACGCTTCATGGCAGGCAGATCATTCATCTCTTCGTTGCGGAGTCCTGCTGCATCACTTAAGGTGATCTCATACTCATCCCACATGTAATTGATCTGGCCTTCGATGCCGTCCTCCAGCTTTTTCTTCTGTTCGCCCAGACGATAGACTTCCTTATCCAGGGCATTCATACGCTCAGACATTTCTTCTCTGCTGCGGAAGAAATCTTTCTGTTTTGCAGACAGTTCTTCCTTTTTCGCAATGTCTTCGTCCAGCTTCTTTCTGGAAGCATCCTGGGTCTCATGGGAAGCTGCGATAGTCTTCTCAATCTCCAGGATATTGTTCTTCTTACGTTCCACTTCCTGCGCATTTTCCGTCAGAGCCTCTAAGATCTCATTAAGCTCTGCCTGTGCACGTTCCAGCTCGCCACCTATACGATCCACATTTGCCTGCTTGTAATCCAGTGCCTGACGCATCTTCTCGACTTTTACTTCCCATTCTCCTGCGTGGGCGGAAGCTTCGCTCTCTTCCAGACGACAGCCTTCCAGTTCCTTCTGGAACACAAGAATCTGTTCCTGGGTGGTTTTCTCCAGTTCCTCACTGGCAGCCAGTTCCTGTACGATGGTTTCCTTGCCGGAACGGATCTCGAAGATCCTTGTCTCGATCTCCTGCTCCTCCAGCTTCAGGGACTGTGCACTCTCTGCCTCTTCTTCCATACGCTCTCTGGCCTGAGAGATATTTAATCTTGCGGTATTCTGCTCAATGGACTTTCGCTGCATCTCGGTCTTCAGAGCTTCCAGATCCATACGAAGCTTATTTCTCTTTGCCTTGGTGTCTTCGATCTTCTGATTGTAAGTTGCAATATCCTCGGAGAGCTTTTTCACCTTTTTCTCCAGTTCATCCATCTCACGACGTCTTCCCAGAAGATTACTGTTATTCTTAAAGGCTCCACCGCTGATGGCACCGCCGGGAACTAAGAGTTCGCCTTCCAGTGTGACCATACGGATGCCGTAATCGAACTTTCTTGCGATCTTCACGGCATTGTCCACATTGTCTACCACAACAATACGCCCCAACATAGCCTTTGCCACATTGCGGTATTCCTTTGCCGTGCCTACCAGTTCATCCGCCATGCCGATGACACCTTTTTCCTTCAGTGCCTCCGGATTTTTGAATTCCTGGGGCTTGGTGATACTGGTCAGAGGCAGGAATGTGGCTCTTCCGAGACGGTTCTGCTTGAGGAATCCGATCATATGCTTGGCGGTTTCTTCGTTATCTGTTACGATATTCTGGATATTGCCGCCCAGTGCAGTCTCGATAGCGGTCTCGTATTTGGCTTCCACCTGGATGATGTCCGCTACGACACCGATGATGCCTTTTTCCTTTTCCTTCTGCTCCATGACCTTCTTGACACTGCCACCGTAACCGTCATAGCGTTCGGTAATATTGGTCAGAGCTTCTAACTTGGACTGTTCCTGATGGAAGCGGTTCTGTGTCTCCCTCAGCTTCGCATCCAGTCCTGTGAGATTCTCACGGATATTGCCCAGCTCCAGTTCGGATGCTGCTTCCTGTTCCGTCATCTGACGCAGTTCCTCAGTCACAGTCTCAAAAGTTTCTTCCAGCTTCTTCACCGTTTCTTCTCTGGCTGCCTCATCGGATTTGGCACGTAACAGTCTGGAATTTAGCTCTGCCTTCCGGATATTGATCTGCTCCATCATGGTATCGAAGCGACCCATCTTGGATTTGATGGTAGCACGCTGATTCAGTTCTCCAATGATGGTATTTTTCCCGGCCTCGATATTATTGTTGAGCTCGGTGATCTTATTCTGGATAGCTTCCAGGTCGGCCTTCGCCTTGGCTGCCGCCTCTGCAATCTCCTGTACCTGGGTATCCGTATCTTTTTTATCGGTTAAGATATCCTGTTTTTCTTTTTCCTTGCCAGCAATCTCCTCTTCCAGGGCTGCCTTACGGTTGTTCAGATGGTTCTCACTGCCGTGGGCGGAATTGATCTGCTCCTTTAAGACATTGATCTCACCTTCCAGTTTTCCCCGCATCAGTCCGGTATCCGTCAGCTGTTCCCTGGCAGCTTCAATAGCAGCATCCAGACTCTCGATCTCCTGTTGGATCCGTTCGTATTCTTCCTTGATGCCTTCGTATTTTTCACTGGTCTCATTCAGTTCATTGCTGGCCAGATTGTATTTTTCTTCCATGGAAGACAGCTGTTCTCTGAGTCTCTTATTCTCTAATAGAAAAACATTGATGTCCAGTGTCTTTAACTCTTCCTTTTTCCTCAGATAGACTTTTGCCACCTCGGACTGTTTTTCCAGAGGGCCTACCTGTTTTTCCAGCTCCGATAAAATATCGTTGACACGAACCAGGTTCTGTTTTTCGTTCTCCAGCTTTGTCTGGGCCGCTGCTTTTCTGCGCTTGAATTTCACGATTCCTGCAGCCTCATCGAACAGCTCACGACGCTCCTCGGGCTTACCGCTTAAGATCTTGTCGATCTGGCCCTGTCCGATGATGGAATAACCTTCCTTACCGATACCGGTATCATAGAATAGTTCGTTGACATCTTTTAATCTGCAGGGTGTACCGTTGATCAGATATTCACTTTCTCCGGAACGGTAGATCCGTCTCGCCACCGTGACTTCATCGTAGTCGATTGCCAGCTGATGGTCGCTGTTGTCCAGAGTAATGGCAACATAAGCGTAGCTCAACGGCTTTCTGGTCTCTGTTCCCGAGAAAATAACATCCTGCATACTGGCACCACGCAGCTGTTTGATGCGTTGTTCACCCAGTACCCATCGTACCGCATCCGCAACGTTACTTTTACCGCTGCCGTTAGGTCCTACGATACCGGTAATTCCGTTGTGGAACTGAAATACAATCTTATTGGCAAATGATTTGAACCCGTGTATCTCAATACTTTTTAAATACATATCCTCTATCCCTCAATAGCAGAAGCGCCTCGTAAGCCGCCTGCTGTTCTGCCGCTTTTTTTGTTCTTCCCTGCCCACGGCCAAGGCATTCTCCCTCCATGTCAATCTCTACCACGAAGGTCTTGTCGTGTTCCGGACCACTCTCATCCAGCAGCCGGTATTCGAACTCTTTTTTTAACTTTCCCTGGATCAGCTCCTGGAGATTGCTCTTACTGTCGTAGAAGAGACGCTTGTCCTCCAGATCTGACAGAATGAAGCGGTCGATAAAAGCTTTGGCAGGCTGCATACCACCGTCCAGATAAATAGCGCCGATCATGGCTTCCATACCGTCAGAAGTAATGCTGTCTCTGCGTCTGCCACCGGTATTCTCTTCGCCTTTTCCAAGGAGCATAAACTGTCCCAGTTCCAGGTCTCTGGCGCAGAATGCCAGTGAAGGCTCACACACCATGGAGGCGCGCATCTTGGTCAGCTCGCCCTCCGGGACATCCGGGTGTTCTCTGAACAGGAAGTCACTGGATACCAGTTCCAGTACAGCATCCCCCAGGAATTCGACACGTTCATAATTCTCTGTCTTATTGATCTTTTGTTCATTGGTATAGGAGCTGTGGGTCAGAGCCTGCTTCAGCAATGCCTTATTGTGAAAGCAATAGCCGATGCGCTGCTCCAGCACGTCCATTGTATAACCATCCAACATTTTCTTGTCCTCACTATATTCCGTAGTCCCGGGTATGGTAAGAAACGCGGCGCGCTTATTCTTACCATAGCCGTGCCTACTGGACTACATAATTACCCTCACCATGCCTATTCATAAATGGCTGTCAAGTGTGTCTCGTTTTACAGAACACACCGTATAAAAACAGAGGGGAATGACTTCTTGTGTGAGCAAGCTCTCACCGGAGTCATTCCCTCTATTTTTGCATGGCTCGTAGCTTTACTAGTTCACTGCGTTCTTGATCATCTCTACAGCGTCTTCTACTGTAGTAACCTGCTCTGCGGATTCTGCAGGGATCTCGATATCGAACTCTTCCTCGATACCCATGATGATCTGGTATACATCCAGAGAATCAGCACCCAGGTCATCCTGGAATGTGGTCTCCATGGTGATCTCATCGGGATCTACGTTTAATACCTCAGCAATGATTTTCTTTAACTTTTCGAATTCCATAACAGTTCCTTCTTTCCATTTTTGTAATTTAATTATTTTGTGCAGCCTTGTCTTCCAGGCTGATCTGTTCTTTGATCTTCTCGTTGATCTTCTCTTCCTTAAAAGCAATGCACTGCAGAATGGAGTTCTTCACTTCCACCGCCTTGCTGCTTCCGTGGGTCTTCACTACCAGACCGTTCAATCCAAGCAGCGGAGCACCTCCGTATTGCGAAGTATCGAAGCTTTTCAAGGTCTTCTTCAATGCAGGTTTCACTAACAATGCTCCAATCTTACTGCGCAGCGTAGACATCATTCCTTGTTTCACCTGATGCAGTAATGCAGAACTGACACCCTCGTACATTTTTAGTACCACATTGCCGACAAACGCTTCGCAGACGATGACATCTGCCACACCTGCGGGAATATCTCTGGCTTCTACACTTCCGATAAAGTTGATCTCGGGACAATTCTTCAGAAGAGGGAAGGTCTCCTTGACCAGGGCATTACCCTTCTCTTCCTCGGCGCCGATATTCACGATACCTACTTTGGGGTTCTTCACTCCCATAACACTTTCCATATAGACACTGCCCATTTTGGCAAACTGGACTAACATGGAAGGTCTCGCATCTACGTTGGCTCCACAGTCTAACAGAAGGCTTACGCCTTTCTCTGTAGGGATCAGGGGGGCTAATGGCGGTCTCTCGACACCACGGATACGTCCAACGATCACCTGTCCGCCTACCAGCACTGCGCCGGTGCTTCCGGCAGACACGAATGCATCACATTCTCCGTTCTTCACCATATACATGGCTTTGACAATGGAGGAATCCTTCTTCCGACGGATCGCCATGACCGGAGGTTCTGCCGTCTCAATGACTTCTTCAGCATGTACGACTTCCAGCTGCTCTGTATCATAGGTATATGCCTTTAATTCCTCACGGATCACAGGCTCCTTACCTACCAGGAATACTTTGACACGTTTGTCCGCATTGACAGCTTCTACAGCGCCCTTTACGATCTCGGTGGGAGCATTATCTCCACCCATCGCATCTACAGCAACATTTACATATTCTGCCATTTCGTCGTTCCTTTACCTGTTTTGTGTTCATCCGCTCATCATCAAACCGCTCCGTGTTTGTCACCAAACAGTTTGATGATGGCAGATTCATTCTTACTATACTAAAGGCGTATGTAAAAAGCAAGTGATTTTTTTGTGAAAGCAAAAGGAGATTCCCTTCGGAATCTCCTCTCTTCTTTTCACTTAATTTCGCTTCATTGATTTATCAATTAATCAACGCTTACGACCTGCTTCTTATTGTAAGAACCGCAAGCCTTGCAAACTCTGTGAGGCATCATCAGTGCACCACATTTGCTGCACTTTACCAATGTAGGAGCGCTCATTTTCCAGTTTGCTCTTCTCTTATCTCTTCTACCTTTGGAAGATTTATTCTTAGGACAAATAGACATCGTTACACCTCCTTATTCGCGTTGAAGATATCTTGGATTGCTGCCATACGAGGATCCGGTACGAAAGTATCGCAACCACATTCCTTCAGATTCCTGTTCTGACCACATACAGGACAGATGCCCTTGCAGTCTTCCCTGCACAGGATCTTTGCTGGCCAATTCACCAGAATTTCATCGTACACAAAAGCCTCTACATCCAGCTGCCATCCATCCATAAAGCTCTGCTCTGTATCTTCTTCCTCACTTACTTCCGCTTCCGGAGAATAAACGATTCTGTCAAACTTAAGCTTCATTGCTGTAGGTACTTCAGTAAGGCACCTGTCACATTTCGTGTCAAAGGTAAGCTCTGCAGTGCCGGTTACTTTTGCCTTGTTCACACCGATGTTGGTAAAAGTAAGATTAATGGGTGTCTTCTCCGTAATAGAGAAATCTCCCTGGCGGCTCTTAAAGCTTGTCATCTCAAGCGGAATGGCAACAGTCTCTACCTTGCCTTCGGATGTTAATACATCAGATAAACTTACTAACATAGCGACTCCTATGCAATATGTTGCGTAGAAAACACAAGTCTCCTACGATGTGCTGATTCACACACTGACTTATTATACATAGGCAATACTCTTTTGTCAACAAAATTTTGTGGGATTTTTAAGTATTTTCATCTATTCTCATACACTTTTAAATCCTGGTTAAATTTCAACTCTTTCTGATTTTAATTATACCGATTACCCTCTGTATCCAAGATAGTTCCATTAGCGACATAATAATGTTCATTTCCATTTGAAATATAAATATCACTTAGACTCAAACAATTATCAAATGCACCACTTCCAATTGATGAAACTTTCGCAGGAATAAAAATGTATTCCAGATAAACACAATTTTTAAATGCAGCGTTTTCAATACTTATTAACGTATCTGGAAGAATAATGCTTGTCACATTTGTTCCAATTCCTCTAATCGATGTCACCTTCAAGCCGTCAATTTCTTCTGGAACAACAACATCAGTCAAGGAAGAATCTGCACCTGTTATAGTTATTTCTCCATTATCTTCTACATATTCTAAAAGCGATGTGTCGGTATACGATAATTTGTTGTTAATAATATAATTTGCTGCAGAATCTTCCTGAATTTCAAGAGAAGAAGTTTCTTTTACCACTTCATCCTTTTTTATTGTTTCTTCATCAACTGTTTGATTAATCTGCTGAACTTCGCTCGATATAGAAGTATTATCAGACTTTTCTGTTCCATTCATTTGAATCGTTCTTATACCATTCATAATTAGCATAATTATTAAAACAGATATAATCGATATCCCAGCAACAACTATCTTTCTCCAAGGTATAATTCTCCTCCCATTATATAAATGATCGTATAATTCCTTCATATCTTGAAAACGATATTTTATATTAACATTTAATCCCTGAAATATGGCTTCTTCGATATTTTTAGGGATAGCAGGATCATATGTACGTAAAGAATCTACTTTTGTATTCTTGTCATATATCGACATTGCTGATGGTAGTATCTTACCTGAAATCAGATAATACAAGGTTGCACAAAGAGCATAAACATCCGTCCATGATCCCTGATTACCGTCTGATTGGTACTGTTCCGGCGGCGCATAACCATGCTTTAATTCTATCGTTTTACTTTTTTCTCCATTGTCCAACTCTCTGGCTGCACCAAAATCGATAAGTGTAATCCGTCCAGCTGAATCCAACATAATATTATCCGGGCTGATATCCCTATGTATAATTCCATTATCATGCAAAATCCCTAGTGATTTTACTACCGGCTCTATTATATCAACTGCTTCTTTCCATGATATTCTCTTTTTTTCTTGAATATAATCTTTTAAGCTGATGCCTTGAATGTAGTCCATGACCATATAAGCTGTGTTATTTTCATAAAAGAAATTCAACACTCTTACAATACCTGGTAATTCTTCTAATTTTACAAGTCTCTTAGCCTCTTTTTCATATTTTTCAAAGCCCTTTTGAAAACTAACTTCCGATTTTCCCCTAATAACTATTACATCATTTGAGTTGCTTTCAAACGCATTACGTGATGCAAATTGAATAGGAAAGTATTCTTTGATTGCAACTTTAAGCTGAAGGTTAAGATCAAGTCCAAGATATGTAATTCCAAATCCTCCTTCTCCAAGCACTCTGCCAATCAAGTACTTTCCATCTAATATTGTCATAGGGAGAAGCGCTCTTTGATTGACGTTATATTCTCCTATCTTTTTCCCGCAATGAGGGCAAATCTCCTCATCATGATCTATCTCATTCATGCAGTTTATACAGTACCTGTTTCTCTTATTCATTTAGAAAAACCACCTTAATCTCATCCCCTTAATATGTGGAGCAATCCCCTTCATCACCATCAAGCTCTCTCATAGATTTCATACCTAATTCATAAATTTCCATAATCTAAAACTCGAGTATTTACATTTTTAGTCAATTATTACAACTAGTTCAATAAAGCTCAACTCGTTTAATTATTAAATTCGCTCATAACCAAAACATTATCTGTAACAGCACTTCCAATATATCCATTCGACCTATCTATCGTTATATAACCCCCATCATCTGGTTTTAAAATTACATGCGCATAAATTCCTGCAACGGTATCCTCGTTCATGTTCTCTTCGCTTCCTGAATAATTTACATAACTGTGATGATTTTCTACTAAATTGACGTAATAAGGAATATCTGTCCCCCAAGAGCTAAATGCGTCTGATTGAATACTTTCGAAAGAACAATAACATTTATAATTGGCAATATAGTACCCTACCTCATTATAGAACACTGAATCCAACTCAATGTCATTTATCTTATAACCGTCATACGGATACCCACTTCCATCAACATAACCATTTGTATGATAATTCTCTTTAATATATATTGCATTTGCATTTATCTGGTCAATCAGCCCTTCAACTGACATATATTCTTCCTCAGATAACTGAATTGAACCCAATTCGCCAAATTCGCCATTTAGATAATATGGCGCATAATAAGTAAAGAAATCTCCCGTATAGACGTCTTCTCCCATATGGGTGAAACATCTTGTATCACAAATACTACTACCAAGAATTAAACCTTCCTCTTCTACCAGCAATTCATGATATAAACATGGTTTTTGATTTAGTACTGAGTAACAACAATAACGGTTGCCCTGTTTATAATAATAGTAATAACATAATTTTTGATGTCCAAACACCGCCTCATTCAGTGTAACGCCTTCCAGTAGATCGCTTTCTGACATATATTGGTATGAATTAGCAATGTCGTTGCGTAATGACAATATCCTTTCACTTTCATCCGACGCCTTTATAAACCCTTTTGTTTCCCATTGATCTTCTATCCAGATTCCAGATTCATCCGCATAGAGAACAGTAGCCATTTCACTAGGGTAAAAAACCATAAATAATTCCTTATTACCATTTCCATCGAAATCATCATATATGCCATAAAATTGTTCATCTTTAGTTGGCATACCAACCATTTCAAAAATGCTATTTTGATAACGTCTCCATTGTTCTTTTTCTTCCTCTTCAGTCAGGATATGTCTTTCCTCAACATCTTCAGCTTGTTCATTTGGTAATATTTCTCCCCCTTCATCAGTGAAGTTTTCTATAGCATCCCCTTTTTCTATATCAGTATCATCCATATTTTCATCAAGTTTTAAATCATCTTCTATTTTGTATGCTTCCTTTTCACTTTTTGCAATTTGCAATGACTTATATACGATTCCAGCAGAAACCAAAAGTAAAATAGACGCAACTGTTATGCTACTAATTATTAAAATCTTTTTCTTCTGATTTCCATTCTCCAATTCATGTTTGTAATATGAAATATTAGAAATTCTATTATTAGACTTTATTCCCAATCCATGCATTATTGCATTCGATATCTTGTTCGGAACCTCTGGATTTATCTTCCTAACCGCTTCAACTTTATCACCACTCAATATTCTATCCGTTGATTCCTGGGGCACAACACCGGTAATCATTCTGTACATTGTCGCTGAAAGGGCATAAATATCTGTCCATGGTCCCTGTTTTCCATCCGGTTGATACTGTTCTTCCGGTGCATAACCATGTTTGAGTATTACCGTCAGACTCTTTGCATCATCATTTTCCACAGTTCTTGCTGCACCAAAATCTATTAATTTCATATTCCCGTTTGTGGAAATCATGATATTATCAGGGCTAATGTCCCTGTGGACAATGCCTGCTTCGTGCACCTTCTCAAGAGAATTCATTACCGGAGTCATAAGTTCCAGGACTTTTGTATACGGCAGTTTCCCTCCATTATCATCCATGTATTTAGACAGAGTTATTCCATCGATATACTCCATTACCATATAAGCAGTATTATTCTCATAAAAGAATTCTTTTACCGATACAATTCCCGAAAGATTATTAAATTTTGCAAGGTTTGCAGCCTCTTTTACAAATCGATCCATTCCCTTTTGGTACTGTTCTTCCTTACTTCCGGTCAAAACAGTCAGCGAAGTCTGCGTACCTGTCGAAGTATCTCTTGTGACTAATTCGCTGGGAAAATATTCCTTGATTGCCACACGATTGTTAAGTAAAAGATCATAAGCTATATATGTAATTCCAAATCCGCCTTCTCCGATTACCTTGCCTACGATATATTTACCATTCAAAATGGTCTGTGGCTGAAGTCCTCTCGAAGAATTCAAAGAACCAATCTTGTATCCACAATGAGGGCAATAATCCTCATCACCATCAAGTTCTCTCATACATCCCATACATAGCTTATTTACATCCATATTATCGCCCTCATTCTACATTTCTATTTCTTTTCTAATTTATTCACTGAAATATTTTCTCTGCTTGAAAAAGACTCTTCTCTTATGATTTCTGTTGCTGTATAATTCTCTTTCTCGATAATTTGGGTAGGTATATATTGTGCATGTCTGCCATTCACAAAAGGAGTAACATTTGTCTCACTAATATTTTCATCAACATACACACGAGTCCCCGTTTCCCCGGTACAATAAGGACACTTTGTAAACTTATCCCCATCATAATAATGTTTCTTATTACATTGCATTAGTTTCATTTTATTCTCACTCCTATTGCTGTAACATTATCCATGTTGTTTCCCTTCCCCCTACTCATAACAATTTTCCCCATATCTTCGACCCAATCTTTTGCATCATTTGTCTTTCGCAGACACCCGATCATCTCTTTCTCTTCAATCAATTCCCAAAAGCCATCTGTGCACAGCAAAAATGCTGTTTTAGAGGATAATTTATATTTTTTTGATATCGTTGGTTCCAAATTTGAATTTCCATTTCCCATAGCCTTAAGTAATCTATTTCTATCCTTATGAAATCTGATATCTCTTTCTTTTATTTCTTTCATATTCACTAACATTTGCGGAACACTATGATCCAACGTTCTCTCTTTTATCCTGCTTTGACGAAAATAATACAATCTAGAATCTCCAACATGTGCCCATTGTGCATAATCATTATTAATAACCAACACAACAGATGTGGTCTTCATCGAGTTCAGGGGAGCTCCTTCTTTTTGTTTCTCTTCCAATTGGTGTTCAGCCAAGCAAAAGGATGATTTAAAAAAATTATCCTCTATGCCATCCATAAAATAACTTTCTATTGATTTTGCAACTAAGGCAGATGCAATTTCACCCTTTCCACATCCACCCAATCCATCATTGGCAATAAAGCATGCGGTTTCTCCACAAATTCGCACCAAAGAATAATCCTCATTATAATCCCTATCCCCCTGATTGGTAAAAATATAATAATCTATATTCATCCATCTATATCCTTTACTTTATGCTACATTGAAGTCAGGAATCTATATCTCTTCTATTCAACAATGTCTATGGGGTGCCCACACTGATACCTGCTCAATGTTATTCCTTCCCCGTTTCAAACGAATCAACACTTTTCAAATTTCCATCGCCGTCATAAAAGCGCCATTCAACGTCATTTCCTTTTTCATCATAAATATTTTCCGTATAATGCAGAAGTTCCCCATCAGCTCTATAGCATTGTTGCAGCACATTATTACCACGATTGTCATAGGTATAAATATAATATATCTCCATATTACCATTTCCATCATATTGAATATCCTTTATACAATTACCATTTTCGTCATATACAAAGTTGCTCGAGTGGCGCATAACACCATCAGCACTATAGCAAACCGAACGACTTACTTTTCCGTTTTCGCCTTTTTCATATTTGTAATACTGCTCCACCTCATCACCGATACCTACATACTGTGTCAAACGACTTATGTCATTGCCGTCATACTCATATACATACTTTATCAGTTCACCATCATCTGCATAACTAGACCACGAAACTAATTCCCTTCCCTCCTCATCGTAAGTCAATTCCAAATGCTGAGTCTCAACTCCGTTTGCATCACACCTTGTAACGGAATCCCTCTGTCCTTTCAAGTTATAGGTAAACTGATAATAATATAACAGTTTGCCATCCGCATCATAGCAACTTTGGCGCATAGCCCATCCATTAGATGCAAAGATATCACCACTCTCTATCATGTCGATTTTCTCTTTCAAGCGTTCGTCCCCGGTAGCTTCATAACCTTCCTTTGCTATTTCCAAAGCCTTTTTGAACTCGTTTGTCCTGATATAAACCTCTACAATACCCAGATATGCATCCACGTTCATCGGATCGATATTCAAAGCCGCCTCAAAGCTTGCCAACGCCCGTTCATATTCCAATTCATCCAGATATTTGTTTCCCAGATCCAATCTTCCCTGCAGCCCTCTGCTGCCTCCGCCCCTGGCAACAAGACCGATCAGCAAAGCGGCGACGACACCCACTACCAGAATAGCCACAATTATGATCGGTGTGTGCTTCTTCTTTTTATTTACAGCAATAACAGTTTCCATTTTCTCCATGCCTTTCATTTCTTTTGTATTTAACCCTTTCCATATTTGTTCTCTAATGCCAGTCCAATCAGCCGATCTGTCTGGTCTGCCATGAATAGCGGTATGTTCAGCACATCGTCATCCAGTTTCAGATTATCCAATGAAAATCTCACACGAAGTTTCACCTTTTCAGGGAATAACTCTTTGAATTTCTTCAGGCTTTTGCTGGAAGTGTTGGACTCCGCTTTGACCTCTACCGGGAAAATATCATTTTCTCTCTGAATCAGAAAATCCACTTCATATGGAGGATTGGTCTGTGTCCAGTAGCGGGGAACCACTTCGAATTGTGTAAGCAGCGTCTGTAAAACAAAATTCTCTGTCAAAGCTCCTTTAAATTCTGTAAACAGACGATTTCCTTCCCCAAATGCTGTCGGTGCCAGTTGTGCCAGCCTACGCAGAATTCCTACATCCACCAGATAAATCTTAAATGCAGAAAGGTCATCATAAGCTGCCATTGGCAGACCAGGCACCGAACACCGGTATATCTTATGAACCAGTCTTGCATCCACCAGCCATTGTAAAGCATCTTCATATTCCCGTGCCCTTGCACCTTCTTTTACGACCTTATAAATAAATTTCTTATTTTCCCTCGCCAGCTGGGACGGAATAGATTTCCAGATCATAGAAATTTTAGGAAATTCACTTGGGTTAGGATGCTTTGCAAAATCTCTTTCATAGGCACCGATAATATCAGATAAAGCTTCCTGCATAGCAGCCACATCTCTTGCCTCTGTCCACATCAGCACAGATTCCGGCATACCTCCGGTGACATAATACATTTTCAATTTTTCATACAACGGATTAAAAAATGCATCAGGAATTGGCTCTATTGTATCTACACTTTCCAAATATTTTACAAAATTTTCATCACCGTTGGCAATCAGGAATTCTAAAAATGTCATCGGATCAATCTGCATAAAATTGACCTTTCCCACAGGAAAAGAAGACGGTTTTGCCAATGCTATTCCCAACAATGATCCAGCACAGGCAATATGATATTCCGGGGCATTCTCGCAGAAATATTTCATGGAATTTATGACTTTCGGGCAATCCTGTACTTCATCAAAGATAATAAGTGTTTTTTCCGGTACGATTTTCTGTCCACTGACCAACATCAAATTTTGCAAAATACGTTCTACATCCTTGGTCGTTTCAAAAAACTGCCTATACTCCTCATTCTCATCAAAATTAAAATATGCTGTATTTTCATAATATTGCCTGCCAAATTCTTTCAGAATCCAGGTTTTCCCCACCTGCCGAACTCCCTTTAATATTAATGGTTTACGATAGGGTGAGTTTTTCCATTCCAGTAACTTTTGTAAAATAAGCCGCTCCACGATCTTATCCTCACATTTTTATTATTTTTTGTGATACCAGTCACATTTTTATTAAAAATTATGTGATCGCTATCACATTTTTATTATATGCAAGTGAAAGAGAAAATACAACATGAATCTTATTTAAGTTTCTGCATTTTCCATCTTTTTCTTCCGTATCAGCGTTAGTTGTCTGCTCTCCTGTTCTCTACTTTTCCAGTCCATAACTGCGGATCATCCATCCCATCTCATCATATCCAAACGTCATAAACAGATACGATAGCGAATCCTCCCGTACCGACCGGAACTCTACTTCCACCGTGCAGTCATCCTTGCTATCCGTATCCACCCCGGAAAGTCCCTTGATTCCCATGATCTCAGCTTCGCCTGTGTATTCCTCTTGAAAATATGTATTTGTGAAGTCCTTTGCTATCCGGTACACAGTCATTCTGTCCGCTGTTCTCTCCACTTCTTCCAGTATTTTCAAGTCATCGTCACCGCTCATAAGACCATATCTGAGATTTAAGAAATAGGTGATTTCCACATCATCAGGCTTTTTTCCCTCCTCCGACCATTTCACATACTGCTCCGCCTGTTCATCGGAAACATCTTCCTGATCGGTAAATACGATCATGATAAGTGACATTCCCGGCTCAATCTCTTTCTTTTCGATAATATTCAGGGAATGAAAATACATTTCCTTATAGTCTTCCTCTGCAGTCCCGGCATCTATATTGCCTCTGAGCAAATAATAGGTACTTCCGTCAAATTCCACATAAGACACGATCCATTTTTCATTATAGAGGTAATTTGCCATCAATAATTGTGCCGGATTCCCCTGTGTGGACTGCTCATAGAATTCATCCAGCAGTTCTGCCCCACTGCACTCCTCGAATTGATCACTTAACACATACACCGGATAGGCCTTCAGTTCTTCCATATTAAAAGGAAGTTTTGACATTTCCTTTAAAATCACTTCTGGATCTCTTTTCCCTTTTAGGTTTTCCAGAATATTATCGGTCTGCACAAAGTTTTCCGCTTCCTGCGTTGTCTCCTGCGTCTGTTCGGCTGTTTGTTCAATGGTAGTGGTACTTACCGTTTCATTTTCCTGCACATTGCTTTTCCTCTCAGCTTCCTGCGTTTCTCCGCCGCAGGCTGTAAGAAATATACATACTAAAATCACTCCGGTCAGACTTTTCATCTGCCAATATTTTTTGCTTGTCTTCATATTACAATCCCCCAACCTGTAATGATCATACTGCTGCATAAAATTTCCATGAACAAATGCACATGGGAATCAATTAAAATTTTCTTATTTCTTTTGCCAGACTAAACGGAATGATTTCTCCCGGTCTTGTCTCAGTATATGCCTTTTCCTTATGCATATACTCTACAATATCTTTTGCTCTGTAAGCACTAAACTTCGTAATCACCTTGTCAAGAATGCTCTTTTCTCTGTCAGTCAATACGGAATAGTCCATATTGGCAGTCGGATAGATATGAAGCATGGTATCACAGCTATAGTTCATTTCTTCCTGAATATTCAGTTTCTCCAGATTCATCAAACTATAGTTTTCACTTTTCATTATATTTTTCTATCATTTCTTTTTTTAGGCCAACTAACGCATCCATTCCTTTCTGGGTTGTAGCAAAAAATTCATTTTCACAAACTTGATTATATTTTACATATGTGGATTCACCACCTGTTTCACAAATATTATTTTCATGCTCTTGATATGAAAATATTGGTGTGAATGCATTTTCCACATACACCTGATATACAGGAATCTTCTCTCCAAGACCATCTACCTGATTTTCGATAAAAACTAAATATTCCCCTCCCACTTCCATTATATTAACAAATCCTCTTTCGATGGAATATGGCTCTGAATATAAACTAAGTGACCAACGGCTGCAAGTAAGATATATATCTTGTCCCACCGCAGGCTCTGTTCCCTTATAAACATCTTCCACTTTGACCAGTTGCCTGCTTGTTCCTCCTATATGCTCCACATCTCCCAGTACAGATACCCGTATAATAACTGGGACCTGCGGTAAATTTACCGATAAATTCTCTGTCTCTTCAAGACATATATTTTCTGGAAGCTGTGCTACGTAAAGCTCATCTAAATATGACTTATCTTCTGCTATATTAGTATACGTTCTTTTTTCAAATATACCAAATACAGTTATCACTATAACAATTAATAAGATAAAGCATGAACCCCATTTGCATTTCACAGTTCTGTCCCCTTTCTTTCAATGCGGCCATCTGCAATTTTATATACCTGGTCTGCCAATATCTTCATATCCTCCTGATTATGACTGGCTAAAAGAATTAAGGCTCCTCTTTCTTTTTCCTGTTCAATTAATTGTCTTATTTCCTTTATTCCTGCTTCATCCAGTCCGTTTGTAGGCTCATCCAGCATGATAACATCTGGCTTCTCCATGATGGCCTGTGCAATCACCAGTCTCTGCTTCATTCCCATTGAGTATTTACCAAATACCCTTTTGTCAGCCGGGTCAAGTCCAACCCGTTGTATTGCTTCTTCTACTTCCCGCTTACCAATCACTCCCTTTAACTGCGCAAGATATAATAAATTTTCCACTCCTGTCTTATTGGGATACAAGCCGGCATGCTCCAAAACAATCCCCTGACTTGGTAAAACAGCAAAGTCTTTGTGCAGTTCTTTATCATTCCAATAAATATTACCTGAATCAATCTTCATCAGACCCGATAATGCCCGAAACAACATGGTTTTCCCTGATCCATTTCTACCCCAAAATCCATATATATTTCCTGTTTCCATTTCCAGACTGATGTCATTGAGTATTGTCTTACCCTTTATTTTTTTATGAATATTGTTTGCAATTAATTTCATATCAAATTGTCTCCATTTCCATGTCCTCTGCCAGTAAATCCTTCTTCTGTATCAATTGTCCTCCCATCAATACAGTAACTATACAGAATAGAGCCGGAATCAATATCGAAGTAACTAAATTCAAAGAATATCGGCTGTTGGCTAACTCAACTTCTAACAATGTGCTGCGATGCCATCCTAAAACGGTATGTGCTACTGGATTCAACCACAAAAAAACATATATGATGTCTTGTTTGATTTGCATTTTCGTCAATATATTTATGATACTGAGTGCTGCGGTACAAGTCATTTGCACAACCATAACCAATGTGAATGCAGCACTGCTTCCAATATTGATCGCAAGTAAATTAACTAACAGCACCATGGTAAAATTCCATAACATAAAAATCAGAGCATGGCATCCCAATAAAATAAATCCACCTACGCTAAAAATCACCTGATATCGCAATACAGAAGCAATAGCGGTTGTGCTTAGAAATACCAGTTCAAATATGCATATGAAATTAATTAACTGTAACATTTCCTTTCCATACCATTTCATTCGATTCGGGCACCGACTAAACACATAGATACTGGCTGTGCAGAAATGACCATACAGCTTATTCCCAAAAACCAATATCATAATATAGTTTGGCATCATACGAAGCATAAATCCAATTAACTCCACTAAATTGCAACTCATGCTGAGTTCACCTCTGGATCCACTTAATTGTAATACCAGTTCTGATAGCGTTATTACTCCGTCAAACGGTCTGATAAAACCAAGCGATATGCAAATTCCGGAAAGTATTCCAATTAAAATTACTACTCTTTTTTCATGATGCATATTACCATTTATCCTTATTCCTTCCATAAAGGTAAAAACCGAGTATTATTATTATTATAATTCCTACCCCCATCAGTGGAACGATAATATTTTTAGGGGTATCATCAAAAAGAAGCAAATACTTATACCAGCTTAATGAACTCTTATTTCTATCCAGAATATTAAGATATGTAGTCGCATTCAATAGAACAAAAGTCGGTAAGATCAGCAACGCGCGATATTTAACCGTCAAAACAAATGAGATTGCTACGGGAAGCGTACCAAGGATTCCTGATACGACACCAAAAAATAGTGTTGTAAGAATTGCATACAAACCAGGGGATGCTATATAGATTGCGCTGCCTATGTAATTATGAACCATTGTGGCATAATCTGTATTGTAAATGCTTAAATTTGATAAATCTCTTATTGCATTCATGGGAAAAGATAGCATATTCATTAGTATTTCCAGCATAAATGGAACCGTAAAAACTATTGTTGTTGTAAAAAAAGATGCCCACAATTTACTTTGTAAATAACGATTTTTCCCTAAACGATAAATCATGTATACTTCTTCTTTTGTCTGCTGTTCTTTGGTATAAGAAAAACCAGCAGGTACAGCAACCAAGATAGGGTATATCATCACAATTAATAATTGAATGTTTGCACTAAAATATACTTTATTCAGGCTGAGCGCTAATAACTTCATTGGCTGATACATTTGTGAAACATCAGTACCTCTAAATGTGAGAACATTCGTTATATAATTCCCCAGCACTACCGCTAGAAGTAATATAAATGTCAGACTTGCTTCTTTTTGTTTTAATAAAAAAATGGTTTGCTTCTTAATCACTTTTATTAACATACAATTTCCCTCATATAGCTTATCTTCCGTCGTAAGAAACAGTTGCATATGTGGCCGCTCTTGAGTTACCTCTAAATTCAAAACCCACAAATTCACAAGATAAATAACCTTCTTTTATCGATATACTTGTATTGGTTGAATTAGATTCTTTTAATGAGATTACATCGTTTCCTGAAATGAGATGTACTGCATGATTCTTGCATAAACCGTTATCGTATCCGCGCCTTTCATTCTCCACTCAGAAATACATATCCTACTACATCTGTTTCCTTCCATGCTGTAGCGTCTTCCTTATTATCATAATAAGTCGTCTTTACAATATTGGTATCTATTACTTCTTGATTCAATGTAGCTCTCACTTCATCCAAATGCACATTAATACTATCATTCGTCATTTCACCATCTACTACATACGCAATTTCATACACCCTTCCCCATAACGGATCATCAATATACCTTGTTCCTATCTGCTGAAAAGCAGGTTTTCTATGTCCTGCCATATATATCAGAAACATTCCTGCAGCTATCGCCAATATTCCAATCAAAAAGGACATTCTTACAATTCGTCCATAGTTTTTCTTTTGGGGTTCAGGTTCTGATTCCTCATTTTCCCCTGTGTTATCCGTATTCTCCTTATCTCCCTCCTCCACATTCCTTTTTTGAAATTCAGGATTGTCCAGATTCTCCAATGTCTTTTCCGGATTATGTAATTCGTCACACGATACCTGAAGTATATCTGCTATACTACTAAGTATCATCATATCCGGAAGGTTCTTTCCATTCTCCCATTTGCTTACCGCAGACGTAGAAATCGACAACCTCTCTGCCAGTTCCTTCTGACTTAATCCATTCTTCTTCCTTAAAATTATCAGTAGTTTACCAAATGCTTCCTTTTGCATAACTTTACCCCTTTAATTGTACTAGCAATGATACAATTATACGATTAAGTTATCTAAAAAGCAATTAAGCAAGAATGAACATGCTTGACAATTCACATTTACCACAATTATACGTCTAAATCAATTGAGCATTTGGAAACTTACCATTTTAATCTTATTAATTTCCTTTTGCTCAAGTAGTTACAGCAATAACCGTTTCCATTTTCTCCATGTCTTTCGTTTCTTTTGTATTTATTTTATTGCCTAGATTATCGTGTCATACCTCCCTATAATTGTCTACTCTGCTATTCTGAACCCGTTCAAAACCGGATCATTTTTCGGTTGCTCCGGTCTTACTATCGCTATCATCATTTTATGCTTCCGCTACAGCCTCTTTCATGCTCTTCACATATTCTCCGATGTAAGGAGCTGCATCATTGCCATACTTGGCAATGATCTTCACGATGGCGCTTCCGACAATGGCTCCGTCGGATATGGATGCCATAGCCTTGGCCTGCTCGGGAGTGCTGATACCGAAGCCGATGGCACAAGGAACATCGGTCACAGCACGGATACTCTCCACAATAGCAGGCAGATCGGTCTTGATCTCGCTGCGCACACCAGTGACACCCATGGAGCTTACCACATAGATAAAGCCTTCTGCCTCCGATGCAATCTGGCGGATACGGCTCTCGGAAGTGGGTGCGATCATGGAGATCACCTTCACGCCATGGGCTTTGGCTGGAGCCTCCACCTCTGCCTTCTCTTCATAAGGCACATCGGGAATAATGATAGCGCTGACGCCCAGTTCCTCACACTTGGTAAAAAATTTCTCATATCCATAGTGGAATACCGGATTCACATACGTCATGAATGCCAGCGGAATCTGTGACTGCTCCCGCACTCTTTTCACAATCTCAAACACGCCATCTGTGGTCATTCCGTTACTGAGGGAGCGGATATTGGCCTCCTGGATCACCACGCCTTCCGCCGTGGGATCAGAAAAGGGAATACCGATCTCTATGAGGTCTGCCCCTGCCTTTTCCATCTCTAAAATGAATTTTACAGTGCTGTCCGCATCCGGGTCTCCTGCGGTAAGGAAGCCGATGAATGCTTTTTTATTTGGTGTATCAAATACTTTTTCTAATTTACTCATCGTATCTGTCTCCATTTCTTC
This sequence comes from uncultured Acetatifactor sp., assembly GCA_934436245.1. Lineage (GTDB taxonomy): Bacteria > Bacillota > Clostridia > Lachnospirales > Lachnospiraceae > Acetatifactor. The sequence goes on from CAKSAM010000025.1 coordinate 26,295, forward strand.
TATCTCTTCTATTCTAATTTCTTCTATCTTTCCTGTTTTCATCTTTTGTCTGCAGGAGAACGGACTGCCCAAAGCATTTCACAGCCCCTGCACGTAAGTCGGTCATCAGTCATGAATATCCACGCCACGGTATCTTGCGATGGCTGCCACATCCTTGTCACCTCTTCCGGACAGACATACGATAATGCTCTGATCCGGGCTGTAATTCTTTGCGATCTTACGCACCTGTGCTACCGCATGGGCACTCTCGATAGCGCAGATGATTCCCTCGGTTCTTGCCAGATATTCAAAGGCATCTACCGCCTCATCATCCGTGATGGGCACGTACTGCGCTCTGCCGATGTCATGCAGATAAGCATGCTCCGGTCCGATGCCGGGATAATCCAATCCCGCAGAAATGGAATATACGGGAGCGATCTGTCCGTACTCATCCTGACAGAAATAGGATTTCATGCCATGGAAGATTCCTAAGGAACCTGTCGCAATAGTAGCTGCAGTCAGTGCCGTATCCACGCCTTTGCCTGCTGCCTCACAGCCGATGAGTTCTACGTCCTTATCCTCAATAAAGTTGTAAAACGCACCCATGGCATTGCTGCCGCCGCCCACACAGGCTACCACGGCTGCCGGAAGCTTTCCTTCTACTTTCAGGATCTGTTCTTTTGCTTCCTGACTGATGACACTCTGAAAATCTCTTACGATCATGGGGAAAGGATGCGGTCCCATAACGGATCCCAGTACATAATGGGTGTCCGCCACACGGTTGGACCATTCTCTCATGGTCTCATTGACAGCATCCTTCAGGGTCATGGTTCCGGAAGTCACGGGATGTACCTTGGCTCCCAGAAGTTCCATACGATAGACATTCAGTGCCTGTCTGTCAGTATCTTCTTTGCCCATGAAGATCTCGCATTCCATACCAAGGAATGCTGCTGCCGTCGCAGTAGCCACACCGTGCTGTCCGGCACCGGTCTCTGCGATCAGACGGGTCTTACCCATCTTCTTTGCCAGCAGTGCCTGTCCCAGGGCATTGTTGATCTTGTGAGAGCCGGTGTGGTTTAAGTCCTCTCTCTTTAAATAGATTTTTGCACCACCCAGATCCTTCGTCATCTTCTCCGCATAGTACAGCAGAGAAGGTCGACCGGCATATTCATTCAACAGCTTATTTAGTTCCGCATTGAATTCCGGATCCTTTTTATAATGCTCATAGCACTCCTCCAGATGGATCAGCTCATTCATCAGCGTCTCTGAGATATATTGTCCTCCGTGGATTCCATAACGTCCTTTGCTCATATGTTTCTCCTCTTTTCTTTATTCCTGATTTTTATTCTTGATTTTCATTCCTGATTTTCATTCTGATTTCTAATTTGTCATTTATACTGATGCCAGGGTCAAAAGGTCTAAGCCCACATGAGCTTGCTCATAGGTGGGTGAAAGACCTTTTGACTCGCCCCGATATGCGCATAAAAGTGGGATGATAATCCCACGATATGCGAATATTGTGTAGGGTGCTATGTGCCAGTGGCACATGTTTAGCACGGACCGAAGCGGAGCGGAGAAGTGGGAGTGCGTAGCACGGAGCAATCCGTAGGCATCAAAGTTGGGGGCGATACCGTTCTACCAGTTCCATGATCCGGCGCATCTTCTCCGGATCTTTTTTTCGGTCACTCTCGATGCCGGAGCTGATATCCACTGCGTAGGGTCTGACTGTTTCCATGGCTTCGGTGAGATTCTCCGCCTGCAATCCGCCTGCCAGGAAAAATTCCCTGTCGATCCCACCAAGAACGCTCCAGTCAAACGCCTGTCCCGATCCCATTCCGTTATCGAATAACAGATAGTCTGCACTGCTGTCCAGCCAGGCTTCCACATCATACCGGTCTCTTACCTTGACCGCCTTGATCACCGGCTTGTGGCACACCGCCTGCAGATACTGGATATCCTCCTCCGTCTCATCTCCGTGAAGCTGTGCCACATCCAGAATACCTTCCTCCAGCAGTTCTATAATGTTCTTCGGATCCTCATTTACAAACACCCCCACCGTCCGGATCCCCGGCAGGAGCTTTTTGCGATATTCGGCTGCCTGCTCCTTCGTAACCGCACGGTGACTCTTTTCGTAAAATACAAATCCCACATAGTCCGGCTGCACCTCATTGGCATAGTCAATATCCTCCGGACGGTAGAGACCACACATTTTTACTTTCATGCAATTTACGACCTTTCTGTAATCTGCCCACGTAGCTCCTGTAAAGCCGCTTTCTTATCCGCACTTCGCATCAGTGTCTCTCCGATGAGAACAGCATTGGTACCATTCTGCTCCAGTCTTGCGATGTCCTGTCGGGTCTTCATGCCGCTTTCAGATACGAAGAGGATGTTCTCCGGCACCAGTTCCCTTAGCCGCACGGAATTATTGATATCCACCGTAAAATCCTTCAGATTCCGGTTGTTTACACCGACAATCTTCGCTCCTGCCTGCAGAGCCATCTCTACTTCCCTCTCATCATGGGCTTCCACCAGTGCCGACAGACCAAGCTCTCTGGCAATCCCTGCATATTCCGACAGCTGCGTGGGAGAAAGAATGGCACAGATCAGGAGCACCGCATCCGCTCCGATATTTTTTGCCTCGTAGATCATGTATTCGTCCACTGTGAAATCTTTCCGGAGTAACGGGATCTTCACCGCCTGACGGATCTCTGTCAGATATTCGTTCTTCCCCTGAAAATACGCCGGTTCCGTCAGCACCGAGATAGCATCCGCTCCTGCCGCCTCGTATTCCTTTGCGATCTGCACATAGGGAAATTCCGGTGCGATCAGTCCCTTGGAGGGCGAAGCTTTCTTCGCTTCGCAGATAAAGCTCATTCCCGGCTTTGCCAGTGCCTGTTCAAAGGGAAATCCCGTATTGCTGTCTAACTCTCTTGCTCTGGCGATCTGTTCTGTAAGGGGCAATGCTTCTTTGGCTGCTGCCACTCGCTCCTTTGCAGAGGCTGCTATAGTATCCAGTATCATCCCATTCATCCTGCCTTTCCGTTTCATAATCCAAATCTAGAATCCTTGCGCCGCAGGTCAAAATAATTCGTAACACTTTATCATGCATTGCTCAGCTTGATAAAACGCTCGAGCTGTGCCTTTGCAAGACCTGTATCGATGACCTTCTCTGCCAGCTTCACACCGTCCGCCATGCTGTCTGCCTTGCCTGCTACATAGAGGGCTGCTGCCGCATTCAACAGTACCGCATTGCGCTTGGGGCCTTTTTCCCCGTTCAGGATAGCTCTGGTGATCTCTGCGTTCTCCTGGGGAGTTCCGCCTACCAATTCCTCCTTCGTGCATCTTACCATGCCGAAATCTTCCGGTGTGATCACATGATTTTTAAAGGTGCCATTGTCAATCTCGCAGACTGCGGTAGGTGCACTGGCAGAGATCTCGTCCAGTCTGTCCTGTCCGTAGACTACCATGCCTCTCCTGACTCCCAGATTGGACAATACCTTTGCCATGGAAGGCAGCAGGCTTTCATCGTACACACCCATGATCTGATATACCGGTCCTGCCGGGTTTGCCAACGGTCCTAAAATGTTGAAGATCGTGCGGATGCCCAGTTCCTTGCGGATGGGTCCCACATATTTCATGGCAGTGTGGTATTTCTGTGCGAAGAGGAAGCAGATACCGATCTCTTCTAACAGCTTCCTGCTCTGCTCCGGCTCTATGGTGATATCCACACCCAGTGCTTCCAGACAGTCTGCCGCACCGGATTTGGAGCTGGCTGCGCGGTTGCCGTGCTTGGCTACCGGTACACCTGCGGCAGAGATCACGATGGATGCCGTGGTGGAGATATTGAAGGAATTGGAGCCGTCACCGCCGGTTCCCACGATCTCCAGTGCTTCTACATCTGCCCCCAGCTTTCTGCCGAACTTACGCATCTCTTCTGCAGAGCCGGTGATCTCTTCGATGGTCTCACCCTTCTGGCTTAATGCTGTTAAGTAAGCGCTTTTTAAAATATCACTGGCTTCTCCGCTCATGATCTCATCCATAACGGTTTTTGCCATATCGTATCCGATGTCCTCATTCTTTACCAGTTTTGCCACTGCCTCTTTGATCATATTTCTGCCTTCTCCCTTCTGTGTCTGTAAAAAATTAACGATAATCTGCCGTCCGTCCGGTGTCAGTACAGATTCCGGATGGAACTGTACTCCGTAGATCTGTTTTTCTGTCTGTTCCACCGCCATGACTTCGCCGTCTTCGGTAACTGCGGTAACTTTCAATTCTGTGGGAATCGTCTGAGGATCCGCTACCAGGGAATGATATCTTGCCACGGTGATGACTTTTTTCATCCCCCGGAACAATACGCTGTCTGTATCTAAGGTTGCCAAGGACTGTTTTCCATGCATCAGGCGGGATGCATAGGTGACGGTAGCCCCTGCCACCTCACAGATTGCCTGATGTCCGAGACAGATTCCCAGGATCGGAATCTTACCGCCAAGCTGCCTTATCACATCTTCGCAGACACCGGCTTTGTCTGGTCTGCCGGGTCCCGGCGATAAGATAATGTGGGAAGGATTCATGGCACGGATCTCTTCCACACTGCATTCATCATTGCGGATCACCCGGATATCCGGGTTCACGCTTCCTACCAGCTGATATACGTTGTAGGAAAAGCTGTCGTAATTATCGATCAGTAATATCATGCTTCCATTCCCTCCTGTGCTTTCCAAAGAGCCTGTTTTACAGCTGCTGCTTTCTGGATACATTCTCTGTATTCCTTCTCCGGTACGCTGTCTGCCACGATACCGGCGCCGGATCTGACGAATACTTTTCCGTTCTTGGAAAAGGCAAGTCTTATGGCAATGCAGGTATCCAGATTCCCGGTAAAGGAAATGTAGCCGATAGCCCCACCATAGATGCCTCTCTTATTGTCTTCCAGTTCATTAATGATCTCGCATGCCCGAAGCTTCGGTGCTCCCGACAAGGTTCCTGCAGGAAGAATGGCATCCACTGCATCCAGTGCATCGGCATTCTCCCGGATCACTCCCCTCACCGTGGAGCCGATGTGCATAACATGGGAGTAGCGTTCGATAGACATATATTTTTCCACTTCTACGGTACCGATCCGGCTGATCTTGCCGATATCATTCCGCCCCAGATCCACCAACATATTATGTTCGGAGCGTTCCTTCTCGTCTGCCAGCAGTTCCGCTTCCAATGCTTTGTCTGCTTCCTCGGTGGCTCCTCTGGGTCTCGTACCTGCCAGGGGAAAGGTATGTAGCACGCCGTCTTCTAACTTTACTAATGTCTCGGGGCTTGCTCCCACGATCTCACCATCACTTCCGGAGAAATAGAACATGTATGGGGAAGGATTTGTCGTGCGGAGTACCCGGTAAGCATCTAAGAGGCTTCCTTCCATCTCCGCCTCCAGGCGATTGGATAATACCACCTGGAAGATATCTCCCTCTCTGATGTAATGCTTGGCTTTCTCCACCATACTGCAATAGGCTGCTTCGTTGAACAGTGGTTGAAAATCCGTCCGGAGCTTACAGGGAATATGCTCTGCCTTTTCTCCATTCAGCAAGAGCTCCTTCATGTTGTTCAGTTCCCGCTCTGCTCTATGATAATTAATCTCCAGATCATCGGTCTTGATATTCAGGATCAGAATCAGCTTCTGTCTGTAGTTGTCAAAAGCGATAACTTTGTGGAACAGCATCAGGTTCACATCCTGGAAGCCTTCCTCATCCTTCGCATCCAGCCGCAGGGTCGGTTCGCTGTATTTGATATAGTCATAGGAAAAATATCCTACCAGACCTCCGGTAAAGGAAGGCAGCCCCGGAAGCTTGGGACTTTTATTCTCTTCCATGACGTTCCGGATGATCCCTCTGACATCTCCGGAATCCGTCCGGCTGGTCAGTTCCGATTTTATTGTGGTCATACCGTTATAGCAAGTGATCTCAAGCAGAGGATCATATCCTAAAAAGGAATACCTGCCCCATCGTTTATCTGCCTCCGCACTTTCCAACAGATAGACATGACCGCTGACCTTTTTTAAGATCCGCAGCACTTCGATGGGCGTGGTCATATCCGCATACAGTTCAGTGCTGATGGGAATCACGCCGTAGTCCCCCTCCGCTGCGATGTTTTTACATTCTTCCAATGTGGGTGTGATCTTCATTCCGGTACTCCTCCTTAATCAAACTGATGTAATCTTTCAGAGCCCCATTCGCAAAACGTTCCTTCGGAACTTACTTTTTGCTCATTGGGGCTATCTCGCCATAGGCTCTGAAAAGGTACAAAAAAACCGCCCATGACAGAATTTTCTTCTGTCAAGGACGGGTCATATACACTTCCCGCGGTGCCACCTTGCTTCACAATTTCTTGTGCTCTTACAGGATACTAACATATCCCCGACAACTGACGTATGTCCTCACGTCGCAGAATACTTAAGGTCTCATATTCTCTCTATGTCCTCTTTGACTGCGCCCTCCGTGGTCCATTTAACAACCTGCGTTCCAACCTTTCTCAGCCTCCGGTCTCTCTGTAAGTGCACGAACTGTTTTTATCTCCACATCATTGGTTTCTTACCGCTGTATTTAATTTTTATTTATATTACCGCTTTAGTGTGCTAACGTCAAGTAGTGATTTTAATCTTTTTCACACAATTTCTTTACATATTTTCTTTTCATCTTTCAGAAACAGTTCCCTGTACAATGCCATCAGAAAGACACTGCACATCAGCGCCGCATATCCTCGTCTCTTTCGGGATTCCACCATGGTATGATAGGTAGTTCCTCCCACTGGCTGTCTGTTTTCGATTACTTCTCCGTTTATTTTCAGATTACAAAACTCTTTTAATGGAAGATTTCCCTCTTTTGTCACCAAAAAGCTGGCTTTTCCCGTGAGATTTTTCAAACGGACCTGCATTACATATTCTTTCCGTCTTTCGAGTTTCCAGTCCACTTCCATCGTATAGTAGGTTCCATCATCCAATTCTCTCTGCGCAGTATACAGTACCTCTCCATCACACACCACACTGACCTCTATCTGACCAGTCACCTGCTCATTTTCCGGCAGGACACAAAAGCCTATATTCCTTATCATCAAAGGTGCCGTATGATAGAACTCACAGGTGAGCACATCTCCTTCCTGTGCCGGAATTTCGTCATATTCTGTTCCGTAGATAGAAGTCACATTTTCGGTCTCAAGAGATGACACGCACCAACCGATCAGGAAACACATGATCCAGCCTGCCACAATCCCCATTCTCTTTTTCCATGGAACTGATATCTTTTCCTGCTCTTCCGGAAATGCCTCACATAAATACAACAGGATTCCCAAAATTCCCACACCGTAAATACGATAAGTAAAAAAATGATGAATAATCGTATGATTGGATAACGCAAAATACCATATCGGGCTTACCAGTGCAATCAACAGATATGCGACTCCGGCTGGCTCCTTTCGAAATCCACAACGGATACTGCGGTAAATTGCCCACAACATCCACAGAATCAGAATTACCATATAAATTCCGTATTCGTAATGGCGCCAGTTTGTATAAAAGACTTCAACTCTGCGATATGCTCCCATCAGGTCCTGCACAATATTATCCACATCACCTGTCCTCAAAAAAATCTGTGAAATCGCCTGCCTTACCACATTATATCCCAGAACCGGACTGGCAATCACCCATTTTGTGACCCACATTCCGGCATATCCGAATACCCATGCGCAGCCTGACAAAACTGCCTTTTTTACCCTTTCTTTAACAGTCATTCTGTCACCGCAGGCTGCGATCCACCATAACAGTGGGAATCCCCAGGTGAGAAGTGGAAATGTCAGTAAATCAAAGTATACAGTCAGCATTCCAATACATTGGAACAGGTAAAAATATCTCTGTTCCTGCAGGAAATATTCCTTTTTGCAGATCACCAGACAGATCATGGCATAAGAAATATAAAAAATCCAAAAATACTGCAGTGAGAAAAACAAGGCCAACGGAGCTAACAGCGTATACGAAGTGAGCAGTGCCAGAACGTATCTCTTCCTGCCAAACTCTTTCCATACAATGTACACTGTCGCCATGATCAGTGCCATCTGTGCCAGGCAGTTTAACGTACGAAAATCAAAATAATTCAAACTGTTCAGCACCGGTCTCAGAAGTGCCACATAGCCATGCCAGTATCTGGCATAATCCTGCATGTCCATCACCTGATACAGTTTGTCGCTACCGCAATCATAATAAACTCTGCTGAGTATCTCATAATCCGTAACATCATCCAGTGTATCCGGTTTATAGGTTCCGAAATTCTGGCCTGCATTATTATGAAGTATATTCGCACTGGGATATTCTCCCTCATATACTTTGATCTGCAGAGACTCTTCTGCTATCGTTCCGTTTACCGGTAAGCAATATGCCAGCAAAAGAAGTAAGGTACCAAGCAATGCCCCTGCAGGCAATAGCAATATGCTCTTCCCGATTTTCTTTGCTGTATCTTTCATGACCTTATCTCTCCTTTTATCTTTACAGATCGTCAATCACAATATGTCTGGGCTGTCCTGTGATCATGATCGGAGTCAGTTCCGCCTGGATCAGAGGCTCAATATAGTTCTTCATGTCTGCAGTCACATAGTCGCCTTCTTCCGTGATCCAGGAACAAGGCACTTTTTTCTCCAGATTAGCCACTTTGTGCACATCGCAGAGATCAGTGGTACAGATATAAGGATCCTGGGATACTCTCTCTAAAACCACCATTTGACCGGTCTTACCATCAAAAGCCGCCTTTACCGCAGTACCGCCTACCTGATAAGCTTCCGTAATGTCCACACGGGAAGTCAGGTGTCCGGCACAACGCTGTAAAGTCGATAACTCGATAGCCCTGGATTTGCAGCCCAGCTTTTCAATGATCAGGTCAGACAGATATTTTCCCGTCCCCGATAATTGTACATGACCGAAAGAGTCCGTTTTATCGGAATGCGCAGCCAGTTCACAGACATATCTGCCGTCTGCTGTCTTGATACCCTCAGATACCGCAATCACAATGGACTGTTTCTCACTGACCAGTTTTTTCACCTTCTTCAAAAAACTTTCTACGTCAAAAGGTACCTCCGGAAGATAGATCAGATCCGGTCCCTCACAGTCCTCACTCTTTGCAAGAACTGCTGCACCGGTAAGCCATCCGGCATTTCTTCCCATGATCTCAATAACGGTCACACTCTGCATCTCATAGATCAGGCCGTCACGTACCAGTTCCTTGGTTACCGTGGCAATATACTTTGCTGCACTGCCATAACCCGGAGTATGATCTGTTCCTTCCAGATCGTTATCGATGGTCTTGGGTACACCAATGAAACGGATCGGGCTGTTAATTGTCTCCGCATAATCGGAGAGCTTCTTTATGGTATCCATGGAATCATTGCCGCCGATATAGAAAAATGCCATGATCTCCAGTTCTTCCAAAATTGCAAACACCTTTTCATAGATAGCTTTGTCTTCACTGATTTCCGGCAGTTTATAACGACAGGATCCCAGGAAGGATGCCGGTGTTCTCTTTAAAAGCTCCACATCCATATCGTTACGGATCTTTTCCCCCAGATCAACGACTTTTTTCTCCAACAATCCCTGAATGCCGTAACGCATACCATATATGGTATCTGCTCCCATATCCTTTGCTGTCTTATAGACACCCGCAAGGCTGGCATTGATCACCGCTGTTGGTCCCCCGGACTGCCCTACGATCACATTTTTTTTCATAATACTCTCCATTCCGCATACATAAAACACCCACCAATCGGATCCTCCGGTTGATGGGTGTTTTCATTCTTAAGGTTCCGTCGAACCTATTTTACCAAACTTACCGTCTCTCTGGCAATAGCAAGTTCCTCATTCGTAGGAATCACCATAACAGTGGTCTTGCTGTCGGAAGTGGAAATAGCAATTTCTTCGCCACGCTTGTGGTTCGCAGTCTCGTCGATGCTTACTCCCAAGAAGCCTAGATGCTCACATACCAGGGAACGAACCAGCGGTGCGTTCTCACCGATACCTGCGGTAAAGCAGATCACATCTACACCATTCATTGCTGCTACATAAGAACCGATGTATTTTGCCACACGATAACAATAAGTCTTCATTGTACGGATGCAATGCTCATCACCTCTGTTATAACCATCTTCCAGATCTCGGAAATCGGAAGACAGGTTGTTGGACAGACCGTATACACCGGACTTCTTGTTCAGAACAGTCATGATCTCGTCGATGTTCTTGCCCTCTTTGTGAGCGATGAACTCCATGATGGCGGGATCAATATCACCGGAACGGGTTCCCATGATCAGACCTTCCAGAGGAGTCAGACCCATGGAGGTGTCTACGCACTTGCCGTTCTTAACTGCAGATACGCTGGCACCGTTGCCTAAGTGGCATACGATGATCTTCAGATCTTCGTACTTCTTGCCCAGAACCTCTGCAGCCTTCCTGGATACATAAGAGTGGCTGGTTCCGTGGAAACCGTAACGTCTGATCTTGTACTTCTCATAATACTCATAAGGCAGACCGTACATATAAGCTTCCTCAGGCATGGTCTGATGGAAAGCGGTATCGAATACAGCTACCATGGGAGTGGTGGGCATCAGCTTCTTGCAGGCATTGATACCGATCAGGTTAGCAGGATTATGTAAAGGAGCCAGATCGTTGCACTCTTCGATGGCTTTCATAACTTCATCGGTAATGATGGTAGATGCTGCGAACTTCTCACCGCCGTGTACGATACGATGTCCTACGGCACCGATCTCATCCAGGCTCTTTACCACACCGGTCTTAGGATTGGTCAGAGCTTCCAGTACCAGGCGGATTGCTTCGGTATGATCCGGCATGGGAGTTACGGTCTGCTCCTTCTCTCCACCTGCCGGAGTATAGGTGATCTGGCTTCCGTCGATGCCGATTCTCTCGCAAAGACCCTTTGCGATACACTTCTCAGTCTCGGAATCAATGAGCTGGAACTTTAGGGAAGAGCTTCCGCAGTTAATAACTAAAATATTCATGATATATTCCTTTCTTTTTTAATCTGTAAGACTAATGTTCTATGATCTCATGCCACCCGGTAAGGGCAATACATGAATACGGTGCGAGACAGGTGTCCCGCACACGTTTATGGTTCTTATAATGCTTATACTAACTGTGCCTGTACAGCAGTCAGTGCTACGACACCAACGATATCCTGCCAGGAACATCCTCTGGACAGATCGTTAACAGGCTTTGCGATACCCTGCAACATAGGACCGTAAGCTTCTGCGCCGCCCAGTCTCTGTACCAGCTTGTAGCCGATGTTACCTGCATCCAGGTTCGGGAAGATCAGAACATTAGCACGTCCGTTTACAGGGCTTCCGGGAGCCTTGGACTTAGCAACGCTGGGAACCAGCGCTGCATCCAGCTGCAGTTCACCGTCTAAGGTCAGATGAGGATACTCCTCATGTGCAATACGGGTAGCTTCTACTACCTTGTCAACCAGAGCATGCTTGGCACTGCCCTTGGTAGAATGGCTTAACATAGCAATAACAGGCTTGGGTCCGATCAGGGACTTGAAGCTTCTGGAAGAGGTATCTGCGATAGCAGCCAGCTCTTCGGGGGTAGGATCCTGGTTCAGACCACAGTCAGCGAACAGGAAGGTTCCGTTCTCACCCTGATCCTTGAATACGGTATCCATAACAAAGAAGGCTGATACCAGCTTAACACCGGGAGCAGTCTTTAAAATCTGCAGTGCGGGTCTTAAGGTATCTGCGGTGGAGTGACATGCACCTGCTACCATACCGTCTGCATCGTTAGCCTTAACCATTACGATACCGAAGGTCAGGTAATCATTTAACAGGATCTCTCTTGCCTTCTCGGGAGTCATTCCCTTTGCTTTTCTGGTTTCATATAATAAATTCACATAGTCATCCAACTTGGGAGTTGTTTTCGGGTTAACTACCGTTACCTTGGACAGGTCGACTTCCAGCCAGCCTGCACCATCCATGATCTTCTCTTCATCACCGATCATAATGATGTCAGCGATGCCCTCTTCTACGATACGGGCAGCAGCCAGTAATGTTCTCTTATCATTAGATTCCGGTAATACAATTGTTTTTTTGTCGAGTCTTGCTCTCTCTTTAATCATGTCAATGTATGACATATCCATTCTCCTTTCCGGCGGGGGATACCCGCTTCCTCCCAAATAACTTCTGTAAAGTTTTGGTTTTATCTTAACAAACCGATGTATTTATATTATACTAAATACATCTGGAGTAGACAAGGGCATAATGTTCGCAAAATTGTATATTTTCAGATACAACCTTTGAATTTCAATTACAAAATATGCTGATAACCATGCACATGTAAACGCTTTCAATGTATGTTATTTTTTTCACATTCACAAGTTGCTTTTATATTCGTTATATCGTTTATTTCTTTTCACGAAAGGAGCCATATTATGAAGGTCAATGGTATTGTCGCAGAATACAACCCTTTTCATAATGGTCATGCTTACCAGATGAAGCATGCCAAAGAAGCCACAGGCGCCGATTATACGATCGTCGTTATGAGCGGCAACTTCATGCAGCGCGGTACCCCTGCCCTGTTAGATAAGTTCACTCGCGCCAAAATGGCTTTGGAATGCGGTGCGGATCTTGTGCTGGAACTCCCCACCTGCTATGCTGCTTCGAGCGCAGAATTTTTCGCCCAAGGATCCGTTGCTCTGTTCGACAAGCTGGGAGTCACCACGAATCTGTGCTTTGGCAGCGAATGCGGTAACATCGATACACTCTCCCGGATTGCCGAGATCTTCTACACTGAGCCGGAACCTTATGTGGAATCCCTGCGCTGCAATCTGAAAAAAGGAATGTCCTTCCCCATTGCCAGAACCTGGGCTCTGCTCCAGTATGCTCCCTCATTAAGTGATGACAAAGATGTGCTGTCCTCTCCGAATAATATACTGGGAATCGAATATCTTAAGGCTCTGATGTCAAGGAACAGCAAGATTGTTCCCTTCACTACCACCCGTGTAGGTGCGGATTATCACGATAAACGCCTGGGGACCAACCAGTGTTCCGCTATTGCCATCCGCCAGTCCGTGGCTGCCGGGCATGATCTTGCCTATCTGGCATCTCAGATGCCGGAAAATGCCTATGAAATATTGCGGACTTCTCTGGAGGAACAGAAGCCTCTGTTTGCGGATGATTTTTCCGCGGCGCTGCAATACAAGCTGCTGACAGAATATTCCGCAGGCTACGACCGTTATCAGGATATTTCTTCGGATTTATCTGACCGTATCCGGAATATGCTTCCCTCTTTCATCGGATATACTTCTTTCTGTGATCTGTTAAAGAGTAAGGATATGACATACACCCGCATCAGCAGATGCCTGCTTCATATCTTATTGGATATGACAAAAGAAGAATTTGAGACCTGTAAATCTGAAGATTATATTTCTTATGCCAGAGTTCTGGGCTTTCGAAAGGATGCTGCACCATTGCTCACCGAGATTAAAAACCACAGCTCTATCCCTCTCGTCACCAGCCTTGCAGACGCAAGACAATCACTTCCCACGGAATCACTGCGGATGCTGGATCTGGATATTCTCCGGAATCAGATTTATCTGGGGAATCTTGCGCTGAAGAACCAGGCGGAAATGATGAATGAATATCGGACACCGATTGTGATTGTGTAAATTGAAAGTTACGAGCCATGCAAAGTCAAAACAGAAACAGCGATCTGGGAGCTTGCTCACAAGTCGCTGTTTTTGTTTTTGGCTTTATAAGGCGACAGCCGTCAATGAAATAAATGTGGAGCGCCCTTTGCGACACATTTATGAATTGAGTGCATGGCTCGTAACGTAGGATTGCCGTAGACCGGACGAACGCCCACGGCGAACGGAACATCACGCCTTGATGTCGCGTCTCCGGGTGTGAATTTTCTAATGAAAAGTGAGTAGCGGTTCTCATCAAGACGGGGCCGCCTACACGCACCATCCATGGTGCGGATCGGCTGATGCGGACATCGTGTCCGCTTTCCCCCTGTCTTTCAGCACTTTTCAAGAAAATATCAACACCCTCCGACAGACATCG
>CAKSAM010000026.1 GCA_934436245.1 uncultured Acetatifactor sp.
TCCAGTGTCATTGCGGTAATGTGTGGTGTGGTTCTGGCCGGCGTGATCATGGGACTGCTCAGCATGGGAGTCTTCGGTGCACTGGGGACTATTTTCTAAAAAACTGGAGATGCTGTAACTATGGAGAATACAGAAGAAATCTATACAGACTTTGCAAAAGTATATGACGAACTCATGGACAACACCCCTTATGAAATGTGGTGTGAACGACTGGATCAGCTGATCGCAGCTTACGGTGTATCCAGACCTACGCGGGATGCGGAAGGACTTCTGGATTCCGAGCGGAATCTGGTGGTGGATCTGGGGTGCGGAACGGGCACCCTGACGGAACTGCTGTACCGGAAAGGCTATGACTGCATCGGTGTGGACAATTCCGAGGAGATGCTGGGTATTGCCATGGAGAAAAAGGCAGAGAGCGGTTCGGAGATCCTCTATCTGCATCAGGATATGCGGGAACTGGATCTGTATTCTACTGTGGGTACTGTGATCAGTGTATGCGACTCCGTGAATTACATTCTGGAGGAAGAGGAACTTTTGCAGGTATTCGGCCTGGTGAATAACTACCTCTATCCCGGCGGTATTTTTATCTTTGATTTTAATACAGATTATAAATACCGGGAAGTCATCGGCAATACAACGATTGCAGAGAACCGGGAGGATTGCAGTTTTATCTGGGAGAATTATTATGATCCGGAAGAAGAGATCAATGAATACGATCTGACGATCTTTGTCCAGGAGGAGGGGGAGACCTTCCGCAGATTTACCGAGACCCACCTGCAGCGTGGCTATACCATAGAGCAGATGCGCAGGCTGGTGGAGCAGGCAGGAATGAAAGTCCTTGAAATGATGGATTCCGATACCGGTGAGATGGCAACGCAGACCAGTGAAAGAGTATATATCGTAGCAAAAGAGCAGCAGAAAGAGCTGTAGACAGAAAGGTACGTGGAATAAATGAAGGATTATATGGTACGTGCAACAGCGGCAGATGCGCAGATCCGGGCTTTTGCCTGCACGACGAGAGAGACAGTGGAGACGGCAAGGGCGTCCCATAATACCAGCCCTGTGGTAACGGCAGCACTGGGAAGATTACTCAGTGCGGGAGCCATGATGGGAAGCATGTTAAAGGGTGATGATGAGCTGATCACATTGCAGATCAAGGGAGACGGTCCCGTCGGCGGACTGACGGTCACTGCGGATATGAACGGTCATGTAAAGGGCTATGCCAATGTGCCTGATGTGATTCTGCCTGCCAATGCCCAGGGGAAACTGGATGTGGGCGGTGCCGTAGGCGCAGGCGTCTTGAGCGTGATCCGGGACATGGGATTGAAGGATCCTTATGTAGGACAGACCGAGCTGCAGACCGGTGAGATCGCAGAAGATCTGACCTATTATTTTGCGGTATCCGAGCAGGTGCCTTCCGTGGTAGGTCTGGGTGTATTGATGAACAGGGATAATACCGTCAGACAGGCCGGTGGATTTATCGTACAGCTGATGCCTTTTGCAGAAGAGGAAGTGATCAGCAGACTGGAAGAAAATATTAAGAATCTCTCTTCCGTGACTACCATGCTGGATGCCGGGAAGACACCGGAACAGATGCTGGAAGTACTGTTGGACGGCATGAACCTGGAGGTCACCGATACTCTTCCGGTAGAATTCTCCTGTAACTGCAGCAAGGACAGGGTGAGAAAAGCACTGATCAGTATCGGAAAAGAAGAATTGCAGTCCATGATCGATGATGGAGAACCCATCGAAGTGAACTGTCACTTCTGCAATAAGAATTATAACTTTACCGTGGATGAATTGAAACAGATGATTTCATAATGGATACAGCAAAATGGATACAGCAAAGCGAGGAAGCTTATGAAACAGGGATTTGTCAAGGCAGCATCCGCCACACCGTCGATCCGGGTGGCGGATCCGGTCTATAATGCACAGGCAATCTGTGCGCAGGCAAAAGAGGCAGCAGAGCATGGAGCGAAGATCGTGGTGTTTCCGGAGTTATGTATTACCGGATACACCTGTAACGATCTTTTTTTGCAAAATCTTCTGCTGGAGAAGGCAAAGGAGGCACTGCTGACCATTGCGAAAGAGACTGGAGAACTGAAAGCGTTGTTTTTCGTGGGACTTCCCGTGGAGAAGGACGGGCATCTCTATAATGTGGCGGCGGTTCTGTATCAGGGAAGAATCCTCGGGATGATTCCCAAGAAAAATATTCCCATGTACGCAGAGTTCTATGAGGGCAGATATTTTACCCCGGGAGAAGAAAACGTAACGAATTACTGCCTGGGAGGACAGGAGATTCCTTTTGGAACGAATCTTCTGTTTCGCTGCGAAGAACTCCCGGAACTGGTCTTGGGGTGTGAAATCTGTGAAGATCTGTGGGTGGCGGAATCGCCTTCTACCGCTCATGCACTGATGGGCGCTACGGTCATTGCCAATCTGTCGGCTTCCAATGAGACAGTGTCCAAGGATGATTACCGGGAGCTTTTGGTCAGATCTACCAGTGCAAGACTTCTGTGCGGGTATATCTATACCTCCGCCGGAAGCGGGGAATCCACACAGGATCTGGTATTCGGAGGCCATGATCTGATCGCAGAAAACGGAACATTACTGGCACGGTCTTCCCGCTTTTCTACAGGGATCCTCTACGGGGATCTGGATGTGTTTAAGATAAACAGTGAACGCAGAAGAATGGGCACCTTTGGCAAACGGCCGTTAAGACCCTATCTTACCATTCCTTTTTCTATGGAACTGACTGAGACGAAGCTGGACCGGAAGTTCGCCGCACATCCCTTTGTACCGGAAGACATGGAAGAACGGAACCAAAGATGCGAGGATATTTTATCGATTCAGGCCTATGGACTGAAAAAACGATATGAACATATCGGATGCAAAACAGCGGTTCTGGGAATTTCCGGTGGACTGGATTCCACACTTGCACTTTTAGTGACGGTGCGTACTTTCGACTTACTGGGACTTCCCAGAGAGGGAATTATTGCGGTGACAATGCCCTGCTTCGGTACAACGGGCCGGACTTATGAGAATGCCTGTCTGCTGGCAAAGACTTTGGGGACTACGCTGCGAGAGATAGATATCCGGGAAGCAGTGACCGGACATTTTGCGGATATCGGGCAGGATATGGAGTGCCATGATGTCACCTATGAGAACGGACAGGCCAGAGAGCGTACCCAGGTGCTCATGGATATTGCGAATAAGGAGAATGCTCTGGTCATCGGCACAGGAGACATGTCGGAACTGGCGTTAGGGTGGGCTACTTATAACGGAGACCATATGTCCATGTATGGTGTCAATGCCGGAGTGCCCAAGACTCTGGTGAGACATCTGGTGGATTATTACGCTGATACCTGCAATAATACAGAACTTACCACAGTACTGAAGGATGTGCTGGATACACCGGTGAGCCCGGAACTGCTCCCACCGGTGGAGGGAAACATCGCACAGAAGACGGAAGATCTGGTAGGCCCCTACGAACTGCACGACTTCTTCTTATATTATATGCTGCGGTGTGGTTATGCGCCGGACAAGGTCTACCGGATTGCGAGAGAGACCTTCGAAGGAAAATATGACGATCCCACGATCCTGAAGTGGCTGAAGAATTTTTACCGGAGATTTTTCGCCCAGCAGTTTAAGCGTTCCTGCCTGCCGGATGGGCCGAAGGTGGGAAGTGTGGCGCTGTCTCCCAGAGGAGATTTAAGGATGCCATCCGATGCCTGCGCAAGGATCTGGCTGGAACAGCTGGAGAAAATATAAAAATATTGTTAAAAAAACATAGAAATTCTTAATTTTCTGTTTTTTACTTGAAATGGAAAACGGGAAATCGTATATTAGAGCTATATCAAATATGGAGGATACGTGGAGGAATAAATATGACTAAGGCGGAAATTTTAAAAAAGGAAATTTTAAGACAGTATCGTAGTGTCAGACAGTTCGCTATGGAAATGAATATTCCCTATAGCACGCTGGTAACTGCTCTGGAACGTGGAATAGAGGGAATGGCGTACGGAACAGTGATTAAAATGTGTGACAAGCTGAGTCTGAATCCGGTAGATTTTTCTTCGCTGGAGAGAGATGCTTCTCTGGGAGCGCAGCTTCTTGAAAATCGTGTCATGCAGAATTATGTGAAACTGAATCAGGTGGGACGGGATAAGATCCTGGAATTGATGGATGATTTTGTACAGATTGATAAATACAAGGCAAAATCCAAAAAAACAAAATAAGACAATAACAATAACAGCTACTGTAGTGATTCCAAATGGGATCAACAGTAGCTGTTAAACATCATACCGCTGTAGGCACTGGTGATATAAGGACTGGCAAAATTGTGACCTGGGTTTTTATAGGCCACTATTTTTTTGTCTACATAATCCATAGGATTCAAAGCAACCTGATCACTCTTGTGCAGAAGCGAGTTACTGAATTCCTTTAAAACATTGAAACCAGACAGGTCATTTCCAGATTCTGTAGCAGCCTGCTGCAATTCTTCGTCATTGACAGAGAGAATACCATCGTCCTGCAGATGCATTCCCATGCTTTCGAGAGAACTGCCATAACGGGAAGCAATCGAAGAAAACTCCCGGATCAATTGTCTGCTTCGTGACTGCGTCTCCAGATAAGAAGATGCTGTCTTTATGAATTCATTGTAACTGCCTACTAATTGTACAATATTGTCTGTAATGGATTCTGTATCAGTCTTCAGACCGATATGAGTGGATCTGCCATCGGGACTAATGGCTTTTAACTGCACATCAAATAGTTTTCCCACCGTGAAATGATTGGAGGAAGCGGTACGCTCTTCCCCATTGATAAGAAAACTTGCATTGTCGGCAGAATGACTGACATAATTTAAGCCCAGATAGTCCACAACTCCGGAGGTCTTGCTGGTATGTTCGTCACTCACACGGAAATGGTAAGCTTTTCCGCTGGGGATACCGGTGGCATCCGAGGTCAGACGGAGCGCATAACGGGAATCGGATTCTGCCACATCTGCCGTGATGCCGATATCGGCATTATTGATCAGACGGGACAGCCGCTCCATGATCTGCCGGTTGGTATCTCCCTCACCAATATTGAACTGGAATTCATAATTCATATCATTGATTGCAATATCAAAAGAGTAGGTTGCAGGAGAAAGCGTGGCGGCCAGATCCGGAAGAAAATAACCCAGATTCTCCTGGGGGGTGGCAAGCTGTTTCACTTCAATATCAAATTCCGGAGAAGCTCCAGCAGTGGTATCGGAGCCTATGTAAGAGGCTTCCACGATATCATCATCTGTGGAGTAGGCACTCTTTTTCCGGAACAGTCCATCCGTCTCCAGACCACCGATCTGCGCAATCGTGTTGTGCAGTTCACGGGCATTCTCTTTCACATCCACAGCATAATGCTGCGTATCCTTACTGGTAGTGGGAAGATACCAGGGAGCATCCTTGTTCAGCTTCACGATGGAATTGTATACACTGCGAAGCTCACTCTTTTTATGAGTATCATATTTGGTAATCTGCCTTGATGCATAGGTGGTCAGATAATTATTATAGACAGTGTTCATGATCGCACTCATAGGTATCTCCTTTCTTCCCTGTGGATAGTTCACGGGGTAATCATCCAGTCCCCCACTTTTATGCGACCATTATAGCATAATCAATAGGTAGAAACAAGAAAAACAGTGGGATTATATTTCACCATTTTTCTTATTTTTTTTATTCAAAGGACTGGACTCGTCCCTTAGGGGACGATGTATGATTGGTATAACAAAGAGTAATCCGCATAAAAATATGCCTGTGATTTACAGCTACAAAAGATGGAAAGGAATAGAGACACCTATGAAGACAAAAGGATGGAAAGTGAAAAAAGGGATAGTGCGCATGGCAGCAACGGCTATGCTTCTGGGATTGCTTCCCATGACACCCGCGAATACGCTGACGGTGCAGGCTCAAAATAACACGCCCAGTGTGACAACTTATGCATCGAAGGAACAACTTATGACTGCGTTTACCCCGGGAACTGAAAATGCGGCAATCGGCACGCTGGAATTTGGTAAGGATGAAAATGAAAATACAATGACCTGGTATATCTTAGGCAAGGATACCGGTGTGGAGGGAGATAATATTGCCATTTTTGCCACAGCTCCGATCATGCAGAGTAAGATGTTTTGGGAAAATTATAATAATATAGATAAATTGAGTGAGTGTGATTATGGAGGTAAGACTGTAACTCATGTGTATCAAACCCATTATGGAGTATCTGCTATACGCAATGAGTTAAAAGGACTGGCAACGAATGAAAGCTATTTTTCAGCTACGGAACAGTCCCTGATGAATGCAACGAAGATTAGAACGTGGGATAGATACTCAGACCTTTATTATACTGTAGCGGATAAGTTGTACTTGCTGGCGTGTGCACAACTTAATCCGGGTACCGGGGGTGGTACCGCCCTTTGGGCAGGAAGTGGTGATCAGATAGTGCTTTCTATGAATTCGTATTGGAGCAGCGGTAAATATTTTTGGCTTCGTACACCGAAAGATGATATTTTTGTGTGGTTTGCTGTACCAGGCGAAAGGTATTATGATCATTCATCCTCGTTAGTGGATTCTGGGGAAGTTAACAAGGGTTACCCTAATGGCTTTTCCGTTCGTCCGGCAGCCAACCTGAATCTGTCCTCCGTTCTCTTTGCATCCTCTGTGCCGGTGGTTTCGCTTACAAACGATGTACCACAGGAAAAGATACTGTACGCGAAAGATGCCGATCCTATGACTCTTAGGATGGACGGAAGTGGAAAACAGATTGGAACTGTCAGCTATAATAACAATAGAAAAGTGATCACGGTCGAGCGGGATGATGCGACAATAGCAAAGGAAGTGCGGCTTGTAATACAAGGCAAAGATTCCTTGGATTACTACTACATGGTAAAGCTTCCCGAAACCCAGGAGACAACCTATGACTTTTCTACTCTGTCCTCTACTCCTGACTGGTTGAAGGAAGCTGACCTGTCAGAGTGCAGGATCTGGCTGGAGATGACAGAGGGTGGTGTAACCTATGCGGTGAATGCTGAATATAAGGAAGCTTTTCAGGCACCTACAGTGTATGCTATGAATATCGGTACAGCACCGTTGTATAAGGTTTCTTACGGATGGAACGAAACAGAGGGGGTACAGGTATCTTATGGAAGTGAATCTGCCCTGTACCATGTGCTTGACAAGGATGATGAAAGCGTATTGCTGCATGGTGATGGCAAGAAGACCATGACGTTTGCTTCCTCCGGTAACCAATGGAGCGGCAGTGCAGCAGAAACATGGCTGAATGGTGATTATTATACAACTGCCTTCAGTAAGCTGGAGAGATCAGCGATAAAAAACACAACGCTCAGCGACAGAGCGGACTATACTATAAGAAGGACGAACTATAACGACAAGACGGCAGAAGACCATATCTTTTTGCTCAGCGCATACGAGGCTGACAAATTGTATGAGGATGCCTGTGAAAGAAAACAGGACACATCCTGGTGGCTGCGCTCTGCCGACTCGACTGACAGCACTAAGGTTGCAACGGTCAATGCAGAGGGCAAAATAGAGAGCAGTCCGGTTACTACAGACCAGATAAAAGTAAGCCCTGCTTTTCGTCTGGATTTATCTGCCGTGCTGTTTACCACTGCGAAGGGTGAGAACAAGACGTCCTCTGTAAGTGAGAGGAATGAGAAAGCATATACAGATGCTAAGATCTGGAGGCTGACCCTGAAGGATGACAGGAAAACAATTGGAGTGCAGGAGGATAAGCGTGTATCAAGATATCCTAACGGGACGATTGAGGTTCCTTATCAGTATACGGATAATGCGTCCGGGGAAGAGAAGGTGAACCAGATATCCGTAATGATCACGGATAAGCCGTATGGGGATGAGGGAGCAAAGATCCAGTACTACGGAGCATTGAAGGGACTGGAGTCATCTCCGGAATCTACCGGCACCGGTACGTTTTTTCTTCCGTATAATCTGAGGAGTAAGACCTTAGGCACTGGCTATCATTTATATCTTCTTGCGGAGCATGTAAGCGATGCAGGCGCAACAGATTATGCGAGTGCTCCTTATGAAATTACAGAGTTCAGCACCACATCTACGTTGGACATTTCTTCTATTGAAGTTACAGACATCGACCCACCGGTAGCAGGAGAAGAACTTGATACGGAAGCAACCTGTACAACGGAACATGTAAGTGTTAAGAATATTAGCTGGATAACATCAACCGGTAGGCCTGTAACAACTACAACTGCAGGGTATAACACAGGCTATGTCGCAGACATTACCTTACAAGCAGACGATGGCTATGCATTTAATGATACTATTACCAACGGGACATTCCAAGCAAAAGTGGTATATATTGACGCGGCAGGACAGAAGCATGTCATTTATGGGCGTATTAGTAAAGACACATATAGGACGGTCATATTGAGAGTTGATTTTAACGACACGGAAAAAGATAAGCTTGAAAGTATTCCCGCTCCGGAGCCGCTCTATGTGTCAAACGGAACCTCCTGGGATGACATAGAGAGCCAATTGCCCACAAAGATAGCTATTGTGACAGAAGGTAAATCGGTATCAACGGCAGACGTGAAGTGGGAGATCTCGGAGGCGAAGAAAAGTTACGATCGGAATTCGCCTGCAAGGCAGACGTTTACATTAACGGGAACCGTGACACCGTACAATATTGATCAGAATGGTGTCGATTGCACGGTGAAGATGGATGTGATCGTGAAAGCGGAGAATCAGGTGGAAAAACCCAAGGCGGATCCGGCAGGGGGCTCCTATACAGAGTCTCAGAAGGTAAGTCTGACATCAGCCACAGAGGGAGCAGACATTTACTATACGATGGATGGAAGTGACCCGGCATTAGCAAACGGTGAACTGTATGGAAAAACGGAGAAGTATGTAACGCCAATCGATGTTTTGGGATTGGAGGGACAGAATGTTACGATTACCATTAAGGCAATAGCGGTAAAAGAAGGAATGTCGGACAGCGAGATTACGACTTATGTTTATCACATTAATAAGCCGATTAAGGAGATCGCAGAGGTGGCTGTCACAGGCATCGATGCCCCGGCAGCGGGAAAAACACTGGATACAACGGCTGACTGTGCAACGGAAGGAGTAAGTGTTGAGAGCGTTGAGTGGAAGACATCAGATCTTAACACCGGTGTCACAACAGCGGGATATGAAACAAGCTATGCCGTACTGGTAAAGCTGAAAGCTAATGACGGCCGTGTATTCAGCCCGGCTGTTACGGGAACCGTGAATGGAATTGCAGCGGAAGTCGAGAGAGATCTGACGAATACAGACGGAACGATCACAGCAGTTACGGTGTGGATAAAGTTTGCCGAGACGGGCAGGGACAAGCTTGTAAGTATTACAGCTCCGTCATCCCGTGTCGTGAAGAACGGAACAGCCTATGAAAACATGGGGCTGCCGACAACGGTTGCTATTGTGACCGAAGGCCAGACAGTGACGACAGCGGCGGTGGCATGGGATACAACGACCCCGGCAGCGGGAAGCTATGACCCGGCTCTGGCGACAGAGCAGACGGTGACATTGAACGGTACGGTGACATGTCCCGATACGATTGACTCGAATGGAGTCTCTCTTGCTACGACGATCACCATAACCATAAGGGCAATCGATGCAACATCGCATTTCATCACAGTATCCTCTGGCGATGCGGGAAGTGTGTCCCCGGACGGCATGGTGGAGGTACCGGACGGAGGAAGCCAGACATTTACCATCACACCCAATGAAGGCTACGAGGTCGATACTGTGAAGGTTGACGGCAACAACGTGGGAGCGGTGACAAGTTATACCTTTGAGAATGTGACGGCAGATCATAAGCTGGAGGCACTTTTTAAACAGAGCAGTGCACCGGTAGTTACGCCTACACCGACAGCAACCCCGGTACCAACAGAGACCCCGGCATCGACAGCGGTTCCGGCATCTTCGGAGAAATCGGACTCGTCGGCGGAACCGGAAGCGACGGCGACTCCGGCACCGACAGCTACACCCGCACCGACGGCGACCCCGGCACCGGCGAAGACTCCCGTGCCGACGAAGACCCCGGCACCGGAAGCCTACCGGATCTTAGACGGCGCTGACAGCAAATGGGTGCAGGATGAGGATGGCAGTGTCATTATAAGAGGTAATGGAGAATTCAGTAAATTCACAGGAGTGAAGGTCGATGGCGAGCTGATCGATGAGGAAAATTATACTGCATCGGAAGGTTCGACGATCATTACACTTAAGAAGGAATACCTGGATACTCTTCCGGAAGGAACCCACAGCTTTGAAATCCTGTGGATCGACGGTTCGGCACATACGAATTTCACGGTCGCAAAGAGTACGGCCGGTGGTCAGGAAAATTCCGGAAATGCGGCAGGCTCCGGCAATCAGGAACCGTCAGAGACAGGCGTACCGGCCGACAACGGAAATACAGCAGAGGTGATCTCTCAGACGGACGAGGGCGGCAGCAGTATACCCTGGGGGATACTTGTAATTGTCCTTGTGGTACTGGCGGGAACAGCAGGAGTGATCATTTTCAGACAACGACAGGATACTTAAGAGACCTTAAGAGGGGCGGTTTACCCGCCCCTTCTTTCATTATGGATGGATTACATAAAGGAATGGAATTACATCATTTATATTTTTGGGAAAACAGTTGACGTAGAACGCAGATTATGTTATAGTGTTCAAGCGAGATGAGATTTAGGTCTTTTTTTTATGCTTAAATTTAGAGATCAGAAAACACGTGGAGGTAGAAAAATGCGTACAAAAATTACTTTAGCATGTACCGAGTGCAAGCAGCGTAACTACAATACTACCAAGGATAAGAAGACTCATCCTGATAGAATGGAAACCAAGAAGTATTGTAGATTCTGCAAGACACATACATTGCACAAAGAAACCAAATAATCAGCCGTTCTAGTATGGGAGGTCGAAATGGGAGATTCCGCAGAAAAACAGAAGCGCCCCAGTTTCTTCAAAGGCGCAAAAGCTGAATTTAAGAAAATTTCATGGCCGGACAGACAATCAACATTGAAGCAATCCGTAGCGGTTGTTGCAATATCTGTTGTAGTGGGTGTGATTATTGCGGTTCTGGATTACTTTATCCAGTTCGGCGTAAACTTCTTAACATCATTATAGAGCGAGGGTGATTGTATGGCAGAGGCAAAATGGTATGTAGTCCATACCTATTCAGGATATGAGAACAAGGTCAAAGCCAATATTGAGAAGACCATAGAGAACAACAAGAGTCTGGCAGAACAGATCCTTGAGGTGAGAGTTCCCATGCAGGATGTCGTAGAACTGAAGGACGGCGCCCGCAAGACGGTCTCCAAGAAAATGTTCCCCGGCTATGTGCTTCTCAACATGGAGATGAACGATGATACCTGGTATGTCGTTCGCAATACCCGTGGTGTGACCGGTTTCGTAGGTCCCGGAAGTAAACCTGTACCTCTTACAGAAGCTGAGATGAAGCCTTTGGGCATTAAGACCGAGAACGTATCTATCGACTTTGGCGAAGGTGACAGCATTGCTGTGGTAGCCGGAGTATGGAAAGATACTGTCGGCGTGGTGCAGAAACTGGACTATGGCAAACAGACAGCTACGATCAATGTAGAAATGTTTGGAAGAGAGACCCCTGTGGAAATCAGCTTTGCAGAGGTCAGAAAGCTTTAATAAGCTTACAAGGATATTTTTTCTCACGGACAATTCCGGAGATAAAATATAAAACTCTCGGAAACCGCAAGGAGAAGAGAGTGGCAGCATGAAAGGAACGGGAAGCCGTTCCAGTGGGAGCAGGAGGCAGAATCAAAGCAGCCTGCGCCGAATTACCACATTATAGGAGGTGCCACAATGGCAAAGAAAGTAGAAGGATATATCAAGTTACAGATCCCTGCCGGCAAAGCAACACCGGCTCCCCCTGTCGGTCCTGCACTTGGACAGCACGGGGTTAACATCGTTGAATTTACAAAGCAGTTCAACGCAAGAACAGCAGACAAGGGAGATCTTATCATTCCCGTAGTTATTACTGTATATGCAGACAGAAGCTTTAGTTTCGTTACAAAGACTCCCCCTGCAGCAGTACTGTTAAAGAAAGCCTGCAACATCAAGTCCGGTTCCGGCGTTCCCAACAAGACCAAGGTAGCTACCATTTCCAAGGCTAAGGTTCAGGAAATCGCTGAGATGAAGATGCCGGATCTGAATGCAGCAAGCCTGGAAGCAGCTATGAGCATGATCGCTGGTACTGCACGCAGCATGGGTATTGTTGTTGAGGAGTAACTTATAAATATTTGGGAGGCAATCGACAATGAGATTGCCGCTGGAACCTAGGAGGTAAAATAATGAAACATGGTAAGAAATATACCGAAGCTGCCAAGCTGGTAGATCGCGCTACGTTCTATGAGCCTAACGATGCTATCGCTCTGGTTAAGAAAACTGCAACTGCTAAATTCGATGAGACCATTGAAGTTCACATCAGAACCGGTTGTGACGGACGTCACGCTGAGCAGCAGATCCGTGGCGCAGTTGTACTGCCTAACGGAACCGGTAAGACTGTAAAAGTTCTGGTATTCGCAAAGGGCGATAAGATCAACGAGGCTGAAGCAGCAGGCGCTGATTATGTAGGCGGCGAGGAGCTGATCCCGAAGATCCAGAACGAAGGATGGCTGGACTTCGACGTTGTAGTAGCAACTCCTGATATGATGGGTGTTGTAGGTCGTCTGGGTAAGGTTCTCGGACCTAAGGGCTTAATGCCTAACCCTAAGGCTGGTACCGTAACCATGGATGTAACCAAGGCAGTTAACGATATCAAAGCCGGTAAGATCGAGTACAGACTTGATAAGACCAACATCGTGCATGTTCCTGTTGGTAAGGCTTCTTTCTCTGAGGAAGCTCTGCAGGAGAACTTTAACGCACTTATGGACGCTATCGTAAAGGCTAAGCCCAGCGCATTAAAGGGTCAGTATCTGAGAAGCATTACTCTGACCAGCACAATGGGACCTGGCGTTAAGGTAAGCGTAGCAAAGTTCTAATCTGATCTCTAATCTAATTAGATAACGAATGCGGGAAGAGCCGCTTCACTGTGTACAGTGAGGCGGTTTTTTGCAAAAAATATTAAATAATCCTTGACAAGCACGGTCTCCTATGCTATCCTATCTGAGGTTGTAAAACTATGCCGAAGACAGCAGGTGCAAGGGAGACCGAGCGTAAGTCCTGCCGAGGAGATAAGTATGATGATGTCATCTCTCTGTGTCTTCACAGGGAGGTTTTTTACTTTATAGGATTCTATCCTATTCTTCTTATCGGCACAAAATCTATAAGGAGGTAAAGAAATGGCAAAAGTTGAATTAAAACAGCCTGTAGTAGAAGAGATTTCTGCTGGTATCAAGGATGCCCAGTCTGTAGTTCTGGTAGACTACCGTGGACTTACTGTTGAGCAGGATACCCAGTTACGTAAGAGCTTACGTGAGGCAGGAGTTAGCTACAAGGTTTACAAGAACACCATGATGAACTTCGCGTTCAAGGGTACACAGTTCGAAGGTCTGTCCGAGTATCTGGAAGGACCCAGCGCAATGGCTTACTCTACCGAGGATGCAACCGCTCCTGCAAGAGTATTGGCTCAGTTCGCTAAGACTGCTGATAAGCTTGAGATCAAGGCCGGTGTGGTAGAAGGTACTGTTTATGATGCTAAGGGTATGGCTGCAATCGCTAACATCCCTTCCAGAGACGTACTCATCTCCAAACTGCTTGGCAGCTTACAGAGTCCTATCACCAATTTTGCACGTGTTATGAATCAGCTGGCTGAAAAAGGCGGCGCAGCAGCTTGTGAAGCAGCAGCTCCCGCTGAAGAAGCACCCGCAGCTGAATAATATTGCAGCTAATTGACAATCAATCAAAATATTTCAAATGGAGGAAATGAAAATGGCTAAATTAACAGCACAGGAATTAATCGATGCTATCAAAGAGTTATCTGTATTAGAGTTAAATGATCTCGTAAAGGCTTGCGAGGAGGAGTTCGGTGTATCCGCAGCAGCTGGCGTTGTTGTAGCAGCAGCTGGCCCTGCTGAAGCAGCAGAAGAGAAGACCGAGTTCGATGTAGAGCTGACCGAGGTTGGCGCTGAGAAGGTTAAGGTTATCAAGGTTGTTCGTGAAGTAACCGGTCTGGGCCTGAAGGAAGCTAAGGACGTAGTTGACGGAGCTCCTAAGGTTGTTAAGGAAGGCGCTTCTAAGGAAGAGGCTGAGGACATCAAGAAGAAGCTTGAGGAAGTTGGCGCAAAGGTTACTCTGAAGTAATTTTTAACCAGTATATGACTGACCATGTGCCGGCACCTGTCGGTACATGGTTTTTCTTATTCACATCTGTCTGTTATAATTTTTAGAAATATCTATTCTTTTTAAATAATTCAAAATATTTCCTTGACGTATTTTCAACATTGTGCTATTATGGATAGTGCACTATTGTGCGGTACCATGCTTATTTGTCATGCCATAAAACTGGTGTTTATATATACTGCATTGTTGCCGACGCAAAATAGGC
This sequence comes from uncultured Acetatifactor sp., assembly GCA_934436245.1. Classification (GTDB taxonomy): domain Bacteria; phylum Bacillota; class Clostridia; order Lachnospirales; family Lachnospiraceae; genus Acetatifactor. The sequence goes on from CAKSAM010000026.1 coordinate 14,584, forward strand.
TTTAAATCTGAAAGAACGGGGTGAAATGTCAATGGAAAAGAACAGAATACGTCCGATTGCCGGTACCAAGGTTATGCGTATGAGTTATTCAAGACAAGAAGAGGTTTTAGAGATGCCCAATCTGATCGAGGTCCAGAAGGACTCCTATCAGTGGTTTTTAGACGAAGGCTTGAAGGAAGTCTTTGACGACATCTCTCCGATTGCTGATTACAGCGGTGCCTTAAGTCTGGAATTTGTGGATTTTGAACTCTGCAAGGACGACGTGAAGTATTCTATCGAAGAGTGTAAAGAGAGAGATGCTACCTTTGCGGCACCTCTTAAGGTTAAGGTCCGCCTTTATAACAAGGAGAAGGAAGAGATTAGTGAGCATGAGATCTTCATGGGCGATCTTCCGCTGATGACTGAGACCGGTACTTTCGTGATAAATGGCGCAGAACGTGTCATCGTCAGCCAGTTGGTCCGTTCTCCCGGCATCTACTACGGAATCGGACATGATAAGATCGGTAAGAAGCTGTTCTCCTGTACCGTAATCCCGAACCGTGGTGCATGGCTGGAGTATGAGACGGATTCTAATGATGTATTCTATGTACGTGTGGACAGAACCCGTAAGGTGCCCATCACTGTATTGATCCGTGCACTGGGTATTGGTACCAATGATGAGATCCGTGAACTCTTCGGTGACGAACCTAAGATCGAGGCAAGCTTTACTAAGGACACTGCTGAGAATTATCAGGAGGGTCTGTTAGAGTTATATAAAAAGATCCGTCCCGGCGAGCCTTTAAGTGTTGAGAGTGCAGAAAGCCTGATCAACGCTATGTTCTTCGACCCCAGAAGATATGATTTAGCCAAAGTCGGCAGATATAAATTTAATAAGAAATTAGCTCTGAAGAACCGTATCCGTCATCAGATCCTGGCTGCAGATGTTGTGGATCCTTCCACCGGTGAGATCATTGCATCCGCAGGTGACAAGGTGACTGCAGAACTGGCAGATACCATCCAGAACAGTGCTGTTCCCTTCGTATATATCCAGACCGAAGAGAGAAATGTAAAAGTCCTGTCCAACCTGATGGTAGACCTGACGCATTATGTAGATTGCAATCCCAGAGATTTCGGCATTCATGAACTGGTATATTATCCTGTTCTGGCCCAGATCCTTGAGGAGTTCGGTGAGGATCCCGAGAAGCTGGCAGAAGCTATTAAAAAGAATGTACATGAACTGGTACCCAAGCATATTACCAAGGAAGATATTCTGGCGTCCATTAACTATAATATGCATCTGGAGTATGGTCTGGGCAACGATGACGATATCGATCATCTGGGCAACAGACGTATCCGTGCGGTAGGTGAACTGCTGCAGAACCAGTATCGTATCGGTCTGTCCAGAATGGAGAGAGTGGTACGAGAGCGTATGACTACTCATGATGCTGAGGAGATCTCTCCCCAGTCTCTGATCAATATCAAGCCTGTAACCGCAGCAGTGAAGGAGTTCTTCGGATCTTCCCAGCTGTCTCAGTTCATGGATCAGAATAACCCGCTGGGTGAGTTGACCCATAAGAGACGTCTGTCTGCACTGGGTCCCGGTGGCCTGTCCAGAGACCGTGCCGGATTCGAGGTTCGAGATGTACACTATTCCCACTACGGAAGAATGTGTCCTATCGAGACTCCTGAAGGTCCTAACATTGGTCTGATCAACTCTCTTGCAAGTTATGCAAGAATTAATGAATATGGTTTTGTAGAGGCTCCTTATCGTAAGATCGACAAGAGCGATCCCCAGAACCCCCGTGTTACCGATGAAGTGGTTTATATGACCGCAGATGAAGAAGATAATTATCATGTAGCACAGGCTAACGAAGCACTGGATGCAGAGGGACATTTCGTAAGGAATTCTGTCTCCGGCCGTTACCTTGATGAGACTCAGGAATACCCTAAGGCTATGTTCGATTACATGGATGTATCCCCCAGAATGGTATTCTCTGTGGCTACCGCACTGATTCCTTTCCTGCAGAACGATGATGCGAACCGTGCGCTGATGGGATCTAACATGCAGCGTCAGGCCGTGCCTCTGTTAAGCACTGAGGCTCCTGTGGTTGGTACCGGTATGGAAGTCAAGACAGCGGTAGACTCCGGTGTCTGTGTCGTAGCCAAGAAGCCTGGAACCATTACCTATGTATCTTCCAAGACGATTCGTATTGCTTATGATGACGGCGAGAAGGCAGAGATCCATCTGACCAAATTCTCTCGCAGTAACCAGTCCAACTGCTACAACCAGAAGCCTATTGTATTCAAGGGTGATCATGTAGAAAAGGGACAGGTAATTGCAGACGGTCCTTCCACCTCTCAAGGTGAACTTGCTCTGGGTAAGAATCCTCTGATCGGTTTCATGACCTGGGAAGGTTACAACTACGAGGATGCGGTTCTGTTAAGTGAGAGACTGGTACGTGATGATGTCTATACTTCCGTTCATATTGAGGAGTATGAGGCAGAAGCCCGTGACACCAAGCTGGGACCTGAAGAGATCACCCGTGATGTTCCCGGTGTCGGTGATGAAGCACTGAAGGATCTGGACGATCGAGGAATCATCCGCATCGGTGCGGAGGTACGTGCCGGTGATATTCTGGTAGGTAAGGTTACTCCTAAGGGAGAGACTGAGCTGACCGCAGAAGAAAGACTGCTGCGTGCCATCTTCGGTGAGAAAGCAAGAGAAGTAAGAGATACCTCCTTAAAGGTACCTCATGGTGAATATGGTATTGTAGTAGATGCAAAGGTATTTACCCGTGAGAACAGTGATGAACTGGCACCCGGAGTAAATCAGGCAGTCCGCATTTACATTGCACAGAAGAGAAAGATCTCCGTTGGTGATAAGATGGCAGGCCGTCATGGTAACAAGGGTGTCGTTTCCCGTGTATTGCCGGTAGAAGATATGCCTTATCTGCCGAACGGTCGTCCCCTGGACATCGTGCTGAATCCTCTGGGTGTGCCTTCCCGTATGAATATCGGACAGGTTCTGGAGATCCACCTTTCCCTGGCTGCCAAGGCACTGGGCTTCAACGTGGCAACACCTGTCTTCGATGGTGCAAACGAGAATGATATTATGGATACGTTGGATCTTGCCAACGATTATGTAAACCTTCCTTTCGATGAAGCGGAAAGCGATGAGTGGAAGGCAAAAGGACAGGAAACTACCGCAGACGGTAAGCCCTGGCACGGAGAGACCTTTACCAGCAAGCATGGTGAAGAGCTTCTTCCCGAGGTTATGCAGTATCTGTCTGAGAACAGAGATCACAGAGGAGTATGGAAGGGTGTGCCCATTTCCAGAGACGGTAAAGTACGTCTTCGTGACGGAAGAACCGGTGAATACTTCGATGGTCCTGTAACCATCGGACACATGCATTACCTGAAACTGCATCATCTGGTAGATGATAAGATCCATGCGCGTTCTACCGGACCGTACTCCCTGGTAACACAGCAGCCTCTGGGTGGTAAAGCCCAGTTCGGCGGTCAGCGTTTCGGAGAGATGGAAGTATGGGCTCTGGAGGCGTATGGTGCATCCTACACCCTGCAGGAGATTCTGACTGTGAAGTCCGATGATGTTGTAGGACGTGTGAAGACTTACGAAGCAATCATCAAGGGAGACAATATCCCTGAGCCCGGTATCCCCGAGTCCTTCAAGGTTCTGCTGAAGGAGCTGCAGGCACTGGGTCTGGATGTCCGAGTGCTGCGTGAGGATCAGACCGAGGTTGAGATCATGGAGACTGTCGATTACGGTGATACCGATTATCGTTATGAGATGGAAGGTGATCGTAAGTACGATGACGATTACGACAAGAGCTCCCTTGGCGAGATGGGCTATCAGTCACAGGAGTTTGATGACAATGGTGAACTGGTGAACTCTGAGGACGACGATTATGTTGACGATGATTACACCGATGATAGCTTTGACGGCAGTGATGATGAATTTTAATGCTTTGTATAGTTTGTATAGAAGGGAGTGCCATTAATGTCAGAAACAAAAAATGAAACAACCTATCAGCCTATGACATTTGATGCCATCAAGATTGGATTAGCTTCCCCGGAGAAAATCCGGGAGTGGTCCCATGGTGAGGTATTAAAGCCGGAGACGATCAACTATAGAACACTGAAGCCCGAGAGAGACGGTCTGTTCTGTGAGAGAATTTTCGGACCCAGCAAAGACTGGGAATGTCATTGTGGTAAATATAAAAAGATCAGATATAAGGGTGTTGTCTGCGACCGTTGTGGTGTAGAAGTTACCAAAGCCAGCGTACGTAGAGAGCGTATGGGACATATCGAGCTTGCTGCTCCGGTATCCCATATCTGGTACTTCAAAGGTATCCCCAGCCGTATGGGCCTGATCCTGGATCTGTCTCCCAGAATTCTGGAGAAGGTTCTGTACTTTGCTTCCTATATTGTTCTGGATCCGGGAACCACAAATCTTGAGTACAAGGCAGTGTTGTCCGAGAAGGAATATCAGGATGCAAGAGAGACCTGGGGCAACAAGTTCCGTGTAGGCATGGGTGCGGAAGCTATCAAAGAGTTGCTGCAGGCCATTGATCTGGAAAAAGAAGCAGTAGAGCTGAAGACCGGTCTGAAGGAGTCCTCCGGTCAGAAGCGTGCCCGTATCATCAAGAGACTGGAAGTTGTGGAAGCATTCCGCGAATCCGGCAACAAACCGGAATGGATGATCATGGATGTCATTCCTGTTATCCCTCCCGATCTTCGTCCTATGGTACAGTTGGACGGCGGACGTTTCGCAACCTCTGATCTGAATGATCTGTACAGAAGGATCATCAACCGTAATAACCGTCTGAAGAGACTGTTAGAGCTTGGTGCTCCCGATATTATCGTGCGTAACGAGAAGAGAATGCTGCAGGAAGCAGTAGATGCCCTGATTGATAACGGCAGACGCGGACGTCCTGTTACCGGCCCCGGCAACAGAGCACTGAAGTCTCTGTCTGATATGTTAAAGGGTAAGACCGGTCGTTTCCGTCAGAACCTGTTAGGTAAGCGTGTAGACTACTCCGGTCGTTCCGTTATCGTCGTTGGACCGGAACTAAAGATTTATCAGTGTGGTCTGCCGAAGGAAATGGCAATCGAACTGTTCAAGCCTTTCGTAATGAAAGAGCTGGTAGCCAAGGGAATCAGCCAGAACATCAAGAATGCGAAGAAGTTGGTAGAAAAGCTGGATACACAGGTATGGGATGTGCTGGAAGAAGTTATCAAGGAACATCCTGTTATGCTGAACCGTGCACCGACACTGCACAGACTGGGTATTCAGGCGTTTGAGCCGATCCTGGTAGAAGGTAAGGCGATCAAGCTGCATCCCCTGGTATGTACTGCATTTAATGCGGATTTCGATGGAGACCAGATGGCTGTACATCTTCCTCTGTCCCAGGAGGCACAGGCAGAGTGTCGTTTCCTGCTGTTGTCTCCCAACAACTTACTGAAGCCCTCCGATGGCGGTCCCGTAGCCGTTCCTTCCCAGGATATGGTACTCGGTATCTACTATCTGACCCAGGAGAGACCCGGTTCTATTGGTGAAGGTAAGTATTTCAAGAGTGTAAACGAAGCAATTCTGGCATATGAGAACCAGGCGCTGACACTGCATTCCCGCATTCATGTCCGCATGAGCAAGGTAAATGCAGCAGGAGAGACCATTACAGGTACAGTTGAGTCCACTCTGGGACGTTTCATCTTCAATGAGATCCTGCCGCAGGATCTGGGATTTGTGGACAGAAGTGATCCTGAGAACTTCCTGAAGTTGGAAGTAGACTTCCATGTAGGCAAGAAGCAGCTGAAGCAGATCCTGGAGAAGGTCATCAATACCCACGGAGCTTCCAAGACCGCTGAGGTACTGGATGATGTTAAGGCGATCGGTTACAAGTACTCTACCAGAGCTGCTATGACCGTATCTATTTCTGATATGACCGTCCCTGCGAAGAAGAGTGAAATGCTGGCAGCTGCACAGGCTACCGTAGACAGGATCGCAAGCAACTTCAGACGTGGTCTGATCACTGAGGAAGAGCGTTATCGTGCCGTTGTAGAGACCTGGAACGAGACCGATAAAGAGCTGACTGATGTGCTGCTGTCCGGTCTGGATAAATACAATAACATCTTCATGATGGCAGACTCCGGTGCGCGTGGTTCCAGTCAGCAGATCAAACAGCTGGCAGGTATGCGTGGACTGATGGCAGATACCACAGGTAGAACCATCGAGCTGCCCATTAAGTCAAACTTCCGTGAAGGTCTGGATGTACTGGAATACTTCATGTCCGCACATGGTGCACGAAAAGGTATGTCCGATACCGCTCTGCGTACCGCAGACTCCGGTTATCTGACCAGACGAATGGTTGACGTATCTCAGGAGCTTTCTATCCGTGAAGTAGACTGCTGTGAGGGTCAGGCTGAGATCCCCGGTATGGTAGTCAAGGCATTCATGGATGGTAAAGAGACCATTGAAGGCCTGAAAGACAGAATCACAGGAAGATATTCCTGTGAGGATATTTATGATAAAGACGGTAACATGATCGTAAAGCATAACCACATGATCACACCCAGCCGTGCAGCCAAGATTTTAAGTGTTGGTGTGAATGCGCAGGGTGAACCCATTGAGGAAGTGAAGATCCGTACCATCCTGACCTGTCGTTCCCACGTTGGTATCTGTGCAAAATGTTACGGTGCCAACATGGCAACCGGTGAAGCTGTACAGGTAGGTGAAGCAGTTGGTATCATCGCTGCACAGTCTATCGGTGAGCCTGGTACGCAGTTGACCATGAGAACCTTCCATAGTGGTGGTGTCGCAGGTGACGATATCACACAGGGTCTTCCCCGTGTCGAGGAGTTGTTCGAGGCCAGAAAGCCTAAGGGACTTGCGATTATTGCTGAGTTCGGCGGTAAGGCTGAGATCCGTGATACCAAGAAGAAGCGTGAGGTTGTGATCACCAATGAAGAAACCGGTGAGACCAAGGCATATCTGATTCCTTACGGCTCCCGTATCAAGGTAGTTGATGGACAGGTGCTGGAGGCTGGTGATGAACTGACCGAAGGTAGTGTAAACCCTCACGACCTGTTGAAGATCAAAGGTATCCGTGCTGTACAGGATTACATGCTTCGTGAAGTACAGCGTGTATACCGCCTGCAGGGTGTAGATATCGCAGATAAGCATATTGAAGTCCTGGTACGTCAGATGTTGAAGAAGATTCGCATCGAGAATAACGGAGATACCGAGTTCCTGCCCGGAACCCTGGTAGATGTTCTGGATTTCGAAGAGATGAACGAGAAGCTGACCGCAGAAGGCAAGGAACCTGCGGAAGGAAAGCGTATCATTCTGGGTATTACCAAAGCAGCACTGGCAACCGAGTCCTTCCTGTCTGCAGCATCCTTCCAGGAAACCACTAAGGTTCTGACAGAAGCTGCTATCAAGGGTAAGGTAGATAATCTGATCGGTCTGAAGGAGAACGTTATCATCGGTAAGCTGATTCCTGTAGGAACCGGTATGAAGAGATATCGTAACACCAGACTGAGCACTGATGATGTAGAAACTATTGATTTCAGTGGTGATATGTATGGTGATGATGCAGAACTGAACCTGAGCGACGGAACTGATCTGGAGACAGAGGGTGCAGAGCAGACCAGTGATGTGAACACAGAAGCGGAAGCTGTAGAAGTGGGAGCAGACACTGATAATCAGTAAAACCGGTACAATCCGTAGGCATCAAAGCCGGGTGCTTTTGACATTGATATCATAAAATCAGACAATAAATGAAAGAGGAGATTTCCTGCATGACGGGAACTCTCCTCTTTTATTGAACATAATAGCATAATTTATCTGTTAAAATGCACAAAAAATGAATCCCATTATTAGACATAATAATAAAAATCCAGTATCTGTAAGGGAAAACTTGACAGGAAAAAAAGTAAAGAAGATAATGTTATTATGTCAAAATACAAAAGTAAAGGGTGGGGGAATTTATGATTATTGACGGACATGGAAAACTGACAGAGAAGAGAACGGTTAACCGTTGTGTATTACTTGCCTATGCTTTTATTTCCAGTGTGTTGGGAGCAGCTTATCTGGTAGAATTGATAAAAGGCAATCGTACAGCAGCATATACGGTTGTTTTCATGCTTCTATTGATCATTCCTGCAGTGATAGATATTGTGATACAGACCAGAAATCCGGAATCGGAAGCAGTAAAATATCTTTTGCCGATCAGTTATTTTGTAGTATATATCTTTGTGCTGTTTACAGGGAATACGACTATGACGTATGTATATATGATCCCGATACTGATGATCTTCCCGTTGTTCCACAAGTGGAAATATACGACCTGTTACAGCATTGGAGTCATGGCATGCAATATTGGCTATCTGGGATATGCGAAAGCAACAGGCGCTTTGGAATCGGTGCCAATGATTGATATTGAGATCCAGTTGGCAGCAGTATTCCTGATCGCACTGTACGGAAGCCTGATCAGTTATATTGATTCCGGTATGACAAAACGGAAGATGGATGAGATCGAAGCAACTCATGAGAGACGGAAAGAGGTTCTGGAGAAGATTCGCAAGGTGGCAGAGAATACAGCAGAGAGTTCAGAAAAAATCCTGGTGAAGACCGATGCTCTCCGCACCGCATCAGTATCTTCAACAGAAGCCATGGAGCAGGTATGTGCCGGAACGAATTCTACAGCGGAAGCGGTGCAAGAGGAAATACGCTATATAGATGGCATGAGCAGTGATATCGATTTCATTCAGGAGATCATAGACGGATTTCGCAGAAGCCTGGGAGATATGTTGGATGCGATTCAGAACGGAACTGAGAATGTGAAACAGCTTGGAAATTCTGCAAAGCTGACTGCAGAGACTTCGTCATCCACGACGACTGCAATGAATGACCTGATGGAAAAGATTCAAAATGTGAATCAGATTGTTGGCCTGATCGAAAATATTTCCAGACAGACCAATCTGCTGTCCTTAAATGCAAGTATTGAAGCCGCCCGTGCAGGAGAAGCGGGAAGAGGATTTGCAGTTGTAGCGGGGGAAATCAGAGATCTTTCAGAACAGACCAATGAATCCTTGGAGAAGATTCGTAAAGAGATCCAGGGAATCAATGAGGGATCCCGGAAGGTGACGGGAAATATGAACCAGTTGTCGGAGGTGTTTACCAGACAAAACGGCCTGATGGAGGATACGGGAAAACTTTTTGGAAGAATTACAGAGACTTCTGAGGCAATGGGCTCGGATTATCAGAAAATTGAGCAGTCTATTGGAAAGATACAGGTATCTAAGAAAGCACTGGTAGATTCTGTAAGTTCCATTAGTGCATCTACAGAAGAAGTTACGGCGAATGCACAAAATACATTGGAACTGAATCAGACAAATCTGGATAATTTGCAACAACTGAACGAAGATATCCATAGGTTGTCAGAGACAGTGGAAGAACTGAACCGGAATTAAAAGGGATAGGATATAGGCAAGAAGCTTGATAATGGAAGAGAGCGTGCTCCGTCAGGAGCATGCTCTCTTTTACTTTAACTCATTGGTATTCAACACCTGCCAAGCAGTGATTTGATAAAAAGAATCTTCTGCGGTTCCAGGATAGAGAATTTCAATGGTGACCTGCAGGGATTGCAGATCGGAAATGGGAATTACATAGGATTTTCCATGTCCGACAGAATTAAAATAACTTTCTTCACCATCAGAAGACTCGTAGACACGCCGCAGCGTCTTGTCCATACCGGCCAGAGACTGTTCTGCCTGGTTACAGGCGGCATAATAGGCGGTGGTACGTTCCAATACACGAGTACTGAGTTTATTGTCTGCGTTGGCACTGACAATGGATAGTACAGCAAAAGATACCAGGCATAATATGACAAATACTAAGAGAATAGAAGCGGAACCGATATTCATGCCAAATTGTTTTTTCTTAGATGAATTACTCATCAGAGCCTCTCCTTTCTGCAGTATGATGCATGAGTGAAAGTGTGTATATAGGAGTTTCCGGTGTGGAAATCTCATAAAGAGTAATCTCAGCCTTCATAATACCGGTTTCATCCGCAACAGTGGACTTAAGATCCGCCAGAAAAGTGACGGCATCCTCCGGAGAACACGGATCCCAGTTACTGTCGAAAGAGAGACGCAGGTTATTTTCAGAGGTTTGGGAGGATATAGGAAACAGTTCTTGAACAGCACCCAGATTTCCGTCCAATGTCAGATAGGAGTCAGCCAGACTTTGCGCCCAGGTGACTGCGTGATTCTGATTTACGGTCTGTCTGCCCAGAAGATGTGATTTGGCAAACAACTGTATGCACACAGCACTGGCAAGGGAGAAAAACAGGATAGCTATGATCATTTCCATTAAAAATAAACTGGATCGGGAGTGTTTCATAATAGATTTATGATCCTTTCTATTTTGTGGCAGGGTTGCAGTGGAGACGGATATAAAAAGTATGTTGTTCTCCGGAAGGAGTCTGGAGTGAAATGCGGATCAGATGACTGGCAGCATAATCCATGGTAAGATTTTTTAACTGCAGAATATCCGTTCCGGCAGGTAGAATCTGTCCACCGAGAGAAGCTCCCTGCTTCATGAAAAGCTCTTTCAAATATCCGTCATAGAGATAAAGATAAGTACAATAGATATCTTCATCAACCCGGGAACGCATACAGAGAGCCGGAACGTCTTCTAATGTTGTAAGACAGATGCCGTCCTCCATGTCATTCTGGCGTATCTTTTCTGTGATGTAGGATACAGCGGTCCGGCTTTCATAATTAATACTCATATCTGTTACGGTATGTTGGTAGACGTCTGCCCCTATGGTTACAAGAGTCAGTGCGGAAACCGCAAATACACCGAACAATGCCAGAACGAACAAGATATCCACAATAAAATGTTTTTCCTGTTTCATGTGATCTGAGACTCCTTTAGTGAGAACCGGTCCTGCGAAGTACAGTTACTTCCGGAAGAAGGTTGCTTCCATAATATTCATAGTCAATGAAAAAACTGCTGTTGTCATATAGTAAACCATAATGCTGCTCCAGATATTCCAGAGAAGGCGGATAACAGCCCTCTACGGCATAGCATTGGGAAATACTGCGTTCCAATGCGGTTTCAAGACTCTCCTGTTGTTTGCTCAGAGTAGATTCATTTACAGACCCGATTCCCCGAAGAAACAGGAAAAATAAAAATAGAAATGCCAGAATGGGGAGCAGCCAGACCAGCCTGCGTCCAGACACTCTTTTTTTCTGTTCAAAACGGTTCATGTCATATCACTCCTATCCAATGCTGGTCATAATGCCCATAAGCGGCAGAATGACAGATAACAGGATCAGACCGACGATTACAGACAGAATAATTACGAGTGTCGGTTCTAATACTGCAATAATGGATTGTAATTTACGATTGGTATTTTCTTCATAACGGTCTGCAATCTTTTTCAATACTACATCCACATTACCGCTGCGGAAACCTACAGATATCATCTGAGAATAGAGATGATTGAAAATGCCGGCTTCTGTCAGTGCTTCCGCAAAATTTGCACCTGCATTGATTGCTTCCTTACAGCCTGTAATTTTGTGCTTCATTGTGTCATTGCCAACCAGAGAAGCCACCATGTCCAGGCTGGAGTAGGTATCCATACCACTGCTCAGGGTCAGAGCCATACCACTGGCAAAACGCTCACAGGCAACACTTTCATAAAAGTGTCTTGTCAGAGGAAACCAGTTCAGAAAACGGGTGGTGGTGCGTTTTCCGGTTCCTGTTCTGGTAGCAAACAAATATAAAAGCAACAGTACACACAGAACACTGATAAAAATAAAGGAATAACGATTCAGGTGGTTACCCAGGCGCAGCAGCGATGCAGCAAAGCCTGTCATCTCACTTCCGAGTTCTACATAGACCTGTTGAAAGATCGGCATGACACGGCTTACCAGTACTACAATGACGGCGGCCATCATGGCAATCATAATAAAAGGATAGGTGACGGCATCACGGATACTGTTGGCAATAGCCTCTTCTTTTTCGTAGTAATCTGCAAGAGAGTTCATGCAGACATCCAGATTGCCGGATTCTTCTCCGAGGGCGATCATGTGCAGACAGTAATCGGGAAAGACTTTCGTAGACTCCAGTGCTTTATGAAAACTTTCTCCCTGTCTGCAGACAGCAAGAATTTCATCAAAAATCGCCTTGCCTTCAGGGGACTGGGCATCACTCTGTAAGATGACCATTCCTTCCACAGGAGGAATTCCAGCCTGAAAAAGCATGGCAGACTGGCTGCAGAATGAGGCAATTTCTTCATTGGAAAGTAGTTTTTTCTCAGTAGTCTTCATGTTTGTTATGTTCCCTTTCATTTTATTTCTGTTTCGTAACTATCCAGAACCCTTTAAGAACCATAAATGATTAAAAGCAGCTGCCTGTTTTACATTAATACATTTTCTGCAAAACGTAATTCGTACCGTCACCGATAAATTTTTTCAGTGTCTTATCATCTGTATTGGCACCAAAGGTTGGATCCACCAGTGTCCACACATTGCCATCAAATTCGATAATGCCGTTCAGCCAGCCGGTGTCGGCAGTATAGACACTGATCCAGGCATGATAGGCATCCTGGGCATAGCCAACTTCCAGTCGGGTGGGAATCCGCTGGCTTCGCAGCATACTGGCCATGACTGCCGCATAATCCAGGCAGATGCCGGTGCCGGAAGCAAGAATGGCATCCACATCAGCGGTATAGCCGGTGGGAGGATCCGATGCCTTGTCATAGTCATAGGTGATATTCTGCGTAATATAGTCATAGATCCGGGTGATCACCTCAAGATCCGATGCTGCACCTTCGGCGAGCTCCTGTCCTTTGGCAACTACTTTGCTGTCTGCCGTAAAATTCACGTACTGGTTGGGATAGAGAAAGGGACTGAATACATCCGCAATCTGTACATCCAGATCGGCATACAGACAGGTGGCGTAATTCGTACCGGAAATATTCTCATAGATCGTCACATCATAATAACCGTCACCGGAGGATAAAGGAAAGGTCTCATAGCCGCCACCGTGCAGATCATAAGTATAAACGATGGTGTCCGGACCGGTGATACGCAGCTTGACTTTGGGACATGTGCCGGTATAATTGGCACAGACATAGCCGTCGGACATATGGGAATAGTCAATAACAGCCACATCATTGGAAGCTGTTGCGATGCCATCAGCCTGTGGTACGAGACAGACAGGAGTGGCATCCCGTAGAGGAACACCGGGGGTGGAAGATTCTGCTTCGGCGGAAGGTACGGCAGGCTGTGCGCCATCCGTGTTGGGGGATGACTGGGAAGCGGCAGGCTGTTCCACTACAGGATCTGCTGCAGATGCCATTACGGAGGTGCTTTCAGAGCCGGATCCGCAGGCACACAGACTGAGGGTCGTGCAATATGTAATTAACAAAATGCGCAGTAGCGCAGATGATTTTGGTATCCGCATAAAAATCGTTACATCCTGTTGTTATTCATCCATTCCTGTTACATGATCGGGCGTAAAGAGCAGGTGAAGGGGCTCACCGTTTTTTACGGGAACATAAATATTGGCTTCCTCGGAAAGAAACGGGAAGTTGATCACACCCTTGGAACTGTCTACCGAGAGCGGTGCTATAATTTCTCCGGACAAGGTTTCCATAAAGGCTTCTTCATAGAGAATATTGTCACCGGTGAATTTCAGGCTTAAAATGTTATCCTCTACATAATCCAGTGCAAGCACTGCCGGGGTGGGAGAAAACAGCCTCTCGTTCAGCTCGGAGAGAGGGACGATGGCTAACGGGGACAAAAAGGTCAGTGCAAAGATCAGTGCTGTGGCGACGATCAGTCGGTTATAAGAGGCGGCATTGACTTTTTTGCGAAGAACCAGCTTGTCGAAGGGAATGGTATTCACCGGCTGGTTGCATGTGGACAGGATATTCTGCAACGCATTGTTGGCAGTTGTCATGTCCAGTTCATAGCGGTTCTTTTTATGAAAAAACATAATTATGTTATCCTTTCATGCTTTCTTTCAAATGCGCCTGACCGGAGGCAATGTAACGCTTGACGCTGCTTCGGCTGATTTCCATGGCAGCCGCAATTTCTTCCAGCTTCATGTCGTTATAATAGCGCATGGTCAGAACCTGCTTTTCATTAAAGGGAAGCTGCTCCATAGCTTCGGCAAGTCTGGAATATTCGTCCTTTTGCTGGAAGTGCAGTTCAGGATTGGCGTCCAGATGGGGATCCTGGACAATGTCCAGAATCTCCTGACTTAAGACCTGACAGTCATTCTGGGGACGATTCTTCTGAGCCATATCATAGCAGACATGGAAGCAGATGCGGTTCAGCCAGGCAATAAAAACAGTTGGATCATTCAATTTTCCGATATTTTTCAAAGCCAGTATGTAGACCTCCTGCATAGCATCCTGGGCTAAAAATGCGTCCCGCAGATAATGCCTGGTGTAATTGTACACTTTATTATAGGTAAGAGCATACAATTCTGCAAAGGCATCCGAGTCACTATGTTGGGAACGGATCACAAGACCGGCAATGTAAGAAATATTCAAATCTTTCATGCGTTTGTCTCACTGTTGCGTTAACGGGTTCCTTAGGCGTGCAGCTTGTTATAGGTCTCTGTGAGTAAGGTGGAAAAATACTCGGCGTGCGCCTCTTCGTTCAGAATATAAGCATATTGGATCTGAATCGGGGCATTGCTGTGCTCCTCATTGTATTCTTTTAACTGCTGATCCAGACTTTCGATGAAATATTCCATGGTATCATGGGAACCGTGATTCACGATCATCAGGAATTCATTACCGCCGTTACGGCCCACTACACCGAAGGCATCGCCGACACTTTCCAGAATGCCGGAGAAATCTTTCAACATCTGGTCGCCTACCACATGTCCCATAGTCTGATTGATCTCCTTCAGATTGGTAATGGTGACCATATAGCAGGCCACATGGGTCAGAGATTCCGGAGAATCGTAGGTCTCGAAGACTACATCCAGACCGTGTCTGTTGGGGATGCCCGTCAGATGATCCAGGAAGGCTGCGCGGTTCAAGGCATGGCTTTCCTCTGCAAAGGTGCGTAATTTATAGAAATCATATAACAGCCAGATCAGATTAAACAATGCAAGAATCCAGGAAAGTGTGCATAAGATAAAGAGAGTCCGGTCTTCGAAAAGCTTTGTCCCCAGCGCCGGATGCAGGGTCAGCACAAGAACATATGCGGTCTCCAGCAGCAGAAGAAGAACTAACTGCACGGTTTTTGTGTTGCGGAAGGTTTTTACGAATTTCTTTTTCTGTATCATAAGGTCGCTCCTTTAAAAGCCTGTGTCATGATTTTCTTTGGATGTATTATAGCATATTGTCTGTCAGAAAAAAAGATAACGATGCCTGCGTTCACTAATTTGATTTTAAAAACTTAGATTTTTTGAAATTAAATAAAAAAATTTGACCCTTTTTTTTGAGATGAACAGTCTTAATAATTAGAAAGACACAAAAGGAGCGGTTTTACCGGCAACTCCGGAAGAAAGGAGTAGAAGGGGACGATGGAAGAACGAAGGAGGATCGACCGTGTTGGCTATCAGGCTAAGAGCGTTATCGTGGTATGTGATTCGGGAGAGAGCATTTTTGTCGAAACATGCAATGTCAGCCCACTGGGCATAGCTTTTACGATGCCGGCCGGATCTCCTGATCTTAAGGGGAAAGACATCATAATCGTAGCGGATACGATGATCATGTATGCAGATGTCACCAGACAGGAGGAGCAAGAAGACGGAGGCTTTAAAGTAGCTATTTCGGCAAAGAAATTCACGCCGGAGGTGCTGCAGTATTTATTTGAACATATTGTTGAAAAATAGGATGGAGAGGAAAAATCATATGAGAAAAAACAGTAAGAACGAAAAAGTGATTCGTGCTATGGCGATCGGCATTTCCGCAATGCTGATGGCATCTTCCCCACTGACAGCACTGGCAGCAGAGGGAGAGGGGAATTCTTCCGAAGGAAACGAGGATAAGAACATTACCGTGACACCGGAAGCCGGTGTATGCGATCAGGCAGAGGCAGCAGCAAAAGAGGCCGACAAGGCTGTAGAGGGCGCAGAAAAGAGTGCCGCTGATGTGAAGTCGGAAGTGGCTGACCAGGTAGTGGCAGGGGAAGCTAAGGATGCGCAGGGCAAGGATCTGACGCAGGATGTTCTGGATGCCAATGCCAAAGTAGAGGATAAGAATGTGGAGGGCGGTTCTTCTCTGAAGGACGCAGAGTCAGCGATTGAGAATGCAGATACCAAACTTGGTGTTGCAGAAGCAAACGATAAGCTTTCCGATGCAGAACTGAATAAGGCAGCTGATGCAGCGGCAAATGCAGGACAGACTGCGGCAGACGCAAAGGATGCCATGCAGGATGCCCAGAAAAAGGTAGATGGACAGATCGAGAATATCAAGGATGCTGCTTCTATCTCCGATGCCAATGCGGCATATGAAGAAGTAAAGACTACCGTGGATCAGGCGCAGGCTGATTTCGATGCAAAGCTTGGGGAGTACAATACCGCCAAGACAGCTTATGAAGAGGCAGCACAGAAGGTAGCAAAGTATGAAGAGGCTTATGAGGCTGCTATAAACAGTGCGGATGCTAACGCTGACGCAGCAGCAGCTGAGCTGGCAGTAGCGAAGGCAAATGCAGAAGCACTGGCAAAGGCTCTGGAAGCTGCCAAGAGCGCAGTGGATACCTCCGCAGCAGGTGCCATGGATATTGCAGACAAGGAAACTCTGACACAGGGAGATCAGGGACTTAACTGGAGAAATGAGGATAAGCTTTTCATTTCCATTATGCAGAACTACTATCTGCCCGAGGTACTGAACATTAAGGGCGATACCACTGTTGTTCGTAAACAGGGCAAAGACAACAATACGATGAATTACTTCGAAGTAACCTACACGGATGAAAATGGAGTAACGCAGCATAAATACTACAACTTCCTGATGGATGACAAAGATGCAAAGGGTGACCAGAAGGATCAGGATAATATCGTGATCTTCGAGAAGAGACTTGAAGAGATCAACTGGGAAAAGGAACAGGAGACCAATCCGGATCAGTATGTGAAGGGAAACGGGGATACTATCACTGTTTCCGAAGTGGAAAAAGGTCTGAAAGACGGAACTATTATTGCAGTAGATGGAAAGAAAGTGATCAAGAACGACGGAACTGTGAGCATCATTATTTCTGACAATAATCAGAAGACCGAAACCGGTGAGATCGATACGATTGTGGATAAGGATAAGCAGGACGAATCCTGGAAACTGGATGAAAACGGAAAGCTGATCAAGACAGTGACCGCTAATGTGACCACCATCACCTATACCAATGCAAAATTCACTTCTTCCGAACAGTACCAGACAGAGGATGACAGAAATGCTGCAGCCGCTGACAAGGAAAAGGAGCTGAAGGACGCTGCCGGCAAGGATGTAACCGTTACAGGAACAACAAAAACGGATTATACTTATAAAGGTAATGGAACCTACATTCCTACCTTTACGAAGACTGTGAATGTGAAGAATGAAGAGGTGGAATGGAAGCATACCGATAGTATCTTGGATTATGGTGTTAAAACTGAGGAAGAAGCTGTAGCGAAGGTCACCAAGGAACAGGAGAAGGATTTAAGAAATAAGATTGAAGACGATGATGATCTGTATCTTATTAGCGTAAGCAGTGATCTGAAAGTAAGTGGCTATACGGAGGATAAAAAGGATTGGTTTGGAAATATAATTGATGATTCTGATTTCCTGATCTCCGGCAAAGTATCCGCAACCTACGCAAAGGTAACTAAGAAGATAGTAGACCAGAGTACCTTCGGTTCCCTCTGGAATGACATCAAGGCTCTGTTTGGTAACGGAGAAGCTACCAACAAGAAACTGGAAGAGGCAGCCAGAAATGCAGTCGAGGCAGACGGTGGTATTTTCGTAAGTGCCAACTGGGATGACTGGAAGTTCGGCAAGGCAACTATCCGCTATGTAGCAGGTGTCAGTGTCAAGACCGATGAGAAGAGCTCCGCAGAGGAGGCACGGAATGCGGTACAGGATGCAGCACTGGCACAGGCAAAAGCAGGCGACAAAACCGTAACCGGCGTATACAATGTGAAGACAGTAGGTACCGAGTCTATTGGACACACCAGCTATTCCTACGAGATCGATTATCTGGAGAAGACTGGAGAGAAAAAGGAAAATAAGGTTGTCCGGACTGAGACCTATGAAAAAGCGGAGATATTGACCGGCCAGATCATCCAGAACCTGAATTATTATGATAAGAAGATTCTGTTAACCCAGAAGGATGATGACTATCGTAAATTCGTAGATAATGCCAAGGCTCTGACCGAAAAGTACCAGAAGCTGTTACAGGATGCACAGGATGCACAGAAAGATGTGGTAGCAGCACAGGGCAAGGTAGAGGAACTGAAGAAAGAGATCGAAGATCTGAAGAATGACAGAACCAGTAACCTTGAAGCTCTGAAGGAACTGGAAGGAAAGCTGACCGTGGCTGAACAGAACAAAAAGGATGCAGAAGATACTCTGAAGGAGATTCTGGACAGTCTGGATGAAGCAGGCGGAGAGCTGGATAAGGTGATCGAGCGTCTGACTCCCGCACCCACACCGGCAGCTCCCACAGGCGGTGACAATGAGGGAACAGGTGACAGTGGTGCCGGTAGCAATGACGGTAATGCTGATGCCGGAGCAACCGTGATCGCACCAGTAGTTCTTGCCAATGCTCCTGTTGCACAGGCAGCCGTGGTAACCCAGAATCAGGCAGCAGCTCCCGGAGTAGTCCAGATCGCTGATGAAGCAGCACCTCTTGCTGCCAATGTTGAGGAAAACGGACAGGGTGAAGCGGTACAGACAGAAGTCAAAGAGCCGGAAGCAGCCGAAACCGTTAAAATCTCTGACGAGGCAGCTCCGCTGGCAGATGTTGCCGTAGAGAGCGAACAGGCAAAGATGTCCTGGTGGTGGTGGCTGATCATTCTGATCCTCGGTGCAACCGGATATGAAATGTATAAGAAACACAATGAGAAGAAGCTGAAAGCTCAGGCAGAAAATGCAGGAGATATCGAAGAATAAGAGATAACAGAAACGGCATCCATCGGGGGAGTATCCCGGCGGATGCCGCTTTTCTTCTGCAGATCATTCAAAAAGTTCTTCTACTTTTTCCAGATCACCATCACCGGTCAGGAGAAGGGTCGCTGAGATCCTGGCACTGCTGATATCGGTTTTCCCTTCAATACACAATTCACCGTCAGTGTTGTAGAGAGCCCACTGGAATTCCGTGACAGAGGAAGGCCAGTCGGCTTCCATGGAGATGGATTCCTGATCTGACAGAGAATCCAGATTCACCTGTTCCCCGGTTACAGGATCAATAACTGCCACCATACCGATCTCGATGCCACACATATTGACAACGGAGAGCGTAAGGGTTCGGGTGTTCTCTGCAGAGGATGAAGTCGGTGATAGTGCCCCTGAGGAATCAGAAGTATTATCGACAGCAGATGTTACAATGGTCTCAGATGAAGTGGTTGACAGATCAGATGCAGCGTCCGGACTCTGGCCACAGCTGCCAAATAGCAGACAACAGGATAATATACTTACGGTAAAAATACGTCGTATCAGATTTTTTTGCATAAAAAATACCTTTCCTTTCGGTAAACTACATACTTTCGGGTACAAAATCATCAAATCCATTATAACGAATTCCGTATAGAAAGTAAATTTGTGTGATGAAAATTTTATAGTGCGGAGTTCTAAGGAATTTTGAAAAAAATATCGAAAAATGTGAGCCATTTTCAGGAGAGAAGAAGTCTTAATAGATATAAGAAAACATGGAGGAAATCAAGATGAGCAGTATGTTGTATTCAGTACCTGTTATACTGGCAGGCTATCGGATCATACAAATTGAAGACGAAGCAACACCGCTGGCACAGACAGCCCGGAATGGCTATTACGGTGACATGATAGCCGGAATGTTGGGCATTGGAATATTACTGCTTTTGATGGTATACATTATTTTCTGTAGAAAATATCAGAAACGGATCATAGAACTGCAGGAGGGGGCACATCCCGGATGGAACTGGTGGAAACTTAGAAAACAGGCAACGGAGCTGGAGGACAAAAAAGCGGAAGGAATTGTAGAAGACATTAAACGTGCAGCAAAAAGCTATATGACAATTTAAAGCATTTCAATCCGGGGGCTTCGATCTGTCCCCGGATTTTTTCGTTGCTGATGTTCACACCGGATGTTATAATCATGCTTGTGGGGCAGAGATATTCCGGCACCATAGCAATAGCAATGAGGAAAGAAGAGGAAGACAATCTATGAAGGTCTTGGTAACAGGTGTAAAAGGTCAGTTGGGATATGATGTAGTAAATGAGTTGACAAAACGTGGCATTGAAGCCATCGGTGTGGATATTCAGGAGATGGATATCACTGATGCTGCCAGTGTGGAAAAGGTGATCGGGGAGACAGCACCGGATGCTGTGGTACACTGTGCAGCCTATACTGCGGTGGATGCGGCGGAAGACAATGTGGAGATCTGCCGTAAGGTCAATGCGGACGGTACGCAGAACATTGCGGATGTCTGCAAAAAGTTAGACTGCAAGATGGTCTATATCAGTACCGATTATGTATTTGACGGCAAGGGCACCAGAGCCTGGGAGCCCGACGATGAGCGCCATCCTCTGAACGTATACGGACAGACCAAATACGAGGGCGAGCTGGCAGTGCAGAATACACTGGAGAAGTATTTTATCGTAAGAATCTCCTGGGTATTCGGTGTGAACGGTAAGAATTTCATCAAGACCATGCTGAACCTGGGCAAGACCCACGACCATCTCACGGTAGTGAACGATCAGTTTGGGTCCCCTACCTATACTTATGATCTGGCAAGGCTTCTGGTGGACATGGTGCTGACTGACAAATACGGCATTTATCATGCGACCAATGAAGGTATCTGTAACTGGTATGAATTTGCCTGCGAGATCTTCCGTCAGGCCGGGATGAATGTGGATGTGGCTCCCGTACCGGCTTCCGAGTATCCGACGAAAGCAAAGAGACCGGAGAACAGCCGTATGAGCAAGGAAAAACTGACGGATAACGGATTCGAAAGACTTCCCTCCTGGCAGGATGCGTTGGAACGTTATCTGCTGCAGATACAGTAGCTGTTCGTTTTATAAGCAGACGCTGTATAGGTGGAAAATTACGGGAAATACTTCAGGGAGCGGTATCGGAAATGGTACGGCTCCTTTTGCGTATATGATGAGCCAAGTACAGATTTGTGCCTGCACAAGAATCTGTATTTGGCGAATGTACATTATTAAGCTACTAAGTGGGATGGTGTACAAAGTATACAAATCGAGTAGGGCCAGCCTGCCCGATTGAAATATATATGAAAAAATCCCGTAAAAATGCGTAAAATCTATAAAAATCCGGTTGACAACGGAAGTTGTAACAAGTATACTATTAAAGCGTGCCAGAAAAGGTGCGTCTATTATACTATTAAGAAAGAGGTGAAACAGAATGCCAACATTTAACCAGTTAGTAAGAAAAGGACGTCAGACCTCTGTTAAGAAGTCTACTGCACCTGCTCTCCAGAAGGGTTACAACTCTCTTCACAAGAAAGCAACAGACGTTTCTGCTCCCCAGAAGCGTGGTGTATGTACCGCTGTTAAGACAGCAACTCCTAAAAAGCCTAACTCTGCTCTTAGAAAGATCGCCAGAGTACGTCTTTCCAACGGAATCGAAGTTACCAGCTACATTCCCGGTGAAGGTCACAATCTGCAGGAGCACAGCGTTGTTTTGATCCGTGGTGGTCGTGTTAAGGACCTGCCCGGTACCAGATACCACATTATCCGTGGTACCCTTGATACCGCCGGTGTCGCTAACAGAAAACAGGCTCGTTCCAAGTACGGCGCTAAGAGACCTAAGGATGCTAAGAAATAAGTAGTATCCGGGGCGTTTTGAACATCGGACCGAAAGTTCGATGAAAATCCGCAAGGATTTTTGGAGACGATGCGGACATCGTCTTTGTACCACAAAAACGAAACTAAGAAAAGTGTTGGAATTCTGTGATACAGATATAACAGCGCGAACACTTGGGGAAACACATGTGAGTACCTATGATTTAACGTAACTAGTGAGAAGAACAGAACTGACATAAAAGCGAGTGCAAGCTTGCTTGCAGACGAACTTTTATGGAAGGGCTGGGTCGGCGAACAGCCGACATCGAGGCATCTTAGATGCCGAGATAACGTATCTCACGAGAACAATTTGTTAAGGAGGGAAGAACCGTGCCACGTAAAGGACATATTCAGAAAAGAGATGTATTAGCAGATCCTTTA
>CAKSAM010000027.1 GCA_934436245.1 uncultured Acetatifactor sp.
AAGGTATATGACTTTATCTGGGATGAATTCTGTGACTGGTACATTGAGATGGTAAAACCCCGTCTGTACAGCACCGACGATGCAGTCAGCCAGAATGCGGCACTGTGGACTTTAAAGACTGTCCTGATCGACGCTCTGAAGCTGTTACATCCTTACATGCCGTTCATCACCGAGGAAATCTTCTGCACCATTCAGAATGAAGAAGAGTCCATCATGATCAGCAAGTGGCCAGAGTACAGCGAAGATCGTGCATTCCCTGCAGAGGAGAAGGCTATCGAAACCATCAAGGAAGCTGTTCGTGGTATCCGCAACATCCGTACCGAGATGAATGTGGCACCCAGCCGTAAGGCAAGTGTATACGTAGTCAGCGAAAATGACGAGATCCGCAAGATCTTTGAAGAGGGTAAGCTGTTCTTCGCAAGCCTTGCTTATGCGAATGAGATCATGATCCAGGCTGACAAGACCGGCATCGCAGATGACGCGGTATCCGTAGTGATCCCCGGCGCTACCCTGTACATTCCGTTTGCGGAGCTGGTAGACATCGCACAGGAGATCGAGCGACTGAAGAAGGAGCAGAAGAGACTGGAAGGCGAGCTGTCACGTTCTAAGGGAATGCTGTCCAACGAAAGATTCCTGTCCAAGGCTCCCGAAGCGAAGATCGCAGAGGAGAAGGAAAAGCTGGCAAAATACGAGCAGATGATGGAACAGGTGACAAAGCGCTTAGAACAGCTGGCATGATCTGCAACGAAGCGTACAGAATAAGAAGAACGTAAAGCATAAGGGATACGATGAGATTCGGTAATGACATGATAACGTTTGAAGAAGCGGTGGCATATCTGAAGGATATGCCCCGCTTTACTGTTAAAAAAAATCCTGCGGACAGCAGGGATCTTAAATGGTTTTTAAAAAAACTCGGAAATCCGGAGAAGGATCTGCGGATCATCCATGTGGCGGGCACCAATGGAAAAGGCTCTGTCTGTGCCTACATGAGTTCGATCCTGCAGGAAGCAGGCTATCGCACGGCCGTATTTACTTCACCTCATCTGGTGGATATGCGGGAGCGTTTTGCCGTGAACGGTGAAATGATCTCAGAGGAAGCTTTTTTACAGGCTTTTAGTGCGGTAGGGCATGCAGTGCGGGAGGCAAATTCCGATAACCCGGGAGTCTTGCTGCCGGGAGAAAAAGCTAACCCGGAATTTGTACTCAATTTTTATGAATATCTTTTCTGCATGGCATTACTCTGTTTTGCAGACGAAAAACCGGATTATTGCATCATTGAGACCGGCCTGGGCGGCAGACTGGATGCCACGAATTACGTGGACAATAAGCTTCTGACCGTCATCACGCGGATCAGTCTGGATCATGTACAGTACCTGGGAGATACCACGGCGAAGATCGCAGCGGAAAAAGCAGGGATCCTGCGCCCCGGGGTTCCCGTGGTGTACCTGGACGGGGATGCAGATGCCAGTGCGGTAATTTGCCGCAAAGCGTCAGAACTTGGTGCGATGCAGGTACCGGTGTCGAAAAAGGACTATACTTTCCTCGGATTTCGGAAGAAATACATTGATTTTTCCCTGCGCTCTGAGTATTATAATTATATTAGTCTTACTTTGCATACCATTGCACGCTACCAGATGGAAAATGCGGCGTTGGCGGTGAGGGCTGTGGAAGTGCTGTTTCACAGTACGGACACGGAGAGTACCGGCGGCAGATTGTGTGCCGGAGCCGGATACCCCACTGAAGAGGAGATCCGTCAGGGAATTCTTGGCTGCTTCTGGCAGGGACGGATGGAAGAAGTACTTCCGGAAGTGTATGTGGATGGGGCTCATAATGATGATGGTATCCGGGCATTTCTGGATACTGTGAAGCAGGATGGCTGCACCGGAGACAGGAGGCTGTTATTTGGCGTGGCTGCGGATAAGGATTGCCGGCACATGATACAACGGGTGATCACATCGGGATTGTTCGGACATATTGCGTTTACCCATATGCGGACAGCAAGGTCAGCTTCTCTGGAGGAACTTCGGGAGTTATTGAAGGCTTATCCGGAACATCATTTTACTATGTATACAGAAGCGGATACAGCATTGCGCAAAGAGCTTCAAAGCAGACAGCCCGGAGAGAGGCTGTACATTGCCGGAAGTCTGTATCTTGTCGGGGAAATAAAGGAGTCTTTGGACCATGATCAATTTTGAAGAAGAACTGAAAAAATTTCATCCCAGTCTGGAAGTAGAGGACGCTGAGGAAGCCATCTATAATCAGGATCTGACTGATGCGGCTGATCTGTTGGTGAAAATGATAAAAGAATCCGAAGAAAAAGAAGAGAAATAAGGAGGGAGAGCATGTTTTGTTATAACTGCGGCTGCCATCTGTCAGAGCATGATTTCTGTACATCCTGCGGAGCAGATGTATCCCTCTACAAAAAGATCATGTGCATGTCTAACCGTTTCTACAATGACGGTTTGGAGAAAGCAGGAGTACGGGATCTTACGGGTGCGATCAACAGCTTACGGCAGAGCCTGAAATTCAACAAAAATAATATCGAAGCCAGAAACCTGTTAGGACTGGTATATTTTGAGACCGGAGAGGTCGTGGCGGCACTGAGCGAATGGGTCATCAGCAAAAATATGCGGCCTGAGAAAAACATTGCGGACGATTATATCAATATGCTGCAGTCCAATGCGGCCCGCCTGGATGCCATTAACCAGACGATCAAAAAATATAATCAGGCACTGGTCTATTGCAATCAGGACAGTAAGGATCTGGCCATTATCCAGTTGAAAAAAGTGCTTTCCCTGAACCCGAAGTTCATACGGGCACATCAGTTACTGGCACTGCTTTATATGGACAGTGAACAGTGGGACAGAGCAGAGAGAGAACTGCGTAAGTGTATGGATATCGACCGCAATAATACACAGACCCTGCGTTATCTGAAGGAAGTAGAGATGCAGTTAGCTCCGGATGAGAACAGCAAACAGCCCGGCAGGCGCAAGAAGGATGATGCGGTCCGTTACCAGAGTGACAACGAGATTATCATTCAGCCTCTGAATGTAAAGGAACAGAAGAGTGCCGGAATTTCTTCCCTGATCAATATTGCTATTGGTCTGGTCATCGGTCTGGCTGTGATGTATTTTCTGGTAGTTCCGGCAGCAGTATCCAATGCCAATAATGAAGCACAGAAGACGATTACAGATATCGGTAATCAGCTGGATACCAAGACATCACGGATTCAGGAGCTGGAGACACAGCTGGCGGCACTCCAGTCAGAAAATGATACGCTGAACCAGGAACTGCAGGGCTATGTGGGAACGGATGGTACCTTACAGACCATTGACAGTCTGCTGGCGGCAGCTACCACCTATCTGGAGACGCAGGATATCACACAGACAGCAGCAAATCTGGAAAATATTTCATCCTCTGTGAATGTTGACGAGACATCAGAGGCATTCCAGAAGCTTTATAAGACCCTGCTTGGACTGATAGGACCGCAAATGTCTGCCCAGTATTACGAAACAGGTTATAATGCATACCGCAGTGAAGATTATGCAACAGCCATTGAAAATCTGTCAAAAGCGGTAATTTATGACGAGACCAATAAGGATGCATGGCTGAGCCTCGGAAATTCTTACCGCAAGAGTGATGACCCCCAGAATGCGATTACTACTTATGATAAAATTATAGAGCTGTTCCCGGATACGGAGACAGCCAGAAGTGCTCAGAGATATCGTTCCCAACTGGCAGAAAATACAGCCCAGTAGGAACAGACACGATACTATCAGACAACAGAACATGACACACGAAAGAGAACTTGCGAAAGGCGCAGGTTCTCTTTTTTAAATTAAAAAAATAGTTGCAAAAAGGCTGGAAAACAGCGGAATGTGAGGAAATATGGAAGATTTTCAGGTTATTGACAATTGTCTGATGGTCCGTATGCCGGAGGAAGTGGATCATCATAAGGCATCTTATATCAGCGAGGGAGCAGACAGACTTCTGGTAGGGGAAAATGTAGAAAATATTGTATTTGATTTTGAGGATACGAGGTTCATGGATTCTTCCGGAATCGGAATTATCATGGGGCGGTATCGCAAGATTTCCTGCTTCGGTGGACATGTCTATGCAATTCATGCGGACAGGCAGATTCAGAGAATTTTCCGAATGTCCGGGCTGTGTAAGGTCGTTGAAATTTTACCCAGATAAGTAGAAACGTAGAAAAACCATGTCAAATATGAAAGAAATCATGCAAAAAATAATGAAAAATAGTGCATATGTAGGCGCAGAAATGAGGAAAAAATGATAGCAGAACGGGAAAAAGAGCAATTGAAAGAAGGAACAGCCAGAAACCGGAATGAAATGGAGATTGTATTTGATGCCATCTCCTGCAACGAAAGCTTTGCCAGAGTGGCGGTAGCAGCATTTATCACGCATCTGAATCCGACCCTGGAGGAATTATCGGATATTAAGACAGCGGTATCGGAAGCTGTGACCAATGCGATCATCCATGGATACGGGAATCTGGCAGGCTATGGCAGACATGGGGAAAAGATTCCGTCTTATCAGGTGGTACATCCCGGAAAAGTCCGGCTGCGCTGTATTCTGGAGGACGATATGCTGTTTGTCGAAGTGGCAGATCATGGAAAAGGTATAGAAGATGTAACAAAGGCAATGGAACCGTTATATACGACCAGACCGGAACTGGAGCGGTCAGGCATGGGTTTTGCATTTATGGAAGCCTTCATGGATGAGCTGGAGGTGAAAAGTACACCCGGTAGGGGCACCTGCGTACATATGTGGAAAAAGATGCGTTGCGGAGACTGGATCGGAAAAGAGGACTGAGGCATGGAAGAAGTATCAGTACTGATCAAAAGATCACAGAGCGGAGATAAAGAGGCAAGAGAAGTACTGATCGAGAAAAATCTGGGGCTGGTACATCATATCGTAAAAAGATTTCTGGGAAGAGGCTATGATCCGGAAGACCTTTTTCAGATCGGTGTGATCGGCCTGATGAAAGCAATTGATAAATTTGATCTGCGGATGGAGGTGAAATTTTCCACCTATGCAGTGCCGATGATCACAGGAGAAATCAAACGGTTTTTACGGGATGACGGATTGCTGAAAGTATCGCGTACCATAAAAGAAGATGGATTGAAGGTCAGACTTGCCAGACAGAGCCTGCAGAGCAGACTGCACAGAGAACCGACATTACAGGAACTGGCACAAGAATCCAGGCTGGATTATGAAGAAATTATTCTGGCAATGGAGGCCGGTGCGGAAGTGGAATCGCTATACAGCAGCAGTGGGCAGGAGGATGGCAGCGAACTGTGTCTTGTCGACCGGGTGGTGGCAGCAGCCCAGGGGTGCGTAGGAGCCAGCATGGGCAGCAGCGTGGCCATAGAAAATGATGTGGAAAAGGACAGGCTGTTGGATCATATGTTGCTGACCCAGCTGTTGGATGAACTTCCGGATCGTGACAGGAAGCTAATCCATATGCGCTATTTTCAAAATAAAACCCAGGTGGAAATCGCAGACATTCTGGGAATCAGTCAGGTACAGGTCAGCCGGCTGGAAAAAAAGATACTGCACCGGATGCGGGAATTGGCAGGGTGAGTATTAAGAATTCATAAACATAAATTTTCCTCTTCCTTTCCGTTTCGAATTCGATTATATTATAGTAAGACAATACATTAACAGGTGATTTTATTGTTCAGTGTGCTGTATAGTGATAATAAGACAGTATGGAAAAGGAGAGCAGGGGTACTTATGAAGAAAGAAAACGGAAACGGCCGCATCAGTGAAGACCGTCTGAACAGAGCGAATAAACGTAAGAAAAATAATACGATAGCATCTATTCTGGTGATGACCGGATGTCTTATCGTCCTGGTGCTGGTGACTTATGTGGCAGGAATTTTGTATTCCTGGATCGACAGCAGGTTCCAGGATAATGCCAATGATCTGGCGGCAGCAGCGGAGGCAGGAAGCCAGGTGGAGGAAAGCACCCAGGAAGTGGTGAAAACCTATACGCAGGAGGAAGTGGATGCACTGGTGGCGGAAGCAAGACAGCAGGCGGAAGACGAAGAGGAGAACAAGATCCTGACAGGAATCCGTGACGGTCTGACCTCTGGAACCACCATGGTGGAGACTCTGCGCCCTTATTATCCTGATGAACTGGTTGTGGTGAGCAACGGAACCTTTAATTTTGTACCTATCCGTGATGATCTGCAGAAAAATGATTATGTATTGGAGAACCTGAATATTCTGGAGGACGGAGAAGTGCAATACCTGCAGGACGGTCAGGTAGTATCCCACAAGGGAATTGATGTCTCCAAGCATCAGGGCAATATCGACTGGGCGAAAGTATCCGCAGATGGCGTAGAATTTGCTTTTATCCGTGTGGGCCTCAGAGGATACGGTACCGAAGGGAAACTTGTGGAAGACGAGTATTTCGAACAGAATGTCAAGGGAGCTTTGCAGGCAGGAATTAAAGTAGGTGTTTATTTCTATTCACAGGCTACTACTGATGCGGAGCTTCAGGAAGAGGCGGCACTGGTGTTGGAGAAGATCAAGCCTTACAACATTGAACTCCCTGTAGTATATGATGTAGAAAAAGTAAGCGGCGGCAAGGGCCGCGCCAATAGCCTGAGTGTGGAGGAGAGAACCCACCTTACTGCATTGTTCTGCCAGATCATCCAGGATGCCGGATATAAGCCCATGATCTACCACAACATGGAGATGGGCACTTTGATGCTAGACCTGGGACAGCTGGAACAGTATGATAAGTGGTTCGCTTACTATAATGATGATCTGTATTATCCGTATGCCTATAAGGTTTGGCAGTATACCGAAAAAGGTGCTGTGGACGGCATCAATGAGGAAGTGGATCTGAATATCTGGTTTGGGGATTTCTAAAAGGATTTAGCAGAATGGTCTGCTGACAATAAAGGTTAAAAGCATCATGCATTACGTGATAGGGGATATCCATAATGACCTGAAAAAATTAAATTGCATTTTGAAGCAGATCCATATTACGGCAGAGGATGAACGGGAGGAAGACAAAGGAGCAGTTTTATGCTTCTTAGAACCCTTCCTTCTTGCGAACCAGTCTTAACTCTCTTCTCTTAATGGCATTATCCCACTCCATGCGTTCTCCGTCATTCTCCAGAATGAGACCGGGAACGGGGGTGGGTTTTCCATTATCCCCCATGGCTACCATGACAAAATAGGCGCGGTTGATGGGATGTCTGGTGCCGTCCGGTTCCTCGCGGTAAGTGTCTACACGGACTTCCATGGAGGTATGTCCTACATGGGTGACTTTGCCGATCAGCACGATGATATCGTTCAGATAAGCACCGGATTTGAAATACAGATTGTCGATGGCTACTGTGGTGGCATCTCTGCCGCAGTGTCTTCTGGCGGTAGCACCGGCCACTTCATCAATCCATTCCAGAAGCCTTCCGCCGAACAGCCGTCCGAAGCCATTGATATCGGGGTGGATGACCACGTGGAGCTGATGGGTCTCAGAGTCGGAGACCTTTTTTGGGGGAAGTGTATCTGCTTTCATTTCTACATTTTGTGCAGCATCTGTTGAACTCATATCTTAAAACCTCACATTTTATTTTCTAAAAAACAATCTGATTGTCTATTCTCTTTCACAAGAAGAAAACGAAAGTCTTTAAATGTAGTATAGCACAATATTAAAAAAAAGACCATCTGCATATGGTTTTACTTTTGGGGTATTCTATTTCATGGGAAGGGAGAGGAATCGGTTGATAAAACAGTTGTTTCTCATAGTAACAGGGGCAAGCTACGGTCTGCTTTCAGCAGCAGGCGTATTTACAGTTCTGGTGGCAGTAGGGTTGATTCCGAGATTTGCAGGCAAGACCCATACTTCGCATTATATATTGCTGTATGAAGAGATGGTTATCTTTGGAACATTGGCAGGATGTTTTGTCACGGTTTTCCCGGAATACTGTCAGTGGGGGAGTTTCCTGCGGAATAATTACCCGGGGAAAACAGTACTATGGACAACGCTGGGGAATGCAGCACAGGCGGTGTTCGGCCTGTTTTCGGGAATGTTTATCGGATGTCTGGCGCTGGCAATTGCAGAGATGCTGGACAGTATTCCTATCTTTTCCAGAAGAATTTCGTTCCGGCATGGACTGGGCTTAGCAATTTCGTGCATGGCAGCCGGTAAATTATGTGGATCGCTGCTTTATTTTGCAACAGAATTCCACAGGACGGCACAATAAATGCAAATGATCGCATCAGAAGAAAACGTGAACCGGATGAAAAACTTTGACTGACCTTTAAAGGCAAATAACTCTGTAGAAGGTGAACGATGAAGCAGATAAGGGTGTATTTAAAATGTGACAGAAGTGCGGAAGTACAGGCACAGGATGTGTTTCTGAAGGATGTGGCGGAAATACGCTGCCAGGATCCGGTGATCCAGTCAAAATTAAAGGCAATTAAGGTACATCATTTTCCGCAGAACGGTGTGAAACGCTGTGTCATCAGCTGTCTGAAACTGGTGAGTCTGATGGAAGAGGTGTGTACGGACATAGATGTGGAGGTGGTGGGTGAGACAGATGTGTTGGTGGAATGGGTCATCGTGAAACGGCACAAAGGTTGGCAGCAGTGGATCAGGGCGGCGTTTGTGAGCCTGATCAGCTTTTTTGGCACAGCCTATACTATTATGGCTTACCACAATGATGTTGGCATCAATGATGTGTTCACAGAAGTCTATCAAATGATCATGGGAGCGGAGCCTGGTGGGTTAAACACCCTGGAAGTGGCATATTCCCTGGGGCTTGCGGGTGGAATCATTGTATTCTTTAATCATATCGGCGGCAGGCGCCTGACCAAAGACCCCACTCCTGTAGAAGTTTCCATCAAGAATTACGAGACGGATGTGGATAAAACACTGATCGAACAGGCAGGACGGGAAGGAAAGGAGATAGAGAGTTAGTGAAACATCCCCAACGTCTATTTACTTAGTAAATACTCCGCCAGATCTACAGCAGTCTGCGCATGCTCAGCATTGGCATAGATACCCATGACGATGCCGTCTCCACGGAAATAGTAGTAGTCGGTCAGGTCTTTGCAGCCTGTCAGGCAGATACCTACCGGTACGGGATCCTGCATCTTCTCCGGATGGAGAGGATCGGGATAGTCTGGGGTGTAATCACTGTTCATATCATCATTGGCTGCTTCAATAGCCAGTACAACTTCCCTGTCTACATAATAAAAATATGGTTCCAGTGCTTCCTGCTGTTCTTCGGTGAGAATATCCCGAAGGTCATAGAACATACTGCTGTTGGCATATTTTTGGAACGAAGTATAGTCTGTGATCATGCAGTCCAGCTCATTGGCTGCCACATACACCATCAGTTTCTGGGAAGAAGTGACGGTTGTTTCATCCATGCTGTCTTCCACGATACGGATAGAAGTATCGAAAGTAACATCGTTGGTGTTCAGATCAATGCCTTCTTTTTGGGCGAAGTCTGTCACAAATTCCGGCTGCTCAGAAGTCATCTGATCCAGAAGACTGGCGTTAAGCATCACGGCATAAAAAGCTGGATCCTTCCGGTCTCTCAGCTGCTGTACAAAACTGACGATCATGATGATCACCACAAGGGCAATGATGACATGCCATTTATAATAATACCAGAAATATTGAAGTTTTTCTTTCGGCGTACCGTGTTTTAATGCATCTCGTTCTTCTTTGAATTCATCCATCACTGCCATGGGAAGATCCGCCTTTCTGTTATGGAGATTCGGCAGACCGCCGCACTCCACATGAGTTTTTTATATCGTATTTATGATAAAGGTTCCCTATCCGAAAGTCAATGAACGAAGTGTGAGGGGAATCTAAAAAAACAATTAAATCGGTGGGAAAATCCGGGCATGCCTTGAAAGTTTCGAGCAGATGATATATCATATATAACAAAAGGTGCCCGGCTCCGTGTAGAGTTCTTTTCACGAAAGGGAAATAAACTGTACTATAAAATATGCGAAGAGAAAAGGAAACGAAAAATGAGTGAGTCTTACGTAGAATGTCTGGTAAAAGCAAAACAGCCCACATGGGCAAAGGTTTTAAAGTTTTTATTGATTACGCTGACAGTTTTAAGCTGTCTGGTAATGTTTGTATTTGTTATTTTTCTGCCGGTGGCACTTGTGGCAGGTGTGGGAGCGTATTTTCTGAACATGTACACCGATCTGGAGTATGAATATCTTTACCTGGACAAAGAGTTGTCCGTGGATAAGATCATGGCAAAGAGCAAGAGAAAACGGATAGCTACTTACAGCATTGACCGTATGGAAGTGTTTGCACCGGTATTTTCCTATCATCTGGACAACTTTAAGAATCGTCAGGTAAAGGAAAAAGATTACAGCATCGGTGAGGTGTTGCAGCCGGACGGACGTTATGCCATGTATTATGAAGGCGGCGAGAAGATCATTTTAAGCCCCAATGAAGAGTTGGTGAAGGTGCTTAAGAACGTGGCACCCCGTAAAGTGTTCAACGAATAAAGTGAATTAAGAGGAAAGACAGGCCCGGTGTACATGGTATGCCGGGTTTGTTTTATGGCTGCAAGCTGCATAGCTGAAATCTATGAGCGGAGTTTTGGTAAAAAATATTGAGTAAAAAATATTGAGTAAAAAATATGAGATATCCGGTTGACAGTCCTAATAAACTCTGCTAAACTCATGGAAATGTTATAAGCACAACGAATATTTAATATAAACAAAACTTATAACAAAAGAACGAATCATTCACAAATCTTATCAAATGAACACAGGAGGAAAGAAAATGGGACAGATTATTGGTGAAGGCATTACCTTTGATGACGTACTGTTAGTACCGTCTTATTCTCAGGTAGTCCCCAATCAGGTGGATTTGACCACATGGCTGACAAAGAAGATCAAGCTGAACATTCCTATGATGAGCGCAGGAATGGATACTGTTACCGAGCATCGTATGGCCATCGCCATGGCAAGACAGGGTGGTATCGGTATCATTCACAAGAACATGTCTATCGAGGCACAGGCAGAAGAGGTAGATAAGGTAAAGCGTTCCGAGAATGGTGTCATCACCGATCCGTTTTCTCTGTCTCCCGAACATACGCTGGCAGACGCAGATGCATTGATGGCGAAGTTCCGTATCTCCGGCGTGCCTATCACCGAGGGCAGAAAATTAGTCGGCATCATCACCAACCGTGACCTGAAGTTCGAGACGGATTTTACCAAGAAGATCAAGGAATCCATGACCAGCGAAGGTCTGATCACTGCTCCCGAAGGCATCACTCTGGAAGAAGCAAAAAAGATCCTGGCCAAGGCACGAAAAGAAAAACTGCCTATCGTTGATAAGGACTTTAATTTAAAGGGTCTGATCACCATCAAAGATATTGAGAAGACCATTAAATATCCTCTGGCAGCCAAGGATTCCCAGGGCAGACTGCTCTGTGGCGCCGGTGTTGGTATCACTGCTAACGTACTGGATCGTGTGGCAGCTCTGGTTGCAGCCAAGGTTGATGTCATCGTACTGGATTCCGCCCATGGTCATTCCCAGAACGTATTGAACTGCCTGAAGATGATCAAGGAAAAATATCCCGATCTGCAGGTGATCGCAGGTAATGTAGCTACCGGCGATGCTACCCGTGCTCTGATCGAAGCAGGTGCAGATGCTGTTAAGGTAGGTATCGGCCCTGGTTCCATCTGTACCACCCGTGTGGTTGCAGGTATCGGCGTACCTCAGGTATCCGCTATTATGGATTGCTATAACGTGGCAAAAGAATATGGTATTCCTATCATCGCTGATGGCGGTATCAAGTATTCCGGAGATATTACCAAGGCTATCGCAGCCGGCGGTAACGTATGTATGATGGGTTCCATGTTTGCAGGGTGTGAGGAGAGCCCGGGAGAATACGAGTTGTTCCAGGGCAGAAAGTACAAAGTATACCGTGGCATGGGCTCCATCGCAGCCATGGAGAACGGCAGTAAGGATCGTTATTTCCAGGAGAATGCAAAGAAACTGGTTCCCGAAGGTGTCGAAGGACGTGTGGCTTACAAGGGCAGCGTAGAAGATACCGTATTCCAGTTGCTGGGCGGTCTCCGCTCCGGTATGGGTTACTGCGGTGCACAGGATATCGAGACTCTGAAGGAGACCGGCAGATTCGTGAAGATATCTGCTGCATCCCTGAAAGAGAGCCATCCTCATGATATCCACATCACAAAGGAAGCTCCGAACTACAGCGTGGATGATAAATAAGCTGTAAAGAAATATAGTAAAGAAATAGATTTGAAAAAAACTATTGTCAGTAGAAGACTTCTATGCTAAGCTGAATGCAAAGCATAGAAGTTTTCTATTTCTACAGATGTCTTATGAAGTTCTGAATAGCGAGTCGGAAAGTCCATGCTTTTATTCCAATTTACAACATTCTAAAATAACAGCGGATTTCTGACCGTGGTGATTCAGTACTTTGTGTGGTGCACAGGTATGTCTGTTTTTGCTACTATAATTTGCAATTGTTCAGAGCCAAGCAAAATTTCATAAATCAGACGTGAAATGCTTGCATTTCTAAGGATGATTTTGAAATTTTATTTGGCGGATACGCCACACCGACGAAATGCGAAGCATTTTGGAGGTTGGCTCTGGACAGTTACTGCAATTTCATAAACATGGAATGTCCGATCTCTGCTGTTATAACAAGCACAGGAAGGAGTTCTATGGGAGAAATTGATGTAGTGATTTGTGAGTACATAGCTGACAACGAACGGATTGCGGATCTGTTCAACGGATTATATTTTCAGGGGGAAATGAAAATCCGAGCTGAGAATATTGAGGATTATGAAGAAAAATATCCTGTAAGATACCCATCCAAAGGGAAAAGTTCGAAACGTAATGGAAAGGTGCGGTATCGGGATATTGTGAAAAAATTAAAGAATGGAGGTAGTTTAAGGATACTGGCCATGGAGAACCAGAGTCGGGTGGATTATACCATGCCGTTTCGATGTATGGAATATGACACTCTGGAATACCGCAGGCAGATTGACCGCAGGATCAGGGACAATGAGAAGGCTTCACAGTGGAGCAACGATGCGGAATTTCTTTGCGGAGTGCGGAAAACGGATCGTTTTGCACCGGTCTATACGATCTGTCTCTACCATGGAAAGGAAGCATGGGACGGTCCGAGGTCACTTAAGGATATGATGGATTTTGGCTTGGATCCGGATCAGATGAGCCATTATTTTACGGATTATCCGATGAAACTGTATTGTGTGAACGAGGAGCAGGATTTCAGCTGCTTTCATACCGAACTGCGGCAGTTTTTTACAATGATCAGCTGTCAGAAAGATTGGAAACGCCTGCGCAGCCTGGTGGAATCCGAGGATTATCGGAATATATCCTCGGATACAGCAGAGGCAATCGCAGTGGTATTGGGATGGTCAGATCCGAAAGAGATCCAGATGAAATATAAAGAGAAGGGAAAAGGTGTAAATATGTGTAAAGCATTGGAAGATCTGCTGACAGTTGAACGGGAAAAAGGAGAAAAGCAGGGCATTGAGCAGGGCATCGAACAGGGCATTGAACAGGGCATTGAACAAGGCATTGAAGAAGGAAGAGCCAGGGAAAGAAGTTTTCTGCTGACATTGATTCCGAAAATGACGGCCGGAGGAGATGGAGATAAGATAGTACAGCTGGAGAATCCCAAAGTACTGGAAGCAATGCAGAAGAAATATGGAGTACAGCCGGTTGACTGATCGCAGGATCTTGGCCAATGAAAAGGTTTCCTCTGAATATTTGCAATAATTGACACAAACTTTGAAATTTTTCAAGCAATTTAATGAACATGACAAAATATGTAAAATAATATCTTGTATGAATTTCCTGTGGCATGGTAGAATATATTTGTTCGGGTGCCGAGGAAGGGCATATCCCCGAATATTATGAATAGAAGCAGGGGAGCAAAAAAGTGGCTGAAATTTCGTTTCGTGAGTTGATTGATCCAAAGCGGCTGCAGCATCTGCAGAACGAGTTTTGCAAAGTAACGGGGGTATCGGCTGTTTGTCTGGACAGTTACAACCAGCAGATTACGGAACCATATTTTGACAAAAAGCGTACAAAACCGGATGGGGAAGATCCGATTAGCGTGGAGTATCGCAGAAAAGCAGCGCAGGCACTGGACAGAGTGCAGGCTGGATCGCTGGAAGAGCAGGTAGTGGAAGAACTGCCGGACGGCGGACATGTGGCGGCGGTAGCTGTCAGCGTCGAGAATCATACAATATTATATTGGCAGGTATATGATCTGAAAAAGACAGATACAATTTCTTTTTATCAGGTACTGGATCTGCTTAGGGATACCAGTGCGGATATTTACCGGGATCGCATTTCCTGCTTCAGTGCGGAAGCCGAAAGCAGGAGAAGCAGATATGCGGAAGAAGAAATGAGCCGCAATCTTCATACCATTGAGGCAACAACAGAAATCGTTCAGCTGTTGGACAGTGATGACCAGATCGAACTTGCCATGAACAAATGGCTGAAAATTCTGTCAGAGCATATTGGGGTGGATGCAGCGGAAATTTTCCAGCTGCATTCCGGTACAGATACCATGAATGTCGTCTGCGAATGGCTGGCGCCCGGACAGATATCTTCCTTCGACAAGACCAACGGCATTGCAGTAAATTCACTTCTGCAGGTGGAAAAACCGCTTGTAATTTCTGCAGACAATCAGGAAAATAGCGGATTTGTGGAACTGGAAGAGCTTGGAATGAAGGCTGTGATGATCTTCCCTGTCCTGAAACAGGGGAGCGGCAGCATGGTGCTGTCCCTGAACCATAGAACCAGGAGTCATGTCTGGAGTATGGCGGAAATCAAATTCACAGCAGATGCAGTGAAAATCCTGCAAAGTATTCTGACCAGAAGAATCCAGAAAAACTCATTGGCCGGTTCTTATGCGGCACTGGAGGAAATCCTGGACAATGTGGGCTGCGCCATTTACGTAACGGATCAGAATACCGGGCGGATGCTTTTTGCCAATCAGATTTTAAAAAATACCTTTGCCAAGGAATTGATGGATCATAATTTCGATGCATTGCTGCAGTCCAGTGTCCGTAAAGACAGATCCAAAGCCATCAGCGTGGTATATCATGCGGAGAAGGAGACCTGGTACGATCTATTGTGCAAGGAGATTGCCTGGGTGGACGGTAAAAAGGCCAATCTGTATTCCCTGTATGACATTACAGATAAAAAACTGTATCAACGCAGGATTGAGCAGCAGGCTTACACAGATTTCCTTACAGGCCTGTATAACCGTATGTGTTGTGAGAGAGATCTGGCAAGGCAGATCGATCAGGCGAAAAAAATGGATGGAAAGGGCGCACTGCTATATCTGGATCTGGATGATTTTAAGCATATCAATGACGGACTGGGACACCAGTACGGAGATGTGCTGTTAAAGTCCATTTCTCATGCATTAAAACGGATTAATGGAATTCAGAATACCTGCTATCGTATGGGGGGCGATGAATTTGTCATTGTGATTCCACCCGACAGCTATTCCCGTTTTGAAAATATTCTGGAAGATATTAAAAAAATCTTCAGTAAACCATGGTTTTTGAAAGATGCGGATTATTACTGTACCATGAGTATGGGCGTCGTTACCTTCCCTGATGCCGGGGACTCCGTGGCGGATCTGATCAAAAAAGCGGATATTGCCATGTATGAGGCGAAAAAGACTGGTAAAAACCGGGTGGCAACCTATCGGGAGGGCATTGACTCCGTATCGGGACGCCGTCTGGACATGGAGAAGAATATGCGTGATGCTACGGTAGAAGGCTACCGCGAATTTGAGGTGTATTATCAGCCTATCATTAATATCCAGGGTGGAAAGGATGTTTGTGCCGGTGCCGAGGCACTGATCCGCTGGAACAGTGCAAAGCTGGGATTTATCTCACCGGCGGAATTTATTCCTCTGGCGGAGTATCTGGGGCTGATCAATCCCATTGGTAATTATGTGCTGACAGAGGCCTGCACCCGCTGCAAACGCTGGAACGATTCCGGTTATCCGAATTATAAGGTAAATGTCAATCTCTCCGTGGTACAGCTCTTACAGCCGGATATCGTGGAAACGGTGGAAAAGGCGCTTGCGGACACCGGGCTGTCCCCGAAGAATCTGACACTGGAAGTAACAGAAAGTCTTGCCATCAACGATATGGAGCGTATGAAGGAGATACTGAACCGGATCAAGGCTCTGGGTGTCTCTCTGGCACTGGATGATTTTGGTACTGGTTACTCGTCCTTGAACCATATCAGGGAGATCCCCATTGATGTCATCAAAGTGGATCAGAGCTTCGTCAAGGATCTGGCGGAGGATGCTTATTCCCAGTCCTTTATCAAGATGGTGGCGGAGCTTGCGGAGACCATCGGGGTCAGCGTCTGCGTGGAAGGAATCGAGACCCCGGAGCAGTTCAAGGTACTGCAGGGCATGAAGGTCAAATATATTCAGGGATATTATTTTGACCGCCCGATGGAAAGGCATGCTTTCGAAGCGAAATATGTGAAGTAACAGTTCAGCCATAGAATAGCAAATGCGACGATCGGGTACTTGCACACGCTTTTGTGAAGGCTTTGGGGCAGAACTGTTACGGAAGCAACAAAATCATCAAATCCCCCTTGCCAAAGTAAGGGGAATCATGCTACTATAAAAACAGCTACACGACTGGCGGAGCGCAGCTTGCTGCAGTGGAGATACCCACGGGGAGTGTAGAATAGTGAAAGCCGACCGCCTGGGCACCGTCTATTTCTGGTGCTTAGGCGGTTTTTTGTAACTATTCAGAGTCCGTAGTGAGGTTCTGATAGTTATGCGATATATAGTAAACGGAGGAAAGACTATGTTACAACTGGAACAGGAACTGAAAAGCAATGCTTATCCCGGCAGAGGTATCGTGATCGGCCGTTCTGC
This sequence comes from uncultured Acetatifactor sp., assembly GCA_934436245.1. Taxonomy (GTDB): domain Bacteria; phylum Bacillota; class Clostridia; order Lachnospirales; family Lachnospiraceae; genus Acetatifactor. The sequence goes on from CAKSAM010000027.1 coordinate 16,953, forward strand.
GAACGGTAAATATGCCGTGACCGCTTATTTTATCATGGGAAGAAGCGCCAACAGCCGTAATCGTGTGTTCGTGACAGAGGGAGAGGGAATCCGTACCCAGGCTTTCGACCCTTCCAAGCTGGAAGATCCCAGTCTGATCATCTATGCACCGGTACGTGTCCTTGGCAACAAGACCATCGTGACCAACGGTGACCAGACAGATACTATCTACGAGGGAATGGACAAACAGCTGACCTTTGAGCAGTCCCTGCGCAGCAGAGAATTCGAGCCGGACGGTCCGAACTATACACCGAGAATCTCCGGTATCATGCACATTGAGGACGGTAAGTACAATTACGCCATGTCCATTTTGAAGAGTGACAACGGCAACCCCGATTCCTGCCTGCGGTTCACTTATGCTTATGAGAATCCCCTTCCCGGAGAGGGACGTTTCATTCATACTTACATGCACGACGGAAATCCTCTGCCCAGCTTCCAGGGGGAACCGAAGTTAGTGGAGATCCCCGATGATATGGATGCATTTACCGATATGCTGTGGAACAGCTTAAATGAGGACAACAAGGTCTCCCTGTTCGTTCGCTTCATTGACATCGAGACCGGCAAATACGAGACTAAGATTATCAACAAGAATGTGTAACTATTCAGAAAAGCCCCGCAGAGGCGGTTTTGCGAATGGGGTTCTGAATAGTGAATATCGTAGAATAGGAGAAAATAAGATGAACGAGATTCAGTTAAAATACGGATGCAACCCAAACCAGAAGCCTTCCAGGATTTTCATGGAAGACGGCAGTGACCTGCCTGTGACCGTGCTGAACGGTAAGCCCGGATATATTAACTTCCTGGATGCCTTCAATGGCTGGCAGCTGGTAAAGGAACTGAAGGAGGCAACCGGACTTCCTGCAGCCACTTCCTTCAAACATGTATCTCCTGCCGGTGCCGCAGTGGGACTTCCCTTGAGTGATACCCTGGCGAAGATCTACTGGGTGGATGATCTGGGAGAACTGTCTCCCCTGGCCTGTGCTTATGCGAGAGCCAGAGGCGCAGACAGAATGTCTTCTTTTGGGGACTTCATTGCATTATCAGATGTCTGTGATGCCGACACTGCACGTCTGATCAAGAGAGAGGTATCCGATGGTGTCATTGCTCCCGGTTATACTGACGAAGCATTGGAACTGTTAAAGCAGAAGAAAAAGGGCGCTTACAACATCATCCAGATCGATCCTTCCTACCAGCCTGCTCCCATCGAGCACAAGCAGGTATACGGCATCACCTTTGAGCAGGGTCGTAACGAACTGGACATCAACGGTGATCTGCTGTCCAACATCGTGACCGTGAACAAGGAGATCCCGGAGAGTGCCCTGATCGATATGAAGATCGCGCTGATCACCCTGAAGTATACCCAGTCCAATTCCGTATGCTATGTCAAGGATGGTCAGGCCATCGGCATCGGTGCCGGACAGCAGTCCCGTATCCACTGCACCAGACTGGCCGGCAGCAAGGCGGATAACTGGTTCTTACGTCAGTCTCCCCAGGTGCTGGGACTGCAGTTCGTAGACAGCTTAGGCAGAGCAAACCGTGACAATGCCATTGATGTCTACATGGGTGATGAGTACATGGATGTGCTGGCAGACGGTACCTGGGAAGGTATCTTCAAGGTAAAACCCCCTGTATTTACCAGAGAGGAAAAGAGAGCATGGCTTGATAAAATGCAGGATGTGACTCTGGGAAGCGATGCGTTCTTCCCCTTCTCCGATAATATCGAGAGAGCTCATAAGAGTGGTGTAAAATACATCGCACAGCCCGGTGGATCCGTGCGTGATGCAGATGTGATCGCATGCTGCGATAAATATAACATGGTGATGGCGTTTACAGGCATCCGTCTGTTCCACCATTAAGACAGATATTTGCGGGCAGGACTGTAACAGGACCTGCCTGTATTTCATTTTTATGTGGGTAGCGATCCGGAGTTTCGCTGAATAGAATAAGAGAGACGATCCGGGTAAGGTTACCGGGAGCGTTACAACGAGGAAGATGAGGAAAGCGTAGTTATGGACAGACGAGGGGAAGAGAAAAGCAGAGAAATGATGCTGGAGGAATTGCTGGGATATGACCGGATCACGATCCAGTGTCACGATAATCCGGATGCGGATGCGATAGCGTCCGGGTTTGGATTGTATTGTTTTTTTCGGGATCAGGGAAAAGATGTGAGACTGCTGTATGCCGGGAAAAACAGAGTGAGAAAGGCCAACCTGACGCTGATGGTGGAGAAGCTTGGAATTCCGCTGAAATATCTGGCGCATCCCGGAGAGGAGCCGGTGGACGGACTTCTGATCACAGTGGACTGTCAATACGGTGCAGGCAATGTGACCTTAATCCCGGCAGAGGAGATCGCAGTGATCGATCATCATCCTCTGGAAGTGATCTGTACGGAGAAAATGCGCCTGCAGCCTAATCTTGGCAGCTGTGCGACTCTGGTATGGACCATGCTTCAGGAGATGCATTATCCGGTGGAGAAAAATAAAGATCTGGGGACCGCTTTGTATTATGGGCTGTTCATGGACACCAATCAGTTCTCGGAGCTGTCCAATCCGGTGGATATGGATATGCGCGAGAGCCTGAACTTTGACAAGAATCTGGTATCCCTGTTCCGCAATTCCAATATTTCCCTGAAGGAGCTGGAGATTGCCGGAGTGGCACTGTTACGTTGTAATTACAATGACGATTACCAGTTCGCCGTGATCCATTCCCAACCCTGCGATCCCAATGTCCTGGGTCTGATCAGTGATTTCCTGCTCCAGGTGGCGGGAGTTAACACCTGTGTAGTCTATAACGAGGACAGCGGCGGATATAAATTCTCCGTCAGAAGCTGTATCCGGGAAGTGAATGCCAGTGAATTGTCGGATTACCTCTCGGAGGGGATCGGTTCCGGCGGCGGTCATGTGGAAAAGGCCGGTGGCTACATCAGCATGAAACTGTATGAGGAAAAATATCCGACCCTGCATTCTGAGGCTTATTTCAATAACCGGATGACGCAGTATTTTGATAATTTTGAGATCGTATATGCGAAAGAACGCAAATTCCCTGTAAAAGAGGGTAAAAAATACCGCAGGCGGAAAGAGCCGATTGCCTGCCTGAAGGCAGTGGACCTGGCAGAACTCGGAAACGTGGTATCCATCCGTACCCAGGACGGCACGATGGATATCGACACCAGACAGGATCTGTATTTTACCCTGGAGCGTACCGGGGAGCTGCATCCGGTCTCCGCCCTGAGATTTCACCGGATCCTGGAAATGTGTGATCTGGCGCTGCCGGAAGAATATTGCAGCCATATGGGATATATACCGAGAGTCAAGGATGGCAGAGATGGCAGCAATCATCTGCTGACGGAATATGTCCGTATGGGTATGCCTGCGGATGCTTTCTGCATCTATGCCATCGAGCTGAAGCGGGGAGTAAAGGTATTCCCCATCTGGGATGAGGATACTTATATGACGGGCAGGGCAGGAGATTATCTGGTGGCCAGTGAGGATGATCTACATAATATGTTCATTGAGCCTGCGCAGAATCTTTTGGATAATTTTGAAGAGATGGCATAAGAATCGCAAAAAAAGGTTTATAAAATTTTCCTTGTGTGGTAAGATTAGGGGTACGATAGAAATATGAATCAAACGAAAGGCAAGGACATTACCATGAGCGAGATGGAAAAAGAAATTACAGATTCCGCAGAAGTGAGGGAATCGAAGAATTTTATAGAGCAGATCATTGAAAAGGATCTGGCGGAGGGGGTATATGATACGGTACATACCCGTTTCCCTCCCGAACCCAACGGTTATCTTCATATCGGACATGCCAAGAGTATTCTGCTGAACTATGGTCTGGCTCAGAAATACAACGGCAAATTTAACCTGCGTTTTGATGATACCAACCCCACCAAGGAAAAGTCTGAATTCGTGGAGTCCATCAAGGCAGATGTAAAGTGGCTGGGCGCAGACTGGGAGGACAGACTCTTTTTCGCATCCAACTATTTCGACCAGATGTATGAAGCAGCCGTAAAGCTGATCAAAAAGGGCAAGGCGTATGTCTCTGACTTAAGCGCGGAGCAGATCCGTGAGTACAGAGGTAGCCTGACCGAGCCCGGTAAGGAAGATCCCGGCAGTAACAGAAGTGTAGAGGAGAATCTGGCACTGTTCGAGGATATGAAGGCCGGTAAATACGAGGACGGCTCCAAGGTACTGCGTGCCCGCATCGATATGGCATCACCGAATATCAATATGCGTGATCCCGTTATCTACCGTGTGGCACATATGTCTCACCAGAATACCGGTGACAAGTGGTGCATCTATCCGATGTATGATTTCGCACATCCCATCGAGGATGCTATTGAAGGCGTGACCCACTCTATCTGTACTTTGGAGTTCGAGGATCACAGACCCTTATATGACTGGGTGGTAAGAGAACTGGAATACCCTCATCCTCCCAAGCAGATCGAGTTCGCAAAGCTGTATCTGACCAATGTGGTGACAGGTAAGCGTTATATCAAGAAGCTGGTAGAGCAGGGTATCGTGGACGGCTGGGATGATCCCAGACTGGTATCCATCGCAGCACTGCGCAGAAGAGGTTTCACACCGGAATCTATCAAGAAGTTCGTAGAGCTGTGCGGTATCTCCAAGGCACAGTCTTCCGCAGACTATGCAATGCTGGAGTATTGTATCCGTGAGGATCTGAAGACAAAGGCACCCCGTATGATGGCGATCTTAGATCCCGTGAAGCTGGTCATTGACAATTATCCCGAAGGACAGACCGAGTTGCTGCCTGTAGTGAATAATCCCGAGAATGAGGCACTGGGAAGCCGTGAGGTTCCTTTCGGTAAGGAGTTATATATTGAGAGAGACGATTTCATGGAAGAGCCGCCCAAGAAGTATTTCCGTATGTTCCCGGGCAATGAAGTACGTCTGATGAACGCTTATTTCGTAAAGTGCACCGGCTGTGTCAAGGATGAAAACGGTAAGGTTGTGGAAGTACATGGTACCTATGATCCCGAGAGCCGTGGCGGCAACAGCCCGGATGGACGTAAAGTAAAGGGAACCATCCACTGGGTAAGTGCAGCGGAATCCGTGAAAGCACAGGTACGCCTGTATGAAAATATCATTGATGAGGAGAAGGGTGTATACAACGAGGACGGAAGTCTGAATCTGAACCCGAATTCCCTGACCACTCTGACAGAGTGCCGCTTAGAGCCTGCATTTGCAAAGGCACAGGCGTACGACCGTTTCCAGTTCGTAAGACAGGGCTTCTTCTGTGTGGATTACAAGGATACCAAGCCCGGAGAGCTGGTATTTAACCGCATTGTATCGCTGAAGAGCTCTTATGTACTGCCCAGATAAGGCGTGTGACATAACTGATAAGGGGAATCGTAAGATTGTAATTCGTATTGCCACCGGGAATGGACAGTACAGAAGAAAAGGAGAGACAGATATGTCAGATAAATTGTTTGGACTAGCCGGTCTGGGTCTGGATGATCTGGAGAATATGGATATCTACGGGCAGGACAAAAAAGAAGAGCAGAAAGTAGAAGAAGCACCTAAAATAGAAGAGAAGGATCTGATTTTTGAAAAGACCTTTACCTGCCCTGTCTGTGGAGAAGATTTCCCTGCTAAGATCATGAAGACCGGAAAGGCAAGACTGCTGGGAACGGATCAGGATCTCCGGGCAAAATACGAAGGTATTGATGCGGTAAAATATGATGTGATCCTGTGTCCCCATTGCGGATATGCAGCGCTGACACGTTATTTTAACAGTATTACCAAGGTATATGCAAAGCTGATCAAAGAAAACATCAGCAGCAAAGTACAACTGCATACCTATGATGATGACATTTATACTTATGAAGAGGCAATGGAACGTTATAAACTCTGCCTGGCAAATGCCGTGGTAAAGCGTGCTCACGCCAGTGAAAAAGCCTATATCTGCTTAAAGAGCGGATGGCTGATGCGGGGGTATCAGGAGTATCTGGAAGAGTCCGGTGATACGGATATGTCCAGACTTCGGGAAGTGAAGAACATGGAGGAGACCTATCTGAAAAATGCGTACACCGGATTTACGGAAGCACTTCAGACAGAAGGATTTCCCATGTGCGGTATGGATGAGATCACAGTGGATTTTCTGATTGCGGTGCTGGCTGCCAGATTCCAGAAATATGATGTGGCAAGCCGTATGGTGGCAACGATTCTTACTTCGGCAGCTGCCAATGCCCGGACCAAGGATAAGGCAAGAGAACTGAAGAATCAGATTCTGGAAGAGTTAAAGAACCAGAAAAAGTAGGAAGATAACATGTATGATATGACGATCCGGCTGCGTACGGACAGTGACAAATGTCTGTACCGGCAGATATATGAACATATCCGACAAGAGATCAGGGAAGGGAAGCTTCTGGCAGGAGAGAGGCTTCCCTCCACGCGTTCTCTGGCGGAATATTTACAAGTGGCGAGAAGTACGGTGGATTCTGCATATGATCAGCTGCTGAGTGAGGGATATATCGAAGCACGTCCTTATAAGGGATATTTTGTATGCCGCCTGGAAGGCATTTTCACCATGGAACAGCGGGAAGAGACTGAACCGGAAACGGTGCCGCCGGAAAAAGAGGAGACTGCAAGAGGAGAGATGATAGATTTCTCTCCTTATGATATTGACATGAAGAGGTTCCCTGTAGGAGTGTGGAAACGGATCACGAAAAATATTCTGAATGATGATAACAGTGATCTGTTTGCCCAGGGGGAACCGCAGGGAGACTATGACCTGCGTCTGACCATCAGCCGGTATCTGCATTCTTCCCGGGGCGTGAACTGCAGGCCGGAGCAGATCATTGTAGGAGCCGGAAATGATTATCTGTTGCTGTTGTTAGAAAAAATACTGGGAAGCCATGTGGGAATCGCCATGGAAAATCCCACATATAAGCGTGCCTACCGGATTTTTCAATCCTTTGCCTATCGTATATTTACTGTGGATATGGATGATAAGGGAATGCGTGCGGACATGCTTTCGGGGCTGCCGGTCAGCGTGGCGTATGTGATGCCGTCACATCAGTATCCCACGGGAGCTGTCATGACCATAGGCAGGAGAGCGGAGCTACTGCATTGGGCGGAAAAGGAACCGGACAGATATCTGATCGAGGATGATTATGACAGTGAATTCCGATATCGGGGAAAACCGATCCCGTCGTTGCAGTCCTCCGATGAGAAGGGAAAAGTAATCTACATCGGTACATTTTCCAAGGCCATTGCCCCGGCAATCCGTGTCAGCTACATGGTGCTGCCCAGACGGCTGCTGGAGGTGTATCGGAGAGAGTGTTCCTTTTATTCCTGTACGGTCTCCCGGATCGATCAGCGTATTTTAAATGAATTTATCAGAGACGGATACTTTGAAAGACATCTGAACAAAATGAGAATGCGTTATCGCACCAGGCATGATGCTCTGTTGGCCGGACTGGAGCCATTTAAGAAAGCCTTTGTGATCTCCGGAGAAGATGCGGGTCTGCATATCCTGTTGACGGCAAAGGGAACGGTTACAGAAAAAGAATTACTGGAAAAAGCCACAGCGGAGAAAGTAAAGGTCTATGGAATGTCTGAAAATATGGTAGAGACACTGACACCCAGAGCAACGGTGCTGTTGGGCTTCGGCAATCTGGAAGAGACTGAAATGCAGGAAGGTCTCAGGCGCCTGCAAAAAGCATGGCTCTGAGACCTTCGAAAGGGGATCGTGAATTATGATGATCAATCTTCTGTGGGCATAGGAGGTTCGTCATCCTCAGCATCCTCTTCATCGAAGAATTCTTCTACATCAGCAGCGGTTTCGGAGTTCTCTTCTCCAAGCTCTGCAGTCTGATTGGAAAGAGGGGTGAAACCGGACTCTTCAGAAGAATCAGAGGATGTCTCTGGGGAAGCGGATGCTTCAGGGGCTTCCGGGGAAGCAGGAGTCTGTGCAGAAGCGTTCAGAGGGACATAATTGCGGGAAAACTCATTACTCTCGTCCAGATCCTCGTGAAAATCATCATAATCATCATCGGCTTCGGAAGATTCTTTCAATCTTGAATCTTTTTGTTGCATATAGTAGTAAGCAGCTGCGGCTGCGGTACCTACTGCTGCGGTGAACAGCAGAAATCTGCCAAATTTTTTAGCCATAGGGTTGCTCCTTCCATGTTCTTTTTGACTTTTCGATTCTGATACCATAATAAACCTTATTGAGCAAAATGAAAAGGGATATGTTACAATATGAATGAGAAATTTTTTGATCTAAAAAAGGAAAAACAGGACCGGATGATCAATGCCGCTTTGAAAGTATTTGCATTGAACGGCTACAGGCATGCCGGTACCGATGATATTGTCCGGGAGGCAGCCATCAGCAAGGGGCTGTTGTTTCATTATTTCGGGAGCAAGCTGGGAGTTTATGAGTTTGTATATGATTATAGTGTACGGTATCTGCAGCTGGAACTTTCCACTGCAGTAGATGCAGGGGAAACGGATCTGTTTACATTGCTGCAGCAGGTGGAATGCGGAAGGATGCATGCTATGTGCGGATATCCCTACTTACAGCAGTTCCTGAACCGGGCACAGGTTGAGGATGTCAGTGAGGCATTACTGGCAGTAGAGGAAAAAAAGAAACAGCTGGAAGCAACCTATGAGGCCATTTACGCCAAAGCAGATCTGGACAAATATGCTTCTGCGGAGGAAATTACAAAGCTTCGTAAGATGCTGGAACTGACCATCCGGGGACTGATGAGCGAGAAAATTTCGGAGAATGCGTTTCAGCCGGAGATGTTTTATGAGGAAATACTGGAGTATCTGCGCTTAAGCAGAAGACTGGCGGAACGGTCCGGACAGCCTTCTGACGAAGAAATTGCAGAAAAATAGCATCATAACTGCATCATATTTTTGAAGTGAATGTAACTATTTTGACATCTTATAGGTGGGATCTGCGGGATACCCACCTTTCAATTTCTGCATACCGCGCTGAATGGCGTCTTTGGAATTTTTCCAGTCCGCATCTTTGTTACGGTAATCGAATTTTTCCACCAGCCATGAAACATCTTCGGACAGACGTTCCATGTTGGATTCCATGACGGGCAGCAGCAGATCATAAAAATCCTGTTTCTCTTTGTCTGAGAGCCTGCGGTCTGCAGCTTCACAAAGATCTCCGAAATGGGGCAGACAGAAGCCTTTCCCATTTATGACTTTATTTCGAAAACTTTCGTTGCATTTCCACAGATAGAAAAAGGTATCCAGATATCTTGTGTAGGTATCCTTGTACTGGGAACAGATATAGCAGGATCTTTCTTTGGAACGGATCCACATACCGATTGTATTTTCGCTGGCTTCCGCCTTTTTGAACTTACCGAAAAGAGAGCTTTTTCCGGGGCGGAAAGAGGTGAATTCCTGTTGCATTTCCCGGATCATACGCTGATAGTGGGTCTTCAGGATCCAGGCGTTCCCGAGGGTATTGCCATAGTCGAACATTTTCTGAAAGTGATAGCGGCAGAAGCCGGCTTTATCGGTCTGTTCTCTGATATCCGCTTCCATGTAGGAGGAACCGGAACCCAGAACAAAGTCCAGAAGATCCTGCTCTATGCTGCGGTGAATAAAACAAAACGGACACTCGTCCTGGGCATTTACGGCATCGTTCAGTGGGATGGTATATAATTGTTCTTTCATATAGAAGTGTCCTCTCTTATGATTAAAAAATGTATGATGAAAACGATGGAACATCTCTATTGTAAATGATGTCTGAAATAATTGCAAAAAGATTACGCAATTGTAAAAAAATGTCATTTAAAATTAAGAATTGTTTTGTTGTAATAAGAATTGATTCAAGCTACTATGATAGTAAGAGCGTGGGAGCCGGCATGTCAGCATGACCGGTGGATGGCGTATGATAAAAATGATCAAAATGAAAGATATAAAAGTAGAAAGATGTGATTTTTTTGATATTCAGCAGTATTGAATTTCTGCTGTGGTTCCTGCCGGTCTTCCTGATCGTCTACGGGATCACACCTCATAAATACAGAAACCTGACACTGCTCGTGGGGAGCATTATTTTTTATGCCATGGGGGATGCCAGATATTTTCCCCTGTTAATGATATCTATTCTGTGTAACTATTTTTTCGGTCTGCATCTGGCAAAGCGGAGCCCTAAGACGATGTGGCGGAAAAAACTGGTGCTTATCGTGGCACTCACTTTAAATCTGGCTGTGCTGCTCTGGTTCAAGGATTGGGGCGGTCCGGCGGGGCTGCCTTTAGGCATCAGCTTCTATACCTTCCAGATATTGTCGTATCTGATCGATGTATACCGTGGGGAAGTGGGCAGGGAGTATTCTTTTTTGAAATTTGCCACCTATGTGAGCATGTTTCCCAAATTGATCTCCGGACCGATTACCCGATATGGAGAGATCTCGGAGAAGCTGCAAGATAGAGATTTTACGGTACAGGGACTGGAGAATGGCATGAAGCTGTTTATCCTGGGACTTGCGGCGAAAGTACTTTTGGCGGATCGTGTGGGTATTTTGTGGCACGAGGTGCAGGTGACGGGGTTTGAAAGTATTTCGACACCGCTGGCATGGCTGGCAGCCATTGCTTATTCCATGGAGATTTATTTCGATTTCTGGGGATATTCCCTGATGGCTATGGGACTGGGCCGGATGCTTGGAATAGAACTGCCCCGGAACTTCCACAGACCTTATATGGCCAGAAGCGTCAGGGATTTTTACCGCAGATGGCATATGACGCTGGGGCAGTGGTTCTGCCGGTATGTGTATATTCCGTTAGGGGGCAGCAGGCAGGGAGAACTCCGGACGATCTTTAACCTACTGGTGGTATGGATACTGACGGCGTTCTGGCATGGTGTCAGCTGGAATTTCTTCTGCTGGGGCGGACTGCTCTGGATCTGTATTGTGCTGGAACGACAGCTGGGGAGACTGCAGCTGATCCATAAGATGAAGGTTCTGCCTCATATCTATCTGTGGCTGATCATCCCCATGAGCTGGATGTGTTTCGCCATCACGGACTTGTCACAGCTACAGGTCTATCTGGACAAAATGCTGTGGCTGGTACCGGGGATCAGCGGTGGATACGAGGATGCCTGGAAAGCACTCAGCACCTATGGCGGTCTGCTGGCGGTATCGGGACTTGCGTGTACCCCGGCCATAGAGAAGCTGTACCATAAGGGGCAGGATACACTGATTGTGAAAGTGTTGCTTGCAGTAGTGTTCTGGTACTGTATCTGGAGATTGATATTAGAAGGAAACAATCCTTTTATGTATTTTAGCTTTTAGGAAAAGGTCATTATGCAATGAAGCATGCAGAAAATAAGAATCATATTTTGTCGAAAATGAAGGAAAAATTGCATAAATACTTCTTTTTAGGATGTCTGTTGCTGACGGGAATTGTATTTTTTGCCTGGACGGATCAGTGGCAGCTGTATACGGAACCACTGCAGAAGACTTATACCAAAGGAGTGGAGCTGGTGGATCGGCTGGCAGACGGACAATGGCCGGACCTGTCAGGCGGACAGCGTAACGGCATGGAAGCTGTATCCGGAAATGTCCCGGGAGAGATTCCGGGGACAGAGCCTGCAGCTGCAGACCAAAGCGCAATGACAGACACGGAGGAAACAACTGCTTCCACGCAGAGTCCGGTGACCAGCAAAACGGATCTGGCGGAGACAGCAGGGGCGGAGACAACGGGATCTGTGGCAGAAGAGCCTGCGGCTTCCACAGCTGCCGCAGTCCCCGGGGAAGAAGCACCGAAGGAAGTGGTCTATCACACAGTGGATGACAGTTATTTTGATGATGCGGTATTTATCGGAGATTCCCGGACGGTGGGAATGCATGAATACGGCGGACTGGAGAAGACGTCCACGTTTTATGCTTCCACGGGACTTACCGTTTACAAGATGTTTGATTCTAAAATTGTTGAGGTACCGGGTCAGAAGAAAAAGATCACGGTGGAGGAAGCACTGTCAAAGAAGCAGTTCGCCAAGATATATCTGATGATCGGTATTAACGAAATGGGAACCGGCACGGTCGAATCCTTTATGAAAGCCTATGGGGAAGCGGTACAGCATTTACGGGAATTGCAGCCGGACGCAGTGATTTATGTGCAGGCAATCATGAAGGTAACGGCGGAGCGCTCTGCGCAGGGGGATTATATTACGAATGAAGGAATAGAGGCAAGAAATGAAGAAATTGCGAAACTGGCAGATGATCAGAAAATCTTTTATCTGGATGTGAATCCTCTTATTTGCGATGAGACAGGGGGAATGGCAGCGTCCTATACCTATGACGGAGTCCATCTGAAGGCGCAGTATATCCCGATCTGGCTGAACTTTTTGAAGGAGCATGCTGTGGAATAGGTTTTACAGCTATTCAGAACACTATAAAGAACTGTATATAAATTTTTCTTGACTGTAGAACGATGAAAAGCTATCATAGTATCTAATAAGGTCACATAGATGTGGGCAGGTAGAGATCTATCTGCCTGTATTTATGTGATAGAGGCAGATGTTCAGAGCTGTGGGCACTGAATGACTGCTGAAAAACAGTTACATGTTCATATGTCTATGACACAGGAGGAGAAAAATGAGCGAGAAGACTACACTCGGCGAAAACGGCATTTACGATGCCAGATCCTTGGGCGTGCCCAAGATGCTTCTGTTGGGACTTCAGCACATGTTCGCAATGTTTGGTGCTACCATTCTGGTACCCATGCTGACAGGTCTGGATGTTTCCACAACACTGTTATTTGCAGGTCTGGGAACTTTGTTGTTCCATCTGCTGACCAAGAGAAAGGTACCCGCATTTCTGGGTTCTTCCTTTGCTTTCTTAGGCGGTTATGCCGCAATTGCACCTATGGCAGACGGTGCGGACAATTCCGCATTGCTTCCTTATGCCTGCTTCGGTGTTGCCTGTGCAGGTCTGCTGTACCTGGTATTATCCCTGTTGATCAAAATCTTCGGTACCGGCAAGGTAATGCGTTTCTTCCCACCTATCGTAACCGGACCTATCATCATTGCCATCGGTCTGACCCTGTCCCAGTCCGCTATCAATAACTGTTCCGCAGACTGGCTGATCGCAGTGGTTGCTATTGCTCTGGTAGTGATCTGCAATATCTGGGGTAAGGGAATGGTGAAGATCGTTCCGATCATCATCGGTGTTGTTGGTTCTTATGTGCTGGCAGCTATCTTAGGCCGTGTGGATTTTGCTCCGGTTGCGGAAGCTGCATGGATCGGACTTCCTATCCACTGGAATGAGACCGCTTTCTGGGCACTGTCCGACGGCAACACTTCTCTGTTGATCACTTCCGTGATCACCATTATGCCGATCGCACTGGCTACCATGGTAGAGCATATCGGAGATATCTCCGCTATTTCTTCCACCGTTGGTATCAACTATATCAAGGAGCCCGGATTGCATCGTACGCTGTTAGGTGATGGCCTGGCTACCATTATTGCATCCCTGTTCGGCGCTCCTGCGAATACCACTTACGGTGAGAACACCGGTGTACTGTCTCTGACCAAGGTATTCGATCCCAGAGTCATCCGTATTGCAGCAGGCTTTGCAGTACTGTTCTCCTTCTCCCCGAAGGTGGCAGCACTGATCGGATGTATGCCTACCGCTACCTGCGGTGGTGTATCCCTGGTACTGTATGGTATGATCTCCGCAGTCGGTGTCCGTAACATCGTAGAGACTCAGGTAGACTTCACCAAGAGCCGTAATGTTATCATCGCTGCTCTGATCCTGGTACTGTCTATCGGTATCAACTACAGTGCAGCAGGAGCTATCGCATTCCACATCGGCGAGATCACCATCAGCCTGTCCGGACTGGCAGTCGGTGCTCTGACGGGTATCATTCTGAATGCCATTCTGCCCGGTAAGGATTATAAGTTCGATGAGGACAAGCCCGATGACACCGGCGTATGCTTCGCAGTAAAGGGTCAGGAGAACTAAGACATTTTTTGCTGAAAACAGCATAAACTGAACAAAGAAAGTAAGAGGGAGTGTTCATGGCAGAATACAGGGCTGTGGATGCTCTCTTTTTCATGGGGATAAGGAAAATGAAGATCATAGACATGCATTGTGATACCATATCCGAACTGGCGGATGCAGGCAGGGGTGGCTGCAGAGAGCCGGGTGACGGGCTTATGAAAAACAGAGGACAGCTGGATCTGGAGCGGATGCAGCAGAGTGGATATCTGCTACAGAATTTTGCGCTGTTCGTGGATATCGGGAAATGTGCGCCGTGGACAGGACCAAAACAGGTACCGGTGGGCTGCCGGAACCTGAGAAGAGAAGCTGCGGCAGATGCAGGAGATATGGGAGCCACCACTCCATGGGGGCGTCTGTGTGCACTGTATGAGGTCTATCGGAGTGAACTGGAGAACAATAAGGATGTTATTGCACCGGTGTTATGCTACGAAGATATCTTACGGAATGAGATGAATGGTAAAATGTCAGCACTTTTAACGGTGGAGGAGGGTGCCGTCTGCGGCGGCAGTATAGAGAGACTGCGGGAACTGTACGGAATGGGCGCGCGGATGTTGACGATCACCTGGAATTATCAGAATGAACTGGGGTGGCCTGCAAGGTGCGGCTGTTCGGGAGAAAACCGGACAACGACGGCGAAAATGGAGAGAGATGAGAACGTAAAATGCGGATCCGGTGGTGGGGATGAGATGACAGGTCTGATGGATGCGGCGTACGGTTTGACAGAGACAGGGCGCAATTTCGTCATAGAGATGGAACGCCTAGGTATGATCCCGGATGTCTCCCATCTGTCGGATGCCGGATTTGATGCCGTGTGGGAATGCTCGAAGAAGCCCTTCGTGGCAAGTCATTCCAATGCAAGAGAAGTCTGCCCGTCTCTTCGGAATCTGACGGATGACCGGATCCGTAGGCTGGCGGATCGGGGCGGCTGTATGGGACTCAATTATTATGACAGATTTCTGGTGGCTGGAGGAAGTGAGAACTCTGAGATACTGTGGGAAGCTCTTGTGCGCCAGGCAAGACATATCACGGCTGTTGGAGGCATGGAGGTACTGGGCCTTGGCAGCGACTTCGATGGGATTCCCACGAATCCGGCGATACCCGGTGCGGAGATCGTGCCGGTATTATGGGAGAGATTAAAAACAGCCGGCTTTACAGAAAGCCAGCTGGATGGAATCTTTTGGAAAAATGTGCTGCGGCTGTATCAGGACACATTATAACGGCTAAGATGTTTTATGACATTTTATTTTCGCAATCACCTGATCTAGTACTTCAAAATAGTTCTCAAAGGTCTTGCGGCAGCATCCGGGGTCGTCTATCACGATACCTTCCGCCCGCAGTCCGGTCAGGGCAAAGCCCATAGCCATGCGGTGGTCATCGTAGGTTTCTACGGTACTGGGCTTGGGTATCCCGGGATAAATGGTGATGCTGTCCTGTGCTTCTTCGCAGCGGATGCCCATACGGGTCAGCTCCGTGCAGATGGCATGAATGCGGTCACTTTCCTGGAAACGGATATGGCCGATGCCTGTGATACAGGTGGGACTGTCGGCAAAAGGTGCGATCGCCGCCAGTGTGATGGCCTGATCGGAACAGGAGGACATATCCACGGTGATGCCATGGAAACCGGGAACCCCTGCCCCGGAGTTAGTCTGTTCTGTGGGAGGCAGCAGGAGAACACCGTTTTCTGTTTCCTGCGAGGTACAGCCCATTTTTTCTAAAATATGTAAGAATTCCACATCTCCCTGCAGACTCTCAAAGTGCACATGCTCCACACATACCGGGATACCCAGAAGCGGTGCCATGGCATAGAAATAGCAGGCAGCGGAGACATCCGGCTCGATCTGATAATCCAGTGCGCTATACTGCTGCCCGGCACAGATGCGGAACTGATCTGCGGAGAGACGTTCCACCCGGACTCCGAACTGCTCCATCATTTTCTGCGTCATTTCGATGTAAGCCATGCCGTGAGTGCCTTCCACCTGGATCGTGAAATCCTCCGCAGATAAGGTGGAAGCGATCAGCAGCGCACTGAGGAACTGACTGCTGTGCCCTATGTCGATAGAAATATGATCCTGTCCGAAACCGTGGGCTGTCAATGTAAAAGGAAAATGACCATCTTCTCCTTCACATGCCACTTCGCAGCCCAGTTCCCCCAGAGAGGACAGCAGGGGTGCCATGGGGCGTCTGCGCATCTGCGCAGAGGCATCCATGTGGAAAATTCCTTCCGAGACACCTAACGTAGCCGTCAGAAAACGGGCGGCGGTTCCGGCACTACCGACATTCAGGGAAGCTTCGGGACAGGGGATTTTCCCACCGAGACCCTTTACAGTGACCATACAGGTATCCTCGTCTACCGTTGTTTCAAATCCCAGATCCTGCACACACTGCAGAAAATGCCTCGAATCATCCGAGAACAACACCCCACGCAGCGTAGACTCGCCATCCGCCAGCATCGCCAGAAGGAGACTGCGGTTCGTGATACTCTTAGAACCCGGTACCCGGACTGTCAGTGGGTCAGTTGTTTTTCTAATTTTATTATATATAGTAGGAACGCGGTAAATTTTATCTGCCATGGATCTGTGTATCCTTCCTTGCTTCTTTTAAATATCTAAATCATACCATTTTCCGCTCCACGGCACAACTCTCAAAAATTTTTAAAAATAATTATTGACATTCCTAGCGGAATAGTATAGTATAAATCCATAACATCCCTATCAGATAAGTAGGAAATTGAAAACGACAACAATTTTTAAATTTAAGGAGGATTCTATTATGAGTAAAATTTACACATCCGCAACCCAGCTGATCGGCCATACACCCCTTTTAAAAGTATCAAACTATCTGAAAGACCAGAACATCGAAGGCGTAGAACTCCTGGCAAAGCTGGAGTACTTCAATCCCGCAGGAAGCGTTAAGGACAGAATCGCACTGGCAATGATCGAGGATGCCGAGAAGAAAGGTATTTTAAAAGAAGGCTCCACCATCATTGAACCCACCTCCGGCAACACCGGTATCGGTCTGGCAAGTGTTGCAGCAGCCAAAGGCTACAGAACCATTTTAACCCTTCCCGAGACCATGAGCGTAGAGCGCCGTAACCTCCTGAAGGCATACGGTGCAGAGCTGGTGCTGACTGAAGGCGCCAAGGGCATGAAGGGTGCTATCGCCAAGGCAGAGGAGCTGGAGAAGTCCATCCCCGGAGCTGTGATCCTCGGACAGTTCGATAACCCTGCAAATCCTGCCGCACATGCAGCTACCACCGGTCCCGAGATCTGGGAAGATACTGATGGCAAGGTAGACATCTTTGTAGCAGGTGTAGGCACCGGCGGAACCGTGACTGGTATCGGTACTTATTTAAAATCCAAGAATCCAAATGTGAAGATCGTAGCTGTAGAGCCTGCAGACTCTCCCGTACTTTCCGGCGGACAGCCCGGACCTCATAAGCTGCAGGGTATCGGTGCAGGATTCGTTCCTTCTGTATTAAATACCGGCATTTATGATGAGATCTTTACCGTGACCACAGATCAGGCATTTACCACCGGCCGCCTCATCGCACATAAGGAAGGTATCCTGGTAGGAATCACTTCCGGCGCAGCTCTGTATGCAGCGGCACAGATCGCAAAGCGTCCTGAAAATGCAGGCAAGACAGTTGTGGCATTACTTCCTGACTCCGGTGACAGATATCTGTCTACCCCGATGTTTGCAGAAGCTTAAGACAAAATTTGCAGAACTGGACAGACTTGCATTCTTGTGTTAGAATGTATGGC
>CAKSAM010000028.1 GCA_934436245.1 uncultured Acetatifactor sp.
GCGATTTGTGCGCAAGCGCCCATCGCTGTCCTCACTATGCCTATGCGCGGCTCATTGCTCGCGTAACTTTCAAGTTAGCAAAACAAAAATACCGCCCAGGGAGTATATCACAAAACTCTCCGGGCGGTATTCAAGGAACGATCAACGATTGCTGCAGTGGGTTATTTCGTCTCGTCAGCGGCTTCGGCCTCTTCGCTCTCTTCCTGACCATACTCTCCGATGTGGAATAACTGCTGTTCGCCGGAAGTGGTAACATGTACACCCTTCTCATCCAGTTTCAGATCTTTGACATACATGGTTTTTGTAGTCTGGGGCAGGGCAGCCAGGTCAATCTCAATGGGCTCCAACAAATGAGCGGGATCTGCTTTGTAATGTACTTCCGAAAGCTCTGCTTCGAAAATACCCTGTACCTTGTCCTCGTTCAAATAGACAATGGGAACAGTGGCGGATACGACTTCTCCGGCTACCAGTGCCTGAAAGTCCAGAGCCATGTATTTTTTGGTAAGAGGATCAAAATCAATGTTTTTTACCAGAACATCAACATTTTTACCATCCAGTTCCAGATAAGCCTGTGTACCTTCTTTTGCATTCTTAATGAAAGCAGCTGCATCTTTTTCGGTAAATTTCAAAGATATGTTTTCTTTCATTTCTTTTCCGTACAGAACACCGGTGATAAAACCGTCTCTTCTTAATTTCTTTGCCTTTTCATCAGCATTTCTTTTTTCAGCTTTTAATGTCAACATAATGATGACCTCCTCGATCTCTACGTTTGTTTCGTGTAGATGAGAGCTTATGAGAAGTTCTTTTTGCACTATGGTTATTATAGCACATATAGAACAAAGTAAACAGCAAAAATGTCACAAAAATATTGCTGGAAAAGTGAAATTTACATGCAAATTTCAGAAAAACACTGAGAAACAGCCCACTTTAATGCTTACATAACGACAATATGCGAACCACCTTGACACATTCGTTTTAAAATTGTGATGAGGCAGCGTTACATCCCCAAAAACATAACTGCATTACGAGAACACGTTACAACAATAAAGTAAACAGTTGCATGGCAGAATAAAATAGGTTATACTTGCTACAAACACAATTGAACCTATTTGGAGGACATGAGGATGGATATGAATATTGTATGCCTTGATCTGGAGGGAGTACTGGTGCCTGAAATCTGGATTGCATTCGCGGAAGCAAGTGGGATTCCTGAATTGAAGAGAACTACCAGAGATGAACCGGATTATGACAAATTGATGAAATGGAGACTGGAGATTCTGAAGGAACATGGACTTGGTCTGAAAGAAATCCAGGATACCATCGCAAAAATTGATCCTATTCCCGGCGCAAAAGAATTTCTGGATGAATTGCGTTCTATCACACAGGTAATCATTATCAGTGATACATTTTCACAGTTTGCGGGTCCTCTGATGAAAAAGCTGGGTTATCCCACGATTTTCTGCAATTCGCTGGAGGTCGCAGACAATGGAGAAATCACCGGATTCAGGATGCGTGTGGAGAATTCCAAATATACGACGGTGAAAGCATTACAGTCCATAGGCTTCCAGACCATTGCCAGCGGTGACAGTCATAATGATCTGGGAATGATCCAGGCCAGCAAGGCAGGTTTCCTCTTCAAGAGCACTGAACAGATCAAGAAAGATCATCCGGAACTGCCTGCCTATGAAACTTATGAGGAACTGATGACCGCAATTAAGAAGGCATTGTAAATCCCATAGAGAATACATAAAAAGCGTGGACATTCAGAAAGCTGTCCACGCTTTTTGCCTATAAGAATCTGTATTTGCCGTAGATAGAAAGTGGACAAGGGTATTTAAAATAGATATAATAAAATCAAAATGAACGGACAGATCCGATAGATCCGGATTGGAAAACGAGGTAATCATGGGAATGGACCAGGAACAGACACCCCATAAACGCCGGGTGCGTTATAAGGGAAAATATCCAAGAAAATTTGAGGAAAAATATAAGGAATTACAGCCGGAAAAATATGGGGATACCATTGCCCATGTCATTCAAAAAGGCAATACACCTGCCGGGATGCACATTTCTATCATGGTAAAAGAAATTCTGGACTTTTTGAAAATCCAACCGGGAGAAACAGGATTTGATGCTACTCTGGGTTATGGTGGACATACAAAAGCTATGCTGGAGCAGCTGCAGGGAAAAGGACATATCTATGCAACGGATGTGGATCCGGAGGAATCCGCCAAGACAAAAAAGCGACTGGCGGATGCCGGTTATGGAGAAGAAATTCTGACCATAAAGCTGCAAAATTTCTGTACCATTGACGAAATCGCAAAGGAGGCCGGTGGTTTTGATTTTATCCTGGCAGATCTCGGGGTATCTTCCATGCAGATCGATAATCCCGGGAGAGGTTTCTCCTTTAAGGCAGATGGACCACTGGATCTGAGATTGAATCAGCAGCAGGGCATCAGCGCAGCAGAACGGCTGGATACTATTTCCAGAGAAGAACTGGCGGGAATGCTTATGGAAAATTCGGATGAACCATATAGTGAGGAACTGGCGAAGGCAATTACGGATGAAATCCGCCGCGGACACCGGATTGATACCACCACAAAACTTCGTGAGGTAATAGAAAAAACATTGGATTTTCTTCCGGAAAAAGAGAAAAAAGATACAATTAAAAAGACTTGCCAGAGGACATTTCAGGCATTGCGTATTGATGTGAACCGCGAGTTTGAAGTATTGTATGAATTCATGGAAAAGCTGCCGGGGGCTTTGAAACCCGGAGGAAGAGCAGCTATTCTGACGTTTCATTCCGGCGAAGATAAGCTGGTGAAACGGGCATTGAAGGAAGGGTACCGTGACGGAATCTACACAGATTATGCGAAGGACGTGATCCGGCCTTCCACAGAGGAATGTGTACAGAACGGCAGAGCCCGTTCCACGAAAATGCGTTGGGCAATCAGAGCCTGACACAGAGATACAGGAGCGGAAATACTACGAATCCATAGGTGTATTCCGTATCCGGATATGAGGATAGCAGGATAGAAGAGAGGAGGCGCGGAAGATGACAGTTATGGAGTATATTAATGCCCACAGAGAGGACATGGAACCCTGTGAGTGTGTGATTTTGCCGGATGGCAGTGTACAGGAACCGCAGCCTTCCCATATAAAAAAACTGGAACAAATCTCCGGCGAAGACAAATTGACACTGAACAGCCGGATGGAAAAGAGTATGGAACCTATTTTCTTTATGGTGGAATACACCGGCTGCATGCTGGTATGGAGTACTCGTGTGGTGGTACCCTCTCATCCGACGCAGGCGCAGGAAGATACACTGGAAACTTTGTATTTTGCGGCAATGCTGGCTCCCGGGTACCATAGGGAACAGGCAGGAACCACTTACGAGGAATGTGTGAAAAAGGCAAAAGAAATGAAGTAAACCATCTGCCGGTTCTATTTACAAAACTTCAGAATTTTGCTATGATAAAGTACGTTACAGAACATATATTCGATGGAAGGAAGCAACATAAATGGCATTTACACATCTTCATGTGCATACAGAATATTCATTGCTTGATGGTTCTAATAAGATCAAGGAATACGTAGCCAGGGTAAAGGAACTGGGTATGAACAGTGCGGCAATCACTGATCATGGAGTCATGTACGGAGTCATCGATTTTTATCGTGCTGCAAGAGAAGCCGGTATCAGGCCGATCCTGGGATGTGAAGTCTATGTTGCTCCGAATTCCCGGTTTGACAAGGAAGCGGCCGGTGGAGAGGAGCGCTATCATCATCTGGTGCTGCTGGCGGAAAATAATACCGGCTATGCGAATCTGATCAAGATCGTGAGCCGTGGTTTTACGGAAGGATATTATTATAAACCCCGTGTGGACATGGAAGTGCTGCAGAAATACCATGAGGGAATCATTGCGTTGTCTGCCTGCCTGGCGGGAGAAGTGCCGTCCTTCATCCTGAAGGGTATGAAGGAAGAGGCGAGAAAAGCTGCGAAAAAGTATGAAGCCTGCTTCGGTAAAGGTAATTATTTCCTGGAATTACAGGATCACGGCATTCCGGAGCAGCGTACGGTGAATATGGAACTACTCCAGATGAGCAGGGAACTGGACATTCCCTTAGTGACCACCAATGATGTGCATTACACTTATGCGGAAGATGCCATCCCCCACGATATTCTGCTGTGCCTGCAGACCGGGAAAAAACTGGCGGATGAAGATCGTATGCGTTATGAGGGCGGCCAGTATTATGTGAAAAGCGAAGAAGAAATGAAGGGATTGTTCCCCTATGCCTGGGAAGCGGTGGAGAACACCCAGAGAATCGCAGACCGTTGTAATGTGGAGATCGAGTTTGGTGTGACAAAGCTGCCGAAATACGATGTACCGGAAGGGTATGATTCCTGGAGCTATCTGAACAGACTCTGTGATGACGGACTGGCAGAGCGCTATGGTGACGGTAATCAGCCGGCAGGGGAGACTGGTCAGACCCTGCGGGAACGGCTGGACTATGAGCTGGGCGTTATCCGCAGAATGGGATATGTGGATTATTTCCTGATTGTATGGGATTTCATTAATTATGCCAAGGAAAACGGTATTCCTGTGGGACCGGGACGAGGTTCCGCCGCAGGAAGTATTGTGGCATATTGTCTGAAGATCACTAATATCGATCCCATTCATTATAATCTGCTGTTTGAACGTTTTCTGAATCCGGAACGTGTATCCATGCCCGATATTGATGTGGATTTCTGCTTCGAGAGACGACAGGAGGTTATTGATTATGTAGGCAGAAAATATGGTTCCGACAAGGTGGTGCAGATCGTTACCTTTGGAACCCTGGCGGCCAAGGGAGTCATCCGCGATGTGGGACGTGTTATGGATCTGCCCTATGCTTTTGTGGATTCTATTGCCAAAATGGTTCCCAATGAGCTTAATATCACATTGAGTAAGGCTCTGGAGATGAATCCGGAATTCCGTAAGCTCTATCAGGAGGACGAGCAGGTACATCATCTGATCGATATGTGCAAACGACTGGAGGGTCTGCCCAGACATACCTCCATGCATGCAGCCGGCGTCGTGATCTGCCAGAAGGCAGCAGACGAATTTGTCCCTTTATCCAGGGGCTCCGATGGCTCTATCGTCACCCAGTTTACCATGACCACGCTGGAAGAACTGGGATTGTTGAAAATGGACTTTCTGGGATTGCGAACCCTGACCGTGATCCATGATGCGGTAAAATTCATCGAGAATACCACCGGCAGACACATTGACGTGGATAACATTGACTACAATGATCCCAAAGTGCTGGCATCCATCGGTACCGGTAGGACGGAGGGGATATTCCAGCTGGAAAGTGCCGGAATGAAAAACTTTATGAAAGAGCTTCGCCCGCAGAATCTAGAGGATGTGGTGGCAGGTATTTCACTGTATCGTCCGGGTCCTATGGACTTTATTCCGAAGTATATTCAGGGTAAAAATCACCCGGATGCAGTAACTTATGCCTGTCCGCAGCTGGAGCCGATCTTGAAGCCTACTTACGGCTGTATCGTGTACCAGGAGCAGGTAATGCAGATCGTTCGTGATCTGGCAGGATATACACTGGGACGAAGCGATCTGGTGCGCCGTGCCATGAGTAAAAAGAAGCAGTCTGTCATGGAAAAAGAGCGTACCAACTTTATCTATGGTAATCCGGAGGAAAACGTTCCCGGATGTATTGCGGGCGGTATTGATGAGCAGACTGCAGGTCAGATCTATGATATGATGATGGATTTTGCGAAATATGCCTTTAATAAGTCCCATGCGGCATGCTACGCAGTGGTTGCTTATCAGACGGCCTATTTAAAATATTATTATCCGGTAGAATTTATGGCGGCACTTATGACTTCTGTCATTGATAATCCGAAGAAGGTATCGGAGTATATTTTAAACTGTCGCAATATGGATATTGCCATTCTTCCTCCGGATGTGAATGCAGGTGAAGCCGGATTTTCCGTGGCAGACGGAAAGATAAGATACGCACTGACTGCCATTAAAGGCGTTGGACGGCCGGTTATCGACAGTCTGGTACAGGAACGGAAAGAGAGAGGACCTTTTACAAATCTGAAAGATTTTATTTCCAGAATGTCCGATAAAAAGGAAATGAATAAGCGGGCCATCGAGAATCTGATCAAGGCAGGAGCACTGGACGGGCTGGGAGGCACCAGAAAACAGTTTATGAGTATATATGTACAGATTGCGGATCATATTGCCCATGACAAGAAAAATAATCTGGCAGGTCAGATTTCACTGTTTGATATTGCAGGAGAAGAGGACAAAGAAGAATTTGACATCCGCATGCCGGATGTGGGAGAGTACAGCAAAGAGATGATGCTGGGGTTTGAAAAAGAGGTACTGGGAGTCTATGTCAGCGGTCATCCGCTGGAGGAGTATCAGGAATTGTGGCAGAACTGCATCAGTAATACCGCCGGTGATTTTGCACTGGATGAGGAGACAGGTACAGTACTCACGGTTCAGGATCAGGCCTATGCAGTCATTGGAGGGTTGATCGCTGATAAGACCGTGAAGTATACAAAGAATGATAAAATCATGGCATTTTTAAATCTGGAGGATCTGATCGGTAATGTGGAGGTTGTTGTATTTCCGCAAGTATATGAGCGTTACAACACTCTGCTTACAGAGGATGCCAAGGTATTTATCCGGGGAAGAGTATCGCTGGAGGAAGACAAGGATGGCAAACTGATCTGCGATCAGATCCTGAGCTTTGAGGACGCACAGACCGCAGTAGAGGCTAAACAGCCCCTGTTCCCCCGAAATTACGGCAGCAGCCGCAACGGATCTTATGGAAACGGCAGTGTCGGTGGATATCGGAATACCGGAAAAGGGCAGTATCAGAGCAGGGCATCGTCCGGGGGGGCATCCGGTGGACAGACAGGGCAGATGCAGACAGAACAGCGGCCACAGACGAACGCAGCACCACAGAAGGGAATGCCTGCAGGCGTCTGGATACAGTTTCAAAATGTGGATGCCTATAAGGAGAGAGAACAGGAGTTACTCCGGGTTCTGTCGGATTCCGATGGAAATGATAATGTGATAATCTTCCTGAGGGATACGAAAAATTACAAAATTCTGCCTGCAAATCTTCGTGTAAAAGCGGATGAAACGCTGTGGGAAAAATTGTATACACAGTTTGGAAAAGAAAATGTTAAATTTATAACGAAACCTATTGAAAACCGCACAAAAATAGATTAAAATAGAAAATCGAGAAGAGAAAACTATTCGTTCGTTTACTTAGGAGGTAACAGTCATGGCAAAGGAAATTAAGACCATCGGCGTATTGACCAGCGGCGGTGATGCACCGGGAATGAATGCTGCTATTCGTGCAGTTGTTCGTACAGCAATTGCAAGAGGACTGAAGGTTAAGGGAATCAAAAAAGGCTATCAGGGTCTTTTGAATGAAGAGATCATAGATATGGAAGCCAAGGACGTGTCTGATATCATCCAGCGTGGTGGTACTATTTTGGGAACCGCACGTTGCCTGGAGTTCAAGGAAGCAGAAGGTCAGAAGAAGGGTGCAGAAATCTGCAAAAAGCACGGCATTGATGGTATTGTTGTCATCGGTGGTGACGGTTCTTATCGTGGTGCGCAGGCACTGTCCAGACTGGGTATTAACACCATTGGTCTTCCCGGAACCATTGACCTGGATATTGCATGTACTGAGTATACCATTGGCTTTGATACCGCAGTCAACACAGCAATGCAGGCAATCGACAAGGTCAAGGATACCTCTTCCTCTCATGAGAGATGCAGTATCATTGAGGTTATGGGTAGAAATGCCGGATATATTGCTCTGTGGTGTGGTATTGCCAACGGCGCTGAGGATATCCTGCTTCCTGAAAAGTACGATTACAACGAACAGAATATTATCAATAATATCATTACCAATCGTAAGCATGGTAAGACCCATCATATCATCATCAATGCTGAGGGAATCGGACACTCCACTTCCATGGCACGTCGTATCGAGGCGGCTACCGGTATTGAGACCCGGGCAACCATCTTAGGTTACATGCAGCGTGGCGGAAGCCCCACAGCCAAGGATCGCTACTACGCATCTATCATGGGGGCTTATGCGGTTGATATTATGCTGGAAGGCAAGACCAACCGTGTCGTGGGTTATCAGCATGGCGAGTTTATTGATTTCGATATCGAGGATGCACTGCAGATGGAGAAGGGAATCAATGACTACCAGTTCGAGGTATCTCATCTGCTGTCTATCTAATTTAATATTCAGTAGTTCAGTCGTTGGCGGCGTTGACTGCGAAGCTGGCATCTTTATGAATTAGAGTGCCTGAACGGATATGAAGACAAAGGCGTTTCCCATTGCGTGGGAACGCCTTTTTGACTATAATAAACTCATCCATAAAAAGGTATCTCCGACTGCTTGCAGGTGGGGGATACCTTCTATGAGAGGAGTAAACAGACATGAGTATGAAGGACGGTAGTCCGGAATACGAATGGATGTTGCGATTTTGAGAGTGCACAGCACGAAAAAATCACGTTATTATGGCTGGATAGCAGGGAGCAAACCGATATGATTACAAGCAACAATAATGCAAAGGTAAAACAGGTCGTACAGTGGCAGACGAAGGCGAAGGAGCGACGCAGGGATCGTGTATTCCTGGCAGAGGGTGTCAGAATGTGTGAAGAGGCTCCGGTAGAAAATGTGAGGGAAGTATACCTGACGGAAGAACTGGAGCAGAAGATAAAACTGAATGCGCAGAGCGGAGATACTGTGTTCTGGGACAAATTGCAACAGACCGGCTACGAGACCGTGTCCCCGGAGGTATTTGCTAAAATGGCGGATACCCAGACTCCACAAGGCATTCTGACTGTATTGGAACAGCCGTCTTATAAACTGACACAGCTGTTAGAACAATCGGATCCTTTGTTTTTGATGCTGGAGAATCTCCAGGATCCCGGAAATCTGGGTACTATGATACGAACCGGAGAGGGAGCAGGAATAACGGGCGTTATTATGAATGACCGGACCGTTGACGTATTTAATCCCAAGACCATAAGAGCTACTATGGGATCCATTTTCCGGGTGCCTTTTGTCTACGTTCCGGATCTGTCACCGGTACTTACCCAGATGCATGAGAAAGGGATCCATACTTATGCAGCGCATTTAAAGGGACAGAAATATTATGATACCTTTTCTTTCCGGGAACCTACTGCTTTTTTGATCGGCAACGAAGGAAACGGATTAACCAAAGAAATTTCTGATCAGGCAGGACAATACCTGAAGATCCCCATGGAGGGAAAGGTGGAATCCCTGAACGCCTCCATCGCAGCGGCACTTCTGATGTATGAAGCTCACAGACAGAGAAGTTAAATCAATAAATTAGAAAATAAATCAGGAGGATGAAAAGCATGAAGATCGGATTTATCGGACTTGGAAATATGGCAACAGCAATGATTGGAGGCATGCTGCAAAAGAAAATCGCATTACCGGAAGATATCATAGGTTCCGCCAAAACACAGGCAACCGTTGAAAAAGTTAAAACAAAATTTAATATTAATGCAACAACAGATAACAGGACAGTAGCAGCAGAGGCAGATATCCTGTTTCTGGCAGTAAAACCTATTTTTTTCCCGGAAGTGATTGCCCAGATTAAAGATATTGTGGATGCCCACACATTGATTGTCAGTATTGCGGCCGGACGGAATCTGGATTATTTGAAAACGGCCTTCGACAGACCGGAATTAAAGCTGATCCGTTGCATGCCGAATACACCGGCACTGGTGCTGGAGGGATGTACCGGAGTCTGTGCAGGAGAGAATGTCACCGAAGAAGAACTGGAGAAAGTGCTGACACTGCTTCAATCCTTCGGAATTGCCAGTGTGGTACCGGAGAGACTGATGGATGTGGTGGTAGGAGTCAGTGGAAGTTCTCCGGCCTATGTTTTTATGTTCATCGAAGCGATGGCTGACGAAGCCGTGGCAGCCGGAATGCCCAGAAAACAGGCTTATGAATTCGCAGCACAGTCTGTTCTCGGAAGCGCAAAAATGGTTTTGGAGACAGGAAAACATCCCGGAGAATTAAAGGATATGGTATGTTCTCCCGGTGGAACCACGATCCAGGCAGTTAAAGTTCTGGAAGAAAAGGGTATGCGTGCCGCAGTTATGGATGCAATGGATGCCTGCATTGAAAAATCAAAATTGATGTAATTGTGTGCCAAAATTCCAAAACTTGACAAAAAAATTGTCATCTGATATGATATCTCGCGTAACAAATTTAATATTTATGTAACAAATCGGTGAAAATCTTAATAATTGAAGCATATACTATTCACTGATGATAACCGCAGGTATATCCGTACTGAAGGAAAGCTTCCTGTGGGAAAGGCGTGTATCAAGATGACAAAAAGCAGAAGAATACTGGTTGTATGCGTAGGACTGCTCTGTTCTTTCTTCCTGAGCATGCAGATGAGCATGACCGCGCAGGCGGGTAATACAAAAAATTATGTGAATGATCTGAACGGTGGTATAGCATCCATTCTGGATCCCGGTTCTAAAAACAGTGCTGAAGTAATTAATGCTACGGTGAAGGCACTGAATCTGACATTTCCGTCTGAGGAAGAAGTCAGTTCCGGACTGGTCATGGCCAATGTAAGAGATGCTGTGAATGTAAGGAGCGATGCCAGCGAAGAATCTTCCAAGGTCGGTAAGCTTTACAAGGACTGTGGAGGTACGGTTCTGGAACGCAGGGATGGCTGGACAAAGATCCAGTCCGGTACACTGGTCGGCTGGGCAAAGGACGAATACCTTTTATTCGGTGATGATGCCAAAGCACTGGCCAATGATGTGGGTCGAATGATCGCCCAGATCAATACCGAAACCCTTCGGGTAAGAACAGAAGCAAGCCAGGATGCCGGAGTACTGGGACTTCTGCCCAAGGGAGATATTGTAGATGTCGTGGACAGCAGTAACCCCGAATGGGTCTGCATTGACTATGAAGGTGCAGACGGTTATGTGTCTGCAGAGTATATAACTCTGGATTTCCAGATTGATACCGGTGAGACACTGGAAGAAATCAAGGCAAGGGAAGCAGCAGAACGTGAAGCAAAACGTCACGTGAACTATGGGGAATACACCACCGATGCGGATACGACGCAGCTGCTGGCAGCACTGGTGCAGTGTGAAGCAGGATGTGAGAGTTACGAGGGTCAGCTTGCGGTAGCATCCGTAGTTATGAACCGTGTACGCAGCGGAGCATATCCCAACAGTATTCACGGAGTTATTTATGCATCCGGTCAGTTTACCCCGGCATTGAACGGTAAGGTAAATAATGTGTATGAATCCGGCCGGATCAACCCAAGTTGTGTGAAGGCTGCCGAGGAAGCAATCTCCGGAGTATCCAACGTAGGAGATATGACCCACTTCAGACGTAACAACGGCCGTGACGGTCTGGTAATCGGCAATCATGTATTTTACTAACAGATAAAGGAACAGAGCATACAAAGGAGGCGGTGCCGGGATCCGGCAGCGTCTCCTTTTCAATTTCAAGGGGCGGATACAGATTGTGTCTGCCAGAGAAGCCGGATAGCACAATAGAATGCGGTATCGTGCGGTAAATCCAGTTGCTACTCTGTATGATTTGTAGTACACTGGAAACAACTACAAAACCGAAGGAGTGATTACATGAGTGAAATGATAACCTTGTGGCTTGTGGTATTGATCGTATCGATCGGTGTGGAGGTCGCAACACTTGGTCTGACATCCATCTGGTTTGCCGGCGGAGCAATCGCTGCTGTGATCGTGGCTGCATTCCATGCACCGGTCTGGCTGCAGATTCTGTTATTTTTTGCAGTGTCTCTGCTGCTGTTGTTTTTCACCAGACCTATTGCAGTCAAATATTTCAATAAGGACCGCATAAGAACGAATGTGGAAAGCATGATCGGCAGACAGGCCATCGTCATCAGTGAGATCGACAATCTGCAGGGCATCGGACAAGTGACGGTAGGCGGCCAGGAATGGAGTGCCAGAACAGAAAAGGATGGTCTGAATCTCCAGCCCGGAACGGTGGTGGATATTGTAGCGGTCAGCGGTGTGAAGCTGATCGTTAAGGTAGATCCACAGATGGAAGACATCACTGAAAAGGTATCGGAGCCGCAAAATTAAAATCATGTAAAAATGCGGTGGGGATACCGGACTGCAAATACATGAGGGAGTGCGTATGGAATGCCACAGAATGGCATGTAGTGCGCAGCGTACGGAGCAGTACGCAGAAGGAGGAAAAATGGGAGCAATATTGATCGTTGTAGTTGTTTTGATTTTATGGATTTTTGTATCCTGTATCAAGATCGTGCCGCAGGCACAGGCATATGTTATCGAACGTCTGGGTGCTTATCAGGCAACCTGGAATGTAGGATTTAACCTGAAAATACCTTTTATCGACAGAGTTGCCAGAAGGGTCAACTTAAAAGAGCAGGTAGCTGATTTCCCACCCCAGCCCGTAATTACCAAAGATAACGTAACCATGAGAATTGATACTGTAGTATTTTACCAGATCACGGACCCCAAGCTGTTTACCTATGGTGTGGAAAATCCTATGATGGCTATTGAGAATCTGACCGCCACCACCCTGCGTAATATCATCGGTGATCTGGAGCTGGATCAGACTCTGACATCCCGTGAGACCATTAATACCAAGATGCGTGCGGCGCTGGATATCGCCACCGACCCCTGGGGGATCAAGGTGAACCGTGTGGAACTGAAGAATATCATCCCTCCCGCAGAGATCCAGAATGCTATGGAGAAACAGATGAAGGCAGAGCGTGAGAGACGTGAGGCCGTTACCCGTGCAGAAGGTGAGAAGAAGGCTAAGATCCTGGAGGCAGAAGGTGCCAAGGAGT
The DNA here is from genome assembly GCA_934436245.1 of uncultured Acetatifactor sp. Taxonomy (GTDB): domain Bacteria; phylum Bacillota; class Clostridia; order Lachnospirales; family Lachnospiraceae; genus Acetatifactor. The sequence goes on from CAKSAM010000028.1 coordinate 12,914, forward strand.
CTGCAATCCTTCGTGCAGAGGCAGATAAACAGGCCGCTATCCTGCGTGCGGAAGCTGAGAAAGAGAAGATGATCCGTGAGGCAGAAGGTGAAGCTGAAGCTATCCTCAAGGTACAACAGGCAAACGCTGACGGTATCAAGATGCTGAAGGAAGCAGGCGCAGATGCTGCAGTCCTGAAGTTAAAGAGCCTGGAAGCTTTCGAAAAGGTAGCTGACGGTCAGGCCACCACGATCCTGCTCCCGGCAGAGCTGCAGGGTATTGCCAGTGTAGCGGAGACTTTCAAGGCAGCTGCAGGCAAGAAGGCAGAATAAGAAGCAGACACATACAGGTAAAAATCAGTGTAATTAAGAGAATCGGATCTTTCTTGAGAGAAAGGTCCGATTTTGTAATTTCCGGCGGATTGAATTGTCAGGACAGGTTGTGTATACTGTTAGGAAAAGAGGAGGGCAAAATGAAAAAGAAAGAGGAAATCCGTTCTTTTAAAGATAATTTAAAAAGCCTGTTGCTACGCCATTCCTTTCGTCCGGCAATGCAAATGGAGATCATATGCATTCTGTTGGTGGTGGTGATCGGCGGCTGGTGGGGAATCGCCAATAATCGGGAGACCAGCATCCATGTGTGTGAAGCTCTGGAACAGACCATAATGGTATACGGAGAACTGCTGGATCAGCTGGCATCGGAAGACCATATCATCAATCCGGAGACTTCCCTGACGAGACGCACCATCATTCTAAAAAGCCTGTATACCGCCAGTGCCAGAGCAGGATATGAAGCAAACATGTATATCCTCGATCCGGAGGGCAACATTCTGGTGAGCAGCAGAGAGACCGTATCGGACGAGGAAAAAGTGCTGGTCCGCAATTGGAAGATCCTGGAACAGCTAAAAGAATCCCCGGAACAGATACAAGTGGATGTCTCTCGTGGCAGCAACCGGACACTCCTTTTGGCAAAAGCGGTGATGGCGGATGACCAACTGCAGGGAAGCATTGTGATACAGGTGGGTGGCAACGTCTATGGCAAACTTCTTTCAGCAAATGTAGGCAAAACGGTGATTGTCCAGAAAGATTACTGGGTGCTGACCACCAACGGCTACCAGTTCGCCGATTCCATTGGAAAACTGGTCAGCACCATGAGAGAGGCACAGGGGCTGAAAATTTTTGAAAAAGGCATTTATTATGTGAGACATCAGGAAGTAGGTGACGGCAATCTGGAGGTCTATACCTTTTTTGACTATACGGATACGGTCCGGGTGCTGGTTATGGTGCTTCTGACGGGAATTGTGGTGCTGGCCTTTCTGTTTTTTGCAGGTCTGTCCAATACGGAAAAAATGGCGGTAAAAGCCACTGAGGACATATCAACGTTGAACGAAGCATTTCTGGCGGTGACGGAAGGAGATCTCAGGGCACAATTGGAGATCCATAGCAGTACGGAGTTTAAAAATATCGGCAACGGATTCAACCAGATGATCCGGAGCCTGAACCGGCAGATGGAAGAGAACAGGGAACTGGCGGAGATCGTAGCGGAGGAACAGGTAAAACGTCTTGCCAGTCAGTTTAGCTCACATTTTCTTTTTAACACATTGGATAATATCCGTTTTATTTGTCGGATCGCACCGGAGATTGCCGAGAATATGGTCATCATGCTTTCGGAACTGCTGCGTTACAACACAGCAGATCCTAATGAGAGAGTGACAATAGCGGAAGATCTTGATTATATTGAAAAATACTTTGAAATCTTCAAGATTCGCGTGGGAGACGGCTTTGATTATGAAATATCGGTGGTGGAAGACATTAAGGAATGTCTGATTCTGCGGCTTTTGGTGCAGCCCATCGTGGAGAATGCCATGAAATACGCACAAGGCAACAGAGAACATTTGAAAGTCAGTGTGAAGGCTTACCGCAGTGGAGAGGATATCTGCATAGAATGTAAAGATAACGGAGAAGGAATGGCTCCCGAACTACTGCAGAAACTGCAGGAGAATCTGAAAAAACAGGAGAACGAAACGGCACATCTGGGATTATATAATGTGCACCGTAGATTACAGCTGACCTATGGGGAAAAGTATGGGATCCATCTGGAAAACTGTAATGGTCTGCGGGTCACGGTCACTTTTCCTGCACAGACCGAGGAACCCCTGGAGGAGTATTGATGGAAACGCTTAGAATTGTAGTAGTGGAAGATGAATATTATGTCCGTAAAGGGATCATACAGTCCTTTGACTGGGAAAAGGTGGACTGTGAGATCGTAGGGGAAGCCGCTAACGGAAAAACGGGAATCGAAGTGGTGGAGGAAACTAAGCCGGATCTGGTCATTGTGGATGTGGAAATGCCGGTGATGGACGGACTGGAGATGGTAAGGCATCTGAAAAGCAGAAAGTGCATGGCGGAATTCGTATTTCTGACGGCACACCAGCAGTTTACCTATATCCACAGCGCCCTGAAGCTGGAAGCGGTGGACTATCTGCTGAAACCTTTCCGGTTCGAGGACTTGGAAGAGTGCATCCGCAAGGTAAGACTGAAGGTACATAAGGCAGATACTCCGCTGGAAGAACAGATCCTGTTCAGTAAGGAATTGCAGGTCAAGAACAGTTACATCAAAAATGCCATCACCTATGTGCGGAAACATTACGCAGAGGAGATCTCCAGCGTAATGGTGGCGGAGGAACTGGATATCAATCCGGCCTATTTCTGCCGGCTGTTCAAAAAGGAGACTGGTTATACCTTCGGACAGTATCTGACGAACTACCGGATCCATGTGGCGGAAGGACTTCTCAATAATTTTGATCTGCGGATCAATGAGGTGGCGGAACAGGTGGGAATCCCCGACAGCAACTATTTTTCCCAGATTTTCAAGAAGAATATCGGAATGACACCCAAGGAGTATCAGGACACCAGAGGAATGTCAAAAATTTAAAGAGAAAAGTCAAAAACCTCTATTAGAAAACCGAAGCCTTCCGGATATAATGAATCTATCAGGAAACACAAAAACTGATGAAAAGGGAGGTTAACTTATGAGAGCAAAAAAATGGATCAGTCTTATGATGGCAGGAGCCATGGCAATGTCCCTGGCAGGATGTGGATCACAGGAAGCACCAACATCCGCAGAGACCACAGGAACCGTACAGGCAAGTAGTGAGCAGTCTCAGGCAGCCACGGAGGCAGCTGAGGCGACAACAGATGATATGACACTGGATGAGCTGATTGCGGCCGCACAGGCAGAGGCCAGCGCATCTGATGCAGGAACCTTTATGGTATATGCACCTACCAGCCGTATTGAGAAAGCCTTGAATGCTTTTGCCGAAGAATATGGCATTCAGGGGGAATATTACAACGAGAGTGGTCAGGATCTGTACACCAAGCTTACAACCGAGCTGGAAGCCGGCGTGAAGGATACCGCAGACGTAGCTCTGTTACAGGATTCCTACCTGTTCCAGACACAGTTACAAAACTATGATTATATTACCAATTATGTTCCGCCTTATCTGAAAGACGACATCTATGCAGACGATCAGGAACCGTTGGTATGCTATTACTACAACAAGCTGTTCATCTTCAACAACACGGATGGAATGACCGGTATCACCAATGTATGGGAACTGGCCGATCCTGCCAATGCCGGCAAGACTTTCATGAAAGATATCAGTAAGGAATCCGTCAACAAGAATTTCCTGGCAATGCTCACCGAGCAGAAATGGGCAGATAAGCTGGCAACCGCTTACAAGGATTACTACGGCAAGGACATTGAACTGGATGAGGATTGCCCAAATGCCGGTTATCAGTATATCAAGAATCTGTTGGCTAATGTAACCTTCGGATCTGGCGACGGTGATATTGCAACCGAGCTGGCAAACGGCAAGGGCGGTAATGTCGGATTGTTTGTATATTCCAAACTTCGTGATGACAGCGTAACACAGGAAAACCTGACCGTAGCCGCATATCAGGATACACAGCCAGAAGGTTTCTCCGGATTTATGTATCCCATGTATTTACAGATGATCAGCAGCACCGATCGTCCTTATACAGCAAAACTGTTCATCTATTTCCTGATGACGGAAAAGGGCTTTACTTCCGCATTCCAGACCAAGGCAGCAGATATCGGAACCTATTCCGCTAACAGCACCATCGCTTCTCTGGAAGGCGACAAGGATCTGTCTTTCTGGAAGGACTGCCTGGTATGTGAAGAGCCTCAGTATCTGCAGGAGGCATATGCATCAGGTATCCTTGACTTTATCACTTATTGCACCAACAAATAAGACTTTGCGGAAATGACAGAGAGCACTGTAAAAGACGATGCGATTTTGCAGTGCTCTATTTTTATCTTTTCTGCGGAAGGGAGAAGACATGACAAAATATCGGAATCGGATCAAAGCCTTTTTTTCCAAGCCGGCCAATATCATTCTGGTGATATTTGCTGTGCTGCTGGCACTGCTTACGCTCTATCCTCTGATCGAACTGGTCCGGCATACTTTTGTGATCCATGCGACGGATGCCACTATATTTCCGGGGACGAGAAAAGGTGATTTCAGCCTGAAAAGCTGGTCAAAGCTTCTGTTTACGGAGGCAAACAAATACAGCTTCATCAACTTTTACAAGCCTATGCTCAACTCCATTACCCTGGCAGTGCTTTCCGCACTGTTTGCCCTGATATTCGGAGGCACCGTGGCATGGCTGGTTACCAGAAGTAATATGAAAGCCAAGAAGTTCATTTCAGCGGCCTTTATTTTCCCCTACATAATGCCCTCATGGACGTTGGCATTGTTCTGGCTGAATATGTTCAAGAATCCCAATGTGGGTACGGGATCCGCAGGATTCGTCTATTCCCTGACCGGCCTGTGCGCTCCCCAGTGGTTCGTCTACGGACTGTTCCCACTGGTGGTGGTATCGGGACTTCACTATGCACCCTTTGCCTATATTTTTATTGGGGGCATTCTGCGGAACATGGATGCCAATCTGGAAGAGGCAGCAACGATCTTAAAATCTTCCAAGAGAAGGATTCTGTTACGGATCACACTTCCCATTGTAAAGCCGGCGATCCTGTCCACCTTCCTTCTGGTGTTCGCAAGTGTCATGGGTTCTTATGCGGTTCCCATTTATCTGGGATCTCCCGTGAACTTCTACGTGCTGACCACCAAGATGAAGACCCTGCAGACCACCGCTATCGGGCAGGCTTACATTATTGCATTGTTCATGGTAGTGCTGGGAGCATTGATCATGCTGTTTAACAATTTGTTTACCGGCAGCAGAAAATCCTATACCACCGTTACCGGTAAATCTTCCCAGATCTCTCTTGTGAATCTGAAGGCCGGAAAATATATCGTGGCCGGTATCCTGTGCGCTATTTTGTTCTTCGTATGTATCATGCCATTAATTTCCTTCGGACTGGAATCTGTGATCATCAAGGCCGGTGACTATTCTCTGTCCAATATGACCATGAACTACTGGATCGGCGATGCCGGATCGGTATCTACCACCATCGGCAACAGTGGTATTCTGAAAGACCTCGCCATCTGGAGTGCTATGGGCAACTCCCTGAAGCTGTCCGTGATCTGCGCATTGATTGCCGGAAGCTGCGGTGTCATCATTGGATATGCTGTAGTCCGCAGAAGAGGAACCAAGCTTTCTGCATGGGTAAGCGGACTGTCCTTCTTCCCTTACCTGGTACCGGCAATGGCATTCAGTGCGATCTACCTGGCAATTTCCACGAACTTCCCGTTCCTGACCAATTCCTTCCTGATTCTGGTACTGGTGGGATCCGTGAAGTATCTTCCATTTGCCACGAAAGCCGGAACTAACTCCATGCTACAGCTCTCTCCGGAGATCGAGGAGGCAGCGGCCATCTACGGTGTGCCATGGATTCGTAGAATGACACAGATCATCATTCCCATCCAGAAGACCAGTATTATCTCAGGATTCCTGCTTCCGTTCGTATCCTGTATGAGAGAATTGTCACTGTTCGTCATGCTGGTAAGTTCCAAGACCCAGACACTGACCACGATGCTCATGACCTATAATGAAAAGGGTGCTTCCCAGTACGGTAATGCCATCAACCTGCTGATCATTCTGATCGTACTGTTTGTCAATTTTACCGTGAATAAAGTTACGGGAGCGTCCATAGATAAAGGAGTAGGAGGTAACTAATATGCCGGAGATCATTTTAAAAAATGTAAAAAAAGAATTTGGAAATAAATTTGTGGCTGTAGATAATCTGAACATGGTGATTGAGGACAGATCGTTCATTACCCTTTTAGGGCCTTCCGGATGCGGTAAGACGACAACGCTGCGTATGATTGCCGGATTGGAGACACCCACATCCGGGCAGATCATTATCGATGGTGTGACGGTATTCGATGCAGAGAAAGGTATCAACGTCCCCCCCGACAAGAGAGATGTGGGATTTCTGTTCCAAAACTATGCTCTGTGGCCTCATATGACTGTATATAAAAACATAGCCTTCGGTCTGGAAAATCTAAAATGGCCCAAAAACAAAATCGCCGAACGGGTAGAGGAACTGTTAAAGATGCTGAAGATAGAGCAGTTCGGAAACCGTTATCCCAGTGAATTGTCCGGCGGACAGCAGCAGAGAGTGGCCATCGCCAGAACCCTGGCGCCGAGACCGAGAGTCCTATTCATGGATGAGCCCCTGTCCAATCTGGATGCCAAGCTTCGTGGAGAGATGCGTACAGAGTTAAAACGGTTGCATGTGGATACCAATTCCACTTTTATCTATGTAACTCATGACCAGCTGGAAGCCATGACCCTGTCTACCAAAGTCTGCCTGATGGAAAACGGCAAGCTCAGACAGTTTGCGCCACCTTTGGAGATTTACAAACGTCCGGACAATATTTTCGTGGCGGATTTCATGGGCAATCCTACGATGAACTTCTTGGATGCCACCATGAAAAAGACCGGGGAGAACACGGCGGAGCTTACGTTTGGCGGTATACGGACCAGATATATGGCGGAGGCTGCATTGCCGGAGAAGCTTGAAAATGTAGTACTGGGAATCCGCCCGGAACATATCGGTATTCTGGAGAACGGCAGCATAAAGGCATCCATCTATACCACACTTCCCACCGGTATGGAGACTACGGTCAAGATCCGTCTGGGAGAGCAGATCCTGTCCGCAGTTGTATTCGGCAGCGTGGATTATGCGGTGGATCAGTCCATAGCGCTCCGGTTCCTGGACAGTCAGATCCTGTTGTTCGATAAGGCTACGGGAGACCGGATCGCAGTAGGAAAACTGGAGGAAATTGTCCATGAATGAATGGCTGACGGAACAGGGGATTTTTCTGCTCCGGGTCATTGTGGCGGGTGTGTGCGGACTGGCAATCGGTATTGAGAGACAGAGCCGTATGAAAACAGCGGGTGTGCGGACGCATTTTATGGTGTCAGTGGCATCTGCTGTGATGATGTTGATCTCCAAATATGGTTTTATGGATGTGCTGAGTATTGACGGCATCAGCGTGGATGCGTCCCGTGTGGCTGCAGGTATCATTACAGGAATCGGTATCCTGGGCGGTGGTCTGATCTTCACTGGCAAACAGGGATTAGTCAGCGGTATGACTACCGCAGCCGGGATCTGGGTAACGGTCGGTGTGGGAATGGCGGTCGGAAGCGGTATGTATGCGTTGGGAATTGCGGTGACAATATTGACACTGGCAGCGCAGTTCGTATTCCACCGCAATCTTAAAATCTGCAGAGAGCCTCTTCGTGGTCAGATCGTATTCTCTGTAGCCAACTCACCGGAAGCCATAGAGAATGTGATCAAACAGTTGGAGACGCTGGACATGGAAGTGGTTCGGATCAAAACGGAGATCAAGGATCGGAAGACCTGCCTGGTACGCTGCTCGGTAGCGTTAAAGCCGGAGAGCGGAAGAAAAGAATTTGCGACACAGATCGCAGGTCTGGGACAACTCGTGTCCTATGAGATCTAAAAATCAAAAATCGTTTCTGTGGGAAGAAGAAACCGCAGAAACGATTTTTTGCTGCCTCGCAGCAGCCATGGGTTGAAAAACATAGAATAATGAAGTATATTGATTACATATAGCCTGTTATCGGTAATATTCGTAACATGGAGATTAATGAATAAAATCAGAAAACAGAGGCTGTGGGCGTAAGCTTAAAAGCTTCGGAAAAGAGGAGTATTATGGATTTAAAGGGACGCGATTTTTTGAAATTACTGGACTTTACACCGGAAGAGATCGAATATCTGCTGGATCTGGCGGCAGACCTGAAAGATAAGAAGAAAAAGGGAATCCCTGTAGATACTCTCCGAGGCAGGAATGTAGCGCTGATCTTCGAGAAGACCAGTACCCGTACCAGATGCGCCTTTGAAGTGGCAGCCCACGATCTGGGAATGGGAACGACCTATCTGGATCCCACCGGATCCCAGATAGGCAAAAAAGAAAGCATCGCCGATACTGCAAGAGTACTGGCTGGTATGTTCGAGGGCATCGAATACCGTGGCTTTGGACAGGATATCGTGGAAGAACTGGCAAAATATTCCAAGGTTCCCGTATGGAACGGCCTGACCAATGAGTTCCATCCTACCCAGATGCTGGCAGATCTGTTGACTATCCGGGAACATTTCGGACATCTGAAGGGCATTCGCATGACTTACATGGGAGATGCCCGTTATAATATGGGTAATTCTCTGATGGTGGCCTGTGCGAAGATGGGCATGCACTTTACCGCATGTACCACTGCAAAATATTTTCCGGCAAAGGAGCTGGTGACCGAATGTGAAGCAATTGCGGCACAGACCGGCGGCAGTATCACCCTGACTGAGGATGTAAAGGCCGGCACAAAGAATGTGGATGTGATCTATACTGATGTATGGGTATCCATGGGTGAGCCCGATGAAGTATGGACTGAGCGTATCAGGGAGCTGTCTCCTTATCAGGTCAATCAAGCGGTCATGGACAATGCCGGTGAGCAGGCCATCTTCATGCATTGTCTCCCTGCGTTCCACGATCTGAAGACCAAGATCGGTGCCCAGATGGGTGAACGTTTCGGTATCACAGAGATGGAAGTCACCGATGAAGTATTTGAATCCGGACAGTCTCTGGTATTTGAAGAAGCAGAGAACCGTATGCATACGATCAAGGCAGTAATGGCGGCAACTTTATGAGTATGAAAGCAAAGATTTTAGAGCTCCTTCGGGAAAAAAAGGAGCAGGCGGCAGCAGGGGCACCGGAAAGCGTTTCTTATGTCTCCGGACAGGAGCTCTGTGAACAGTTTGGCGTGTCCAGGACTGCCGTATGGAAAGCAATCGGACAACTGAAAAAAGAAGGTTATGTCATTGAAGCGGTGCCAAACCGCGGTTATCGACTGGTGGATCAGGCGGAGGAAGTCTATAATCAGGCGGATATTCAGAGCAGATTGAAGACAAAATGGGTAGGACATCCTTTACTTTTTTTTGATACCATTGATTCCACCAATATCCGGGCAAAACAGGAAGCGGAGCAGGGAGCCGACAGCGGTCTTCTGGTGGTGGCGGACCGGCAGACGGCAGGCCGTGGCAGGAGAGGCCGTGGCTGGGAGAGCCCTGCAGGTATCAATATTTATTATACGTTATTGTTGAAACCTGATTTTTCAGCGGACTGTGCACCGATGTTGACGTTAGTCATGGCTCTGGCAGTGGCGAAGGGCATCCGGCAGACACTGGGGCGTGACAATGGGGAGGCAGCAGCCAAAGTGGGCATCAAATGGCCGAATGACATTGTGGTGGACGGGAAAAAGGTCTGTGGCATCCTTACCGAAATGAGTATGGAGCAGAATTACATTCAGCATATCGTGATTGGCGTGGGAATCAATGTACGTAAGCAGGAATTCCCGGAAGAGATCAGAGACCGGGCAGCAGCCATTGATGAACAATGTGGTTATCTGATCTCCCGCAGCCAGCTGATTGCGGATATCATGGAAGCCTTCGAGGAAGATTATGCGATTTTTTTACAGACCTGTAATCTGAAGGAACTGCGGTCATCCTATGCAGACCTGTTGGTAAATCAGGACAGAGAAGTCTGCGTGCTGGATCCCAAGGGAGAGTATCGCGGTATCGCCAGAGGAATCAATGACCAGGGAGAACTTCTCGTAGAGAGACCGGATGGTACCGTGGAAGAGGTCTATGCCGGAGAAGTATCGGTCAGAGGTGTTTACGGATATGTATAGAATCTATTTATGACAGGAAATACCGGCCGGACGGCGACAGAGCAGTCCGGCTTGTTTGAAAAGACAAGAAACAGAACAGGATATAGCAATATGGATGAGAATAAGATCGTACTCTGCGGCGCCAATGCCTATGAGAAAAAATATTATTTTAACGAAGAACAATTCAAAATGATCCCGGAATCTATCAAGGAGGAGCTTCATGTAATCTGTGTGCTTTTCACTGAGGAAGTGGGTGGTATCTTTACCATAGCTTTCGAAGAAGACGGGAATGTGGTCATGGAAACCAATGCGGATGATGACGATATCTATTATGATGAGATTTCTTCCGGTCTGTTGATTTCCGAGATCCGCAGGAACAGACAGGAACTGTTTGAATCCCTAAGCCTGTATTACCGTGTGTTTATCAAAAAGGAAGATGTATCCGCATTGTTGGACGAGGAGGATGAGGAATGATTTTTGTCGTTGATGTAGGCAATACGAATATGACGATGGGTGTCTTTCAGGGAAAGAAACTTGCAGCCACCTTCCGGATCATGACCAAGACTCCCAGAACCTCCGATGAATACGGAATCATGATTACACAGTTGTTGAAAAATAACGGTATTGCGGCAGCGGATATAGAAGGTGCCATAATTGCCAGTGTAGTGCCGGATGTAATGCACTCTCTGACCAGTGCAATTATCAGATATTTGAAAACAAAACCGCTGATCGTGGGACCCGGTGTGAAGAGTGGGATTAAAGTCGCAACAGAGGATCCAAGAGGAATCGGTGCGGATCGTATTGTGGATGCTGTGGCGGCATACGTCAAATATGGCGGGCCGGTGCTGGTGCTGGATTTCGGTACTGCTACCACCTACGACCTGATTACGGAGGACGGACGATTTACGGCGGGAATCACTGCGCCCGGTATCCGGATCAGTTCCGAGGCACTGTGGAGAGAGACCGCAAAATTACCGAATATTGAGATTCGTAAGCCCAAGTCGATCCTGGCACAGGAGACCATTACCAGTATGCAGGCCGGATTGATGTATGGTCAGATCGGCCAGACGGAATACATCATCCGCAAGGTAAAGGAAGAGAGCGGACTTACCAACCTGAAAGTGGTAGCTACCGGAGGTCTGGGCAGAGTCATTGCGGACGAGACTGACAGTATTGATATTTACGACAGTTCTCTGACATTGGACGGACTGCGGATCATCTATGATAAAAACAGGCACTGATGAGGGGCACACAATATGATAAAGCTGGAAAAAGCGGCAACTAAGATCATGGCAGTCATCGGAACAGCAGTAATGCTGTTCCTGGTATTTTATTCCTGGAGATATACGAAAAGGTTCGTGGAGCTGGAGTATTATCTGGATGAAAAAGACAGTATCTTTTATAACCTTATTTTTAGTATGGTTGTTCTATTTCTGTGCAGTATGTTCTCAGGAATAGTTCAGAGGATTCCTGAAAAAGTCTTGCATCTGTTGGCAATTCTCGGAGCTGTGGCAGTGACCGGGTTTGGCATTTACTTTGCCCGTGCTGCCAGAGCTGTAGTAATATCAGATCAATATTATGTGGAACGTGCTGCAGAGGCTATGGCTACCGGTGATCTGGAATGGATAATTGCACAGGAATATTACAGATTGTATCCTTTTCAACTGGGGATTGCGCAAATCTATACATTTTTATTCCGGCTTGCAGATTCTACGGACTTGATAGTACTACAGCAGATACAGGCAGTCTGTGCTGGGATTACTTTGTATGCCGGTTTTAGAATCGTGAGGGAATTGTCAGGAAAGAGAATGGCAGAACTTCTGTATCTCATGGCAGAGATTGTATTTTTGCCAATATATTGTTATGTGTTGTTTGTATATGGAGAGAGCCTGGGAATCTGTAGTGTAGTATGTGCAACATGGTGTTATCTTGTTGCCGGCAGATCAGGTGGTAACAAATGGAAAAAAATTGTACTCTGGTGTGTTATTGGATTGTTAATGACTCTTGCTTACGTGGTAAGGAGTGCGCTGCTAGTGGTATGGATTGCTATGTTTATCATGCAGATTTTGCTAGTATTGAGAGAAAGACGCTGGAAGGGAATCTTTGCACTTGGTGGTGTACTGGCAGTGATGCTTGTAGGGCAAAACATTTTATGCAATATGGCAGAACAACAGATTGGACGTGATTACGGTTCCGGTGCACCGTATATTATGTGGGTTGCCATGGGAATGCAGGATAATCCGGAACCGCAAAAGGGACCGGGAACCTGGAACGGTTATAATACTGATATTTATGAACAGGTTGGATATGACAGCCGGGAAGCTGCAAGCATAGCAAAGCAAAATCTTCGGGAACGATTTTCTGAATGGAGTAGAAATCCCAAAGAAGCCATAACATTTTTCAAGGAGAAATTACTGATTCAGTGGATCGAACCCACATGCGGTGGGTTTGTTCTGACCAGATATCTGGATGAGCCGGAGGAATGGGTGCAGGAACTCTATTTCGGACAGAACAATGAGAAGGCATTATCTTTCCTGAACCGGTATCAGGCAATCCTGTATCTGGCGATTCTGGGATATTATCTGGAAATCCTTTTCGGAAGAGTAAATGGGGTTAAAATCCTTCCGGGGATCATTTTTTTGGGAGGATTTTTTATCACTGTTCTCTGGGAGGCCAAGAGCCGTTATGTGTATCCCTATATCGTCATGATACTGCCCTGTGCGGCATGCAGTTTGGAATATTACAGTATTCTGATGCAAAACGGGCTGAAGAAAATAAGACAGGGAATTGTGGAACATATCAAAAGAGAAAAGTAGAGTGAATCAATGGACAAGTTGGAAAAAGCAGCAGTAAAGATCATGGCAGTTATCGGGACAGCAGTGATGTTGTTTCTGGTATTTTATTCCTGGAGATATACCAAGAATCTGGTTAGACCGGAATACTACCTTGATGAGAAGGACAGTGTCTTATTTAACTTCCTTCTTTGCGCTGTTCTATTGCTGTTGAGCGGTATCCTGACGAAAGCAGTACAAAAAATTCCTGCGAGAGTGACGCATTTGCTGGCAATGATAGCTGCGGTGGCAGCGGCAGCGTTTGGAATTTGGCTGGCGAGAGCTGCCGGAGCGGTAAGCGATGCAGACCAGTACTGTGTACAGAGAGCAGCAAAAGCTCTGGTGGACGGGGATATGGAATGGGTGTTGCAGCAGGATTACTTTGGAATTTACCGTTTCCAGTTGGGACTGGCAGAGATCTTTTCTTTTTTCTTCCGGGTGATGGGGAATACGGAAGCAATCGCGGTTCAACAGATACAGGCAATCTTCGGTGGAATTACTTTGTATGTGGGATTTCGGATTGTCCGGGAACTTTCGGGGCAACGTCTGGCGGAATTGCTTTATCTACTGGCAGAAATAACTTTTTTGCCAATGTATTGCTATATGCTGTTTGTGTATGGAGAGAGTCTTGGAGTCTGCAGTGCGGTATGCGCCATCTGGTGCTACCTTATTGTCAGCAGACCGGGCGGAAAAACATGGACGAAATGCATGTACTGGGCGGCAATCGGTTTCCTGATGACTTTGGCTTATGTGGCAAAAAGTGTGCTGCTTGTGGTATGGATTGCCATGTTTATCATGCAGATTCTGTTGGCGCTGAAAAACAAAAGCTGGAAAGGAATTATTGCGCTCTGTGGGGTACTGGCAGTGATGCTTGCCGGGGAAGAATTATTATGCAGTATGGCGGAACGGCAGATCGGGCAGGAGTACGGTTCGGGTGCTCCATATATTTTGTGGGTCGCCATGGGAACGCAGGAAAACGATGATCCCCAACGGGGACCGGGCACCTGGAATGGTTATAATGCAGATACTTATGTGCAGGCAGGATATGACGGTCGGGAGGCTGCAAGAATAGCGAAGGATGATCTTAAAAAACAGTATGCGGAATGGAGTGCAAATCCCGGACAGGCTATAACGTTTTACAAGGAAAAAATACTGATCCAGTGGATCGAACCTACCTATGGCGGATTTGTTATGACAGGTTCTCTGAATGGTCCAAAGCATTGGGTGAATGAACTCTATTTTGGACAGGCCAATGAAAGAGCACTATCCTTCCTGAACCGGTATCAGGCAGTTCTGTATCTGGCAATTCTGGGATATTATTTAAGAATTCTTTCCGGAAAAGTAGATGGTGTCAAGATTCTTCCCGGAATTATTTTTCTGGGCGGATTTTTCATTACAATCTTCTGGGAGGCCAAGAGTCGTTATGTGTATCCCTATATCGTCATGATACTGCCCTGTGCGGCATGCAGTATAGAATATTATGGTGCGCTGGCGCAAAGTGGCCTGAAGAAGCTAAGACAGAGATTGATGGATTCCACCAATAGAAAAGAACAGGGGAAATAAATGGACAAGTTGGAAAAAACGGCAACAAAGATCATGGCAGTTATCGGAACAGCGGTCATGCTGTTTCTGGTATTTTATTCCTGGAGATATACGAAAATATTATTTTCAAATGAAGTTTTTCAGAATGAAAAGGATAGTATCCTTTGGAATCTACTTCTCTTTGTGGGCATATTTGTTCTGACAGGCGTTCTGGCAACATTCCTGAGCAGGGTGCCCAAAGGGGTAATGCATGTGGCGGCGATAGTCTGCTCAGTGGTGGCAGTGATTTTCAGCCTCTGGCTGATCAGGGATGCAAGAGCTTATTGCGTGGGAGACCAATACCATTCTTTTCTGGCGGCACAGGCGCTTTTTAACGGTGACACGGAGTGGATGAGGGACTATCATTATTTTCAGATGTTTCCTTTTCAGTTAGGACTTTCGGCAATTTACTCCCTTTTTTTTCGTATTGCCGGGCAGGCAGACTGGGTGATCCTTCAGAACATGCAGGCTATATGCGCAGGTGCAATTCTGTATGCCGGATATCGCATTGTAAGACAATTGTTTCAGAACAGAGCAGCGGAAGCAATCTATCTGATTCTGGAGTTACTGTTTGTACCGTTGTATTGCTACACCTTGTTTATTTATGGAGAAACTATCGGTACCTGTAGCGCTGTGCTCGCCATCTGGTTTTATCTGGAGGCCAACCGGACGGATAGAAAAAAGGGGAGCAGACTATTGTTCTGGGTGTTGACAGCACTTATGCTCTCTGTGATGTATTTGGCTCGCAGCGGACTTCTTGTGATATGGATCGCTATGGTGATCATGCAACTTCTGGTATTCTGTCAAAACAGGAACCTAAAATGGTTTTTAACGGGAGTGGTTGCACTGGCAAGTGTATTTTTATTGTCTCAATTTGTATATTCCACTATAGAAAAACAGATTGGAACAAAATTTGATTCCGGTGCTCCTTACATTTTATGGATCGCTATGGGAATGCAGGAAGATGTTCCGGAGAGAGGTCCCGGTGCCTACAATGGTTATAATGAGGTGATCTATGGGGAAGTGGAAGGTGACACGAAAGCCGCCTCAGACATTGCAAAAGAATATTTATCTGAAAGATGGGGAGACTGGTTGCACCATCCCGGACAAATGATCAGCTTTTTTAAGGATAAGAGCCTGTTTGAATGGAATGACCCCACTTACGGCTGCTTTATGATGACCTGTTACATGGATGAACCGGAACAATGGGTGAATGACTGTTATAACGGTTCCGGATATGAACGGATCAGAGGATTTCTGAACCGCTACCAGGCAATGATTTATCTGGCGGTTCTGGGATATTTTGTGATGATATTCACTGGAAAATTACGGGGAGTACAAATTCTTCCGGGGATCATTTTGCTGGGTGGTTTTTTCTTCACCATGATCTGGGAGGCCAAGAGCAGGTATGTGTACCCCTATATCGTCATGATATTGCCCTGTGCGGCGTACAGCGTGGTATATTATGTGGGATGGTTTCAAACGTTGTTGATGAAGCAGGTGGCTAAAAGGAGAGCGTATGAATAAAATACTGGTTTTTTGCGAAAAAGTAATAGCAGTGGTCGGATGCTTGATTTTTGCAGTATTGAGTTATTATTCTTTTCGCTACACTCTTTTAAAGCAATATAATAGTACTATGCTTGAAAATCGTGACAATTTGCCGGTGCATTTTTTGGCAGTGGCGGTAATGCTTGTTATTTCCTGCGTTTTATATCGTATAAGCCATAAAATATCCGCAAAAGCTGTACATGTGATGGCGGTGCTGCTTTCCGGATTGGTATTTTTTGTTTGTATTGCTATCTATATGAGTGCAGAATTTCTGCCTATTGTGGATCAGGGACATGTTTATATGAATGCCGTAGCTATTGCGGATAAAGAAGTCGGTCATATTATAGAGCCGGAATACTATATTTTATACAGCTTTCAGATTGGTTTGACGGAGCTGATGGCATTGGCCATGAAACTTACCGGTAATACGACAGTAGGAATGCTTGAAATCATACAATCCCTGTTTTCCGGAATGGCTACATATGCCGGATTTCGAATTACCAGAGAACTTTTTCACAGGACTAATATAGAGGTAATCTATTTGTTGTTGACAATTCTGTTTTTACCACAATATCTGTATGCCATGTTTATATATGGGGAAAGTCTGGGAATTTGTGCCACTATGTATGCGTGCTTATTTTTCCTGCTGGCAAACAGGAAAAAAATGTCGATCTTAAGGTCAGTATGGTATTACGCAGCAATGATATTATGTATGGATGCTGCATACCTTGCCAGGGGTGCTATGATGATAGCATGCATTGCAATGTTGATACTGCAGATTATGTTCTGTCTGAAACAGAAAAAATATTATCGTTTGCTCCCAGTACTTATGCTTTTCCCGGTTCTTATTATGACGGGAAAAGGAATGACAGCCTTAGCAGAGAGACAATCGCAGTTTGATTACGGTGACGGATGCCCCAAGATCATGTGGGTAGCCATGGGATTACAGGAAAATGAAGGCGATCCGCAATGCCCTGGTACTTATAACGGTTTCAATGCGGATACTTACAGTGCCTGTGATTATGATGCAAAAACAACGGCAGAGATCGGTAAAGATGAAATCAGGAAGATTTTGGGAGAATGGGGTCGAAATCCAGGAAAAATGTTGAACTTTTTTAAACGCAAGATGGTTTATCAATGGAATGATCCTTCCTATGACGCTTTTTTTTCCACTTATTATATGGAAAATCAGAAAGAGTGGTTGGATAGAGTATATTTTGATGATGCCGTACATTCCAGGGTGGTTCAATTTATGAATAACTACCAGTTTCTGGTATACCTTATGCTGTTGATGTATTTTCTGAAAAACTTGTCAGGAAAAAATGAGATTGAGGCACTGCTTCCGGTTCTGATACTCATTGGTGGATTTTTATTCAGTCTGATCTGGGAAGGAAGAAGCCGTTATGTATATCCATATATTGTGATCGCACTGCCATGCGCAGCGGCGGGAATTCATTATACGGAGCAGTGGATAGAAAGAATACTGTATAATTGCGGAAAAAAACGGAGACGTCAGTAAGGGCGGATAAGAAAAGACAGAAATGAGGAAGATATGAATAAATTACAGATTGGCAACGTGACTCTGGACAATCCCGTTATCCTGGCACCCATGGCAGGCGTATCCGACCTGCCATTTCGTCTGCTCTGCAGAGAAATGGGAGCAGCTCTGGTGTGCATGGAGATGGTCAGCGCCAAGGCCATATATTATCACAATAAAAATACGGATAGTCTCATGGAGATTCATCCGGATGAAGTGCCTGCATCACTGCAGTTGTTCGGCTCGGATCCGCAGATTCTTTCAGAGATGGCGAAACGTATTGAGGAACGGCCTTTTTCCATTCTGGATCTGAACATGGGATGCCCGGTGCCAAAGGTCGTGAACAACGGAGAGGGCTCTGCGCTGATGAAGGATCCGAAGCTGGTGGAGCAGATTCTGACGGCGCTGGTAAAGGCTATCCACAAGCCGGTGACGGTGAAGATCCGCAAGGGATTTGACGATGATCATGTGAATGCCGTGGAGATCGCAAAGATCGCAGAAGCCTGCGGTGTGGCAGCCGTGGCGGTACACGGACGGACCAGAGCACAGTACTACAGCGGACAGGCAGACTGGGATATTATTGCACAGGTGAAAAATGCAGTTAAGATCCCTGTCATCGGCAACGGCGATGTGGATACTCCCCAGAAGGCCAGGGCCATTCTGGAACAGACCGGCTGCGATGGTGTCATGATCGGCCGGGCGGCAGAGGGGAACCCCTGGATTTTCCGGGAGGTGGTATCGTACCTTACGAACGGAACAATCCCGGCGCGCCCCACCAACCGGGAGAAACGGGAACTGATCCTGCGCCATGCGGCACTGCAGCTGGAATACAAGGGGGAATACACCGGTGTCCGGGAGATGCGCAAGCACCTGTCCTGGTATACGGTAGGAATGCCTCATTCCGCACATTTCCGCCAGACCATCAACACCATGGAAAAAATGGACGAGCTCATACAGGGGGTACAGGAGATTTTTCCTGATGAAGAGTAGCTTGGAATTTTGTATATAAGCTATAATCATGCATGTGACGGTGACGAGGATGCATATTATTAGCCTTGCTGCATACAATGGAGCATGGACACAATTTTATATCTCTATCCTGTACGAAAGACAACGGATTCTGTCCGGGAGCAGAGACAGATCCGGAAGGAGAATTGTAAAGGTGGATGGTGGGGAAAACTTCGCACACACTTCCCCGGTCTGTGGATAACTACCGGGGATGACGGAGCGGAACAACCAGAACTGCAGGTGATCCGGACAGAGTATTTTTTCCCGGAATATCGACTGGTAAAAGCTGCTGTCGCCGGATATGCCGGACATGGAGACCGCCGGGATGGAACCGTTGCAGTGAAATCCGGAAAAGAGTGGGGAAAAGACAGGAAATGGATGGAACGAAGAATTGAAGCACAATTGCGAGAACTGACAGAGGATCCGGATCACACCTATGTTGTGTGCCGTGAGCCTCTTTCTTTTTATTTTGGAAGAGAATTCCGGGAATATCTGCAGCAGAATTGGGTGGAACATCTGCTACGGTATGGGGAGAAGGCGGATGGATGTCCCAAGTATCCTGATCTGGTGATTCTGGGACGAAATGCCTTTTTGACATATGTGGTGCTGCGATATGCGGAGAAGCTGCGCAGGGTGGGCTGGTATCTTACGGAGAGACAGTATCGAGAGGAAGAGGACTGGCTCGTGGAGGAACTGGAGGAAGAATACGGTCTGATTCCCGGACTTCATCTGCTGGCAACGGATTCGGATTATAGACGGATACGGCTGCAGGATACGGAACCTTGTGTAGTACTGGATTTTTGCGATAACGAAAAAATCTACGGAGCAGATCTGGGAAAGGGTAGTATCTGGCTGGATTTTACGGCCTCGGAGGAAAAGGAGAGAAGGTTTGCAATACAATGTCCCGGAATTCTCTATTTTTCGTTGAAAAAAGAATGGAAAGAACCCCGAAAAGCCTTGGAATACCTTGACACCATCAGTAAAAATGGGTATAATAACTCGGTTGATTAGGCAGTTATGTTGCCGGGAGTGTCGGTAGCGCAAAATATAGAAAACAGGAAGGTGCGGTATCATGCAGGAAAAGAAAAACATTTTGACCTACGAAGGCCTCAGAAAATATGAGGATGAGTTACATGATCTGAAAGTGGTAAAACGTCAGGAAGTTGCCCAGAAGATCAAGGAAGCAAGAGAGCAGGGAGACCTGTCCGAGAACGCTGAGTACGATGCAGCGAAGGATGAGCAGAGAGACATCGAAGCCCGTATCGAAGAGCTGGAGAAGATCCTGAAGAATGCAGAAGTCGTAGTTGAGGATGAAGTAGATCTGGATAAGATCAACATCGGCTGCCAGGTCAAGATCCTGGATATCGAATACAGCGAAGAGCTGGATTACAAGATCGTAGGTTCCACCGAGGCGAACAGCTTAAAGGGCAAGATCTCCAACGAGAGCCCCGTAGGTAAGGCACTGATCGGCCATAAGGTCGGCGATACCGTAGAAGTAGAGACACCCGCAGGTGTATTCGCATATAAGATTCTGGAGATCCAGAGAAGTAACGTTGAGTAAGTAAGATAGAGTAAGGAGTGGAAAAAAGTGGCAGATACACAGAACACAAAGGTACAGGAACAGGACATCCACCAGCTGCTTAAGGTAAAGCGCGAGAAGCTGGCGAACCTGCAGCAGGCAGGCAAGGATCCTTTTCAGATCACCAAATATGATGTGACCCATCACAGCACCGATATCAAGAATAATTTCGAGGAACTGGAAGGCAAGACCGTCCGCATCGCCGGACGTGTGATGTCCAAACGTGTCATGGGTAAGGCATCCTTCTGTAATGTACAGGATCTGCCCGGCAATATCCAGGTATATGTAGCAAGAGACAGCATCGGAGAAGAGTCCTATGCGGATTTCAAGAAGTACGATGTAGGTGATATCGTAGGTATCGAAGGTGAAGTCTTCAAGACCAAGACCGGTGAGATCTCCGTACATGCAGCAAAGGTTACATTGCTGTCCAAGAGCTTACAGATCCTGCCTGAGAAATTCCACGGCCTGACCAATACCGATATCCGTTATCGTCAGCGTTATACCGACCTGATCATGAATCAGGACGTTAAGGATACTTTCGTAAAGCGTTCCAAAATTATCAGCGCCATCCGCCGTTATCTGGACGGACAGGGTTTCCTGGAGGTAGAGACCCCTATGCTGGTATCCAATGCCGGCGGTGCGGCAGCAAGACCTTTCGAGACCCATTACAATGCGCTGGATGAGGACGTGAAGCTGCGTATCTCCCTGGAATTGTATCTGAAGAGACTGATCGTCGGTGGCATGGAGCGTGTCTTCGAAATCGGCCGAGTATTCCGTAACGAAGGTCTGGACACCAGACACAATCCGGAATTCACACTGATGGAGCTGTACCAGGCATACACCGACTACTACGGAATGATGGATCTGACCGAGAACATGTTCCGCTATGTGGCACAGGAAGTATGCGGTACTACCGTAATCCCTTATGAAGAAGAGACCATTGACCTGGGCAAGCCTTTTGAGAGACTGACCATGGTAGATGCTGTCAAGAAATACGCAGGCGTTGACTTCGATCAGATTCCCGATACCGCTGCAGCGAAGAAGCTGGCAGACGAGAAGGGTGTACACTACGAAGAACGTCATGCCAAGGGCGATATCCTGAACCTGTTCTTCGAGGAGTTCGTAGAAGAGCATCTGATCCAGCCCGTATTCATCATGGATCATCCGGT
>CAKSAM010000029.1 GCA_934436245.1 uncultured Acetatifactor sp.
GAGCTGGTGCAGGAAGCATTGGAACTGGGGACACATGGAAATGTCATTGAGCGTTACAAGACCCTGATGGATCTGCAACATGAAAATTACGTATATCCTATTGAACTGGATTTTGACTTACAGGCGATCAACGATCTGCTGACCAGATGCACCAAGTATGATCAGGAAGCTATCAACGTCTCTCTGAAGCGGGACGGCGGTAAATTTACCGTGGTGGAAGGTCAGACCGGATATGTGCTGGATGTAGAGAAATCTATTGATGCGGTATATGATTATCTGACAGAAGAGTGGAATCATGAGGCCTGCAG
Source organism: uncultured Acetatifactor sp. (assembly GCA_934436245.1). GTDB lineage: Bacteria > Bacillota > Clostridia > Lachnospirales > Lachnospiraceae > Acetatifactor. Next base: position 309 of record CAKSAM010000029.1, read on the forward strand.
CATTCCTTTGGAGATCGTAGTGGATGAGCCGAAGGGAAGTGCTGAGGAGCTGGCACAGGTAACGGATGTACTGGGAAGCTTTACCACATCCTATAAGACCTCCGGAGCTTCCAGAAGTGCCAATGTAGCGAACGGCTGTAGTCTGATCAACGGAACGACCCTGTATCCGGGAGAAGAATTCTCTACATATGAGACGGTATCTCCTTTTTCCGTGGCGAACGGCTATTATATGGCGGGCTCTTATGTCAGCGGAAAAGTGGTAGACAGTCTGGGCGGTGGTATCTGCCAGGTATCCACGACTCTGTACAATGCAGTATTACTTGCGGAGCTGGAAGTAACGGAACGTTATAATCATTCCATGATCGTCGGTTATGTGGATCCTTCTGCAGATGCAGCGATCGCGGAGAGCTCCGGAAAAGATTTTAAATTTGTAAACAATACAGATGCACCGATCTACATAGAAGGCTATACACATGACAAGCAGATCACGTTCAACATCTATGGTAAGGAGACCAGAGCTGCCGGACATTCCGTACGTTATGAAAGTGAAGTGCTGGAGACGATCACACCCCCTGCGGATCAGATCTATGCTGATGCCGGTCAGCCCATCGGTTATATCGTAACTGAGAGTGCGCATATCGGCTATAAGGCAAGATTGTGGAAGATCACAATGGAAAACGGTGTAGAGGTCAGCAGAGAGCAGGTCAACAGCAGTACTTATAAGATGGTGCCCCGAAGTGCTACCGTGGGAACCGCTACCTCGGATCCCCAGGCGTATGAAGAGATCATGGCAGCTATCAGTACAGCGAACATTGATCATGTGAAAAATGTGGCAGCAGCGTTAAATGCAAGAGCAGCAGCGGCTGCTGGGCAGACAGAAATCGTAGACGACTAAAGGTGAGACAATGAACAGCGGCAAGGTACCAGTGAACGTCCTCAAACGTTCCGTTCTCAGACAATTGAAAAATAAAAGGACAGAAATAGCAAATAGCGCAGGTCTGGGGGCAGACTGCGCTGTTTTTGCGCCTATTTCCGAGGGACAGATGGTAACCTGCGTTCAGGAAGGTGTGGTAGAACTTCAGTGTGAAAATGATCTGGCAGAGGCAGAGAGGGAAGATCTGTCAGTAATGCCGATGCACCGCATTTTCCAAAAGTGTGCAAATAATCTTGCAACATCAGGAGCAGAGCCTGTGGCGGCAGAGCTGGTGATCTTCCTGCCGGAGACGGTGGAGGAGCCGGAACTGAAAGCCCTGATGGAAGAGGCTGAAAAGGCAGCAACGGATCTGAATATCCAGATCACCGGTGGGCAGACCAGAGTAAGCTCTGCGGTAAGACAGCCGATTGCAACGGTAACAGGATATGGTATCCTGAAAGCTGAAGCGGCGACACAGGCAGGTCGGCAGAAGAATCTCGCCGGTCAGGATATCATTATTACCAAGTGGATCGGACTGGAGGGTACTGCAGATCTGGCGGCCCGGAATCAAGAGAAGCTTATGGCCAGATATCCGGCATATCTGGTGGAGGAAGCCGCAACGTTTGACCGGTATTATTCTATTTTACCGGAGGCTGCTACCGCCGTGAAGTCCGGCGGTTGTACCATGCATGATATCTCCGAAGGCGGTGTATTTGCAGCGCTGTGGGAAATGGCAGAGGGTGCAGGTGTTGGACTGACAATAGATATGAAGAAGCTTCCTCTCAGACAGGAGACAGTGGAGGTATGTGAATTCTGTAATGTAAATCCTTATGAACTCAGATCCGGCGGAAGCCTGATCATTGCAAGTCCGGAAGGAACCGCAGTGGTGGAAGCACTGGCGGCAGAGGGAATTCCGGCAGTGATCGTAGGGAGATTTACAGACAGTAATGACCGGCTGATCCTGAATGAGGACGAAGTCCGTTATATGGATCGTCCTCAGAGAGATGAGATTTATAAAAGCGTGTAAAATTCTGAATCCACCCCTTATGTAAGGGAAAATGCAATATAAAAGTTATAAAGGAGATAGTGGCATGAGAGAAGAATTATTAGCGATCATAGAGAAGAACAGCAGGATCGATCTGAAGGAACTGGCAGTGATCCTGGGAGTGGAAGAGATCGATGTGGTAAATGAACTGGCAGCACTGGAAGCAGAAGGGATCATCTGTGGTTATCATACCTTGATCAACTGGGAGAAGACAGACATTGAAAAAGTAAGCGCTCTGATCGAGGTACGTGTAACTCCCCAGAGAGGCCAGGGCTTTGACAGTATTGCAGAGCGTATCTACAAATATCCCGAGGTCCGGAGCGTATATCTGATGTCCGGAGCATACGACCTGATGGTTATTCTGGAAGGAAAGACCCTGCGGGAGGTATCTAATTTTGTATCTGATAAGCTGTCCACACTGGATTCCGTGCTGAGTACAGCAACGCATTTTATCCTGAAGAAATACAAGGATCACGGAACCGCATTTGCTACGAAAAAAGAAGATGAAAGAGAGATGATCACTCCATGAGAAATCCATTAGCAGATAAAGTAGTGGATATCAAGCCATCGGGTATCCGCAAATTTTTTGACATTGTAAGCGAGATGCAGGATGCCATCTCTCTGGGTGTGGGAGAACCGGATTTTGATACTCCCTGGCACATCCGGGACGAGGGTATCTATTCCCTGGAAAAGGGAAGAACCTTTTATACCTCCAATGCCGGTCTGAAGGATCTGCGTCAGGAGATCTGCAACACGATCCGGAGAAAACAGGGCGTATCCTATGACTGGCAGCATGAAGTGCTGGTGACAGTCGGTGGCTCTGAGGCAATCGACATCGGACTGCGTGCCATGTGCAATCCGGGAGATGAAGTCCTGATCCCCCAGCCCAGCTACGTATCCTATGAGCCCTGTGCGATCCTGGCAGGAGCGACTCCGGTGATCATTGACCTGAAGGCAGAGAATGAATTCCGCCTGACAGCAGAGGAGCTGGAGGCGGCCATTACGGACAAGACGAAGGTACTGATCCTTCCGTTTCCCAACAATCCCACGGGAGCCATTATGGAAAAGTCTGATCTCGAGGCTATTGCGAAGATCATTGAGGAGCATGACATTTTTGTCATGTCCGACGAAATTTATTCAGAGCTTACCTATAAAGAGAAGCATGTGTCCATCATCAGTCTGCCCGGCATGAAGGAGAGAACTGTTTATATCAACGGCTTCTCCAAGGCTTACGCCATGACCGGATGGAGACTGGGATACTGTTGTGGGCCAGCAGCCATCATTCAGCAGATGACCAAGATCCATCAGTTTGCCATCATGTGTGCTCCCACCACCAGCCAGTATGCGGCAGTGGAAGCTCTGAAAAACGGAGATCCCGACATCGAGGAGATGCGTACGGCGTATAATCAGAGAAGACGCTTTTTGATGAATGCGTTCCGTGAGATGGGGCTGGAGTGCTTTGAACCTTACGGTGCATTCTATGTATTCCCCTGCATCAAGGAATTCGGCATGACCAGTGAAGAGTTCGCCACCAGATTCCTGGAGGAGGAAAAAGTAGCTGCTGTGCCCGGAACCGCATTCGGTGACAGTGGCGAGGGATATCTTAGAATCTCCTATGCGTACTCCCTGGAGAAGCTGAAGACTGCCATTGGCAGACTGGGACATTTTGTAGAAAAATTAAGAGCAGAACAAAATAATAAATAAGGCATGCTAAGTAACTATTCGGAACCATAGGCTGTAAGTGGCGCTGAATAGTTACTATGCTGTAGAGGATAAATTATGCATATTATATTACACCAGCCGGAGATCCCGGCAAATACTGGAAATATCGGAAGAACCTGTGTGGCTACCGGCACCAGCCTGCATCTGATCGAGCCCCTTGGCTTCCGTCTGAATGAAAAAGAGATCAAGAGAGCCGGTATGGACTACTGGCAGCATCTGGATGTCACCAGATATATGAATTTTCAGGAGTTCCAGGAAATGCATCCCGGAGCGAAGATCTGGATGGCCACTACAAAGGCACACCAGACTTATACCGATGTGAAATTCGGACCGGACGACTACATCATGTTCGGCAAGGAGAGCGCCGGAATTCCGGAAGAGATCCTGGTAGAGCATGAAGAGACCTGCATCCGTATCCCCATGCTTCCCGAGATCCGTTCCCTGAATCTGTCCAACTCCGTAGCCATCGTGCTTTACGAGGCGCTCAGACAGCAGGGGTTTGAGAGCATGCAGAGGGATGGAGAGCTGCACAGACTGCATTGGAAGGAATCATGAGACTGTAAAAGGAACAATTCTGAGGAATGTTCCTTTTTGATTGGAAAAAATGTAGTAAGATATAAAATATTGGTCAGAAAAAATGTTGTAAATTATATGATATTGCTCAGAAAAAATGTGATAAACTGTATGTTATAGGGAAGAAAATTTTAACAAAACAGGAACAGAACAGGAGCAGAGAATATATGCAGATTCATGATACAGCATTTATAGCGCCCGGAGCGGTGGTGTTGGGAGATGTGACGATCGGAGAAAACAGCGGAATCTGGTACAATGCGGTAGTCCGGGGCGACCGGGACTCCATTGTCATCGGCAAAGAGAGCAATATTCAGGACAATGCGGTAGTGCATCTGGGCAGCGGATATCCGGTGGAGATCGGAGACCATGTGACCATTGGACACGGTGCGATCGTCCACGGCTGTAAGATCGGCGACAATACCATGATCGGTATGGGAGCCATTCTGATGAACGGCTGCAAAATCGGGAAAAATTGCATCATCGGTGCCGGAGCGCTGGTGACACAGAACGTGGAGATCCCGGATAATTCACTGGTCGTCGGCAATCCCGGGAAAGTAAGACGTGCTGTTACCGAAGAAGAGATCCGGTGGAATCTGGAGAATGCACAGCTTTATGTGGAAGAGGCGCAGGAAGAAATCAGGAACAGACAGGCAAGACTATATTGAGTGACAGCAAAAAGAGCACATTCCTTATTGGAAGTGCTCTTTTGCAAACTCCATGTCCTGTACCAGTTCCAGCGTTCCCAGATATTGCTCCTGCTTATCCCGGACAGCGTAATAAGTCACTAAGAAAGTCCGACCGCCCTTGTCCATCCAGACCGGTACCTGGTCCAGATTCCCTGAGCGGAATTCTTCGATAATGCGGCGGACCCGTTCTTCGATTTTAGGTGGGTGACAGGTGAAGACCTCCCGGCCCAATGCCATACCGGGACGCTTGAATACCTTGTGACCTTCGTTGAAGTAACGATTGACATTATCAATATCCACGAAGGTAATCTCCAATGGAATGGTATTCAGGAGAGCAGCTAACTGTGACAGGGTCAGACTGCCGCCGGGAAGATGGATTCTGGTCTCACCGGCTGCAAAAGCATGTTCCGCAGACATGGTGTCAGCCGTAGAGGCAGTGTCGGCCAGATATGTTTCCGCAGCCTCCCAACTGTCACCACGGATACCGAAGCATTCCGCATAATCTTTAGCATCCCGGTAGATGTGATACCATTCCTCCTCCGAGAAATTCAGTGCGCAGTTGGGGAAGAGGATATTGGATTCCTTGTAGATCATTTCCTCCATGCGGGTCAACACGGCTTTCAGGCGTTGTTTCCATGCATCGGTGTCCTTCTGTTTCTTTTGTTTTGCAAGGGCATTCAGTTCATCCCGAATCTCATCATCCACTGTCCACATGACCGCAGAGGGGCCGCTGATTCCATATTGCACCTTCAAATGTGGATAAAGCAAGTCTCCTTTTTTGGCATAGTGGATAGCGATCTGGCGCAGCTCGTCAAGCAGTTCATCGGTAATTCCATTATTTTCCAATGCCTGTCTCGCACGGGCAATCAGCTTTTCCAGTGCTGCATTTTCCAGCGTAAAAGTCTGCAGGGGATGCCCGGAGATCTGGATCAGGGCGGCAGCAGCGGAGAGCCGTTGGCCCTTTATGTCCTCAGCGTGCCGCTTCCGGGCATCTGGAGAACGGTCTGCAGTTTTTTCGGCATTGGCAATTTTCTCTTCTGTCGTGGAACCATGGAACAGGGCGGAATGCACATCACAGAGCCGCTGCAATTCTTCGATAGAAGTACCCTCTCGCAGCAGCTCTTGTTCGGCCTGCATAATTTCAGCAGGATCCACATCCTTACATTCCCGGACGAAATCCGCCTGGACGCTTTCCAAAGTTTCTCCATTATTTAAACGTTGTAAGTAAGACTTGATCTGATCTTTCATATAAAAATTCCTCCGGAATCAGTATGCCCCGAAGGAATTTTTGCTATTCGTTAATTATCTTTTGCTATATTTGTTTTTATACTTTTTTCGCAGAGTCGGGAATAAATTCAAGTCTTAATTGCATCCCCAGTCCCTGAGCCAGCTTTTTCAGCGTACTCAAACTGGGATTCCGGGTACCGTTTTCTATTCTGCTTATGTCAGCCTGTGGAATTCCTGTTTTAAGAGATAACTCTTTTTGTGTAATATTTTGATTTGCTCTTGCATCAATTAATGATTGGATGATGTCGTATTCTGCCTGGAGAGCATCATATTCGGTTTTTACCTCAGGATTTTGTAAAGCTTTTTCCTTATAAGCCCTATAATTGCTCATTGCCATACCTCCGCTCATAATCATCCTTATATTTTTGTGCTAAAAGTTTCTCCGCAATCGGTGTTTTATTCGTTTTTTTAATGAAACCATTGGTTAATACAACTGAACGGGACATTTTCCGTCAATGGTGTCGTAAAAAAGAACTTCGTACATTAGTTTTCCTCGTTCTGTTAATATTATAATATGTTGAATACAACATATTGTCAAGATGTTCCTATGAAATATTACTTATTTACATGAATCGGAGGTGGTATCTTGGCTATGTAATTGTTCTATCTTAATTTTATATATCATTAAGCGCAATAAATAATCTGGCATAGTACGGTTTCCTAACTCCCAATCCTGTAAAGTGCGGTAGGGAATTCCGAAATATTGGCAAAACTCTTTTCGGGTCATTCCTGTGCTGGTTCTTAGTTTTATCAAAGTATCTTGTGTATTCATTTTACCTCCTTAAATATATACGCAAAGCGTATGGGTTTATAAATAATATAACGTACGCAAAGCGTATAATCAAGAGAAATATTACATAGAAAAGGATTGAAATATGATATAATGAATGCAAGTGAGTCAATATATTTGCATGATTGAAGAATGGCGAATTTGATTAAATAAAATGCATTAAGTGATACTTCAATAAAAAGGAGATATTTCATGGCACTTTTACATTTTTCAGATATTTTAATAAATGCGGAAAGCTTATGGAAAAGAAAACTGGGTACGAAAGAATACGGCATGAATGCCAACTGACATTGAGGTGAACTATGAATTATCAGGAAATACTTAGCCATTTTACATACGATGACAGTACGGATATCAGGAATCGAGCAGCGGTGGCAGAAGCCGGTGACTATCGGGAGAACAGGGATATTATCAACGAGATCGTCCTGTGGAAGATGAATCGTAGACCGCAGGTGACAGAGGAACTGATAGATGCCATTTTTTCATTAAAGGAGATTAAAACGCCTTTGCAGGCATTGGAGGATGAAAAGACAGCACAGGTCATAGAAAAATTACTGCAAACGAAGGGAATGCAGCTTCCGATGGCAAGTACGGTGTTGCATTTTTATTACCCGGAGGTATTCCCTATTATTGATCAGCGGGCATATCGGGAACTATATGCTATGGATTATCCCAAAACAATGACGAAGATCCCTATGCTGACAGAACTTTATTGCAAGTACGTAAAAGATTGTTGGGAGTATCAACAGGAGAAGTGCCCGGAAATCGCATTTTCTCAGATAGATAAAGTCCTGTATCAGTTAGATAAGGAAAAAGGTAATAAAGTAATATATTAATTGAGCAATAGAACGAAAAGGAGAGCGCAGGAATCCCAGGAAGAGAGAAGGCATCTCCGGAAGTAACCGGGGATGCCTTTAATGATGATAATGGGATTCTATAAAATCGTAATCCACTATTAACACATAGAAAACCGAGCCATAATGTTCACTCTCCACGATACGCCCATAATCCAGAACCGTCTTATAAGTTCCATCTTTGGCAGCAAGTCGGTATTTGACATAATCATTGTATCCGTTCATGCCGGATTCTATCTGCTGCCAGATGCTTTCTTCTACCTGTGCCAGATCCTCGGGATGTACCAGATTACGGAATTGCCGTTTCGTAAAATGCATAAAATCGTCCAGATCCGTACATCCTGTCAGCTGAAGCATCTCCTGATTGGCATACAGGATGCGTTCATCCTCCTTGTCGGCCCGGTAGATGAAAAAGGCACCCGGCAGGTTGTCAGAAATATCCGATAATGCAAAACCAAGCTGTGTCCGTTTCGAATTATGGAAATCCGGCCGGTAGGCCAGGGCACCATGTTTTCCCTGTAATTTTACCTCATAGAGCGCAATGTCGGCATAACGGAGAATGTCAGAGACTTTTTCTGCGTTGGTGGGGTATTCCGCATAGCCCAGGGAAATGCTGTAATTGTGCTCGATGCCCTTAGCTGAAAAAGAGCGGGAAACCCTGCTGAAAGCTTCTATCTGAGAGGCAGCCTCTTTTGCACTGCAATCCTTCAGGATGACGCAGAACTCATCACCGCCATTTCTGGCAATTATGGAATTATCCGGAAAAGCCTGCACTAAGGATTGTGAAAGCTGCAATAGAACCTGATCACCGATAGTATGACCATAGACATCATTGATGAATTTAAAATTATCCACGTCCAGCAATATTCCGACACAGTTTTTCTGCTTGTTTCCCTCCAGATACTCCTCCAGCTGCAAATTAAACCCGGTACGATTTAAGAGACCGGTCATAGAATCCGTCAGGGAGAGTCTGCGGTACTTTTTGCGCTGCTCGTCAACGAGCAGTATAGATATCGTAAGAACCTCCAGCAGTAAGATTATTGTAACATCACATAATACTATCAGTCGTAAAAGTGTGTCATTCTTCCAGCCACCGGTGGGCATGACTTCCAGCTTCCAGCTACAGCCTCCCAGAGTAAAATCATAAGCGACGGGATCCGTCAGTATCTCCTCCGACTGGTCTACGACGGTATATTCATCGGTCAGAGGTGAGATGGTCTTCGATAGCCGGTATTGATAACCGAAAGTGGTTAAGTTATCAGCAGAATGCTGAAAAATATCAGGAACCTTGATGATAACCATAGTCAGACCCCAAAAATAGGGAGTTCCCTTCTCATCCTGTAAAAAAACAGGATTACGGATCGAAAGAACGTGTCCTCCCTGCTCCAGCTCAAAAGGACCATGTATGATAAGCGCATCATTGGCAATGCTGTAATTTACAGTCTCTCCGCGGTATTTGTCATGGATCAGGTCTATTTTACCTGCTTCATTGCCTTCGGCGGGATAGATATCTGTTACAATGCCCCCGGGAGCCAGCTGGATGCTCCGGACGTAATCCGCCATCATTCTGTCCGCAATGGTATCAAATTTGTCGATTCTGCCGTCAGTACTGATCAGAAGCTGCTCCAGTGTATCCGTGATATTGATACCGGCATTCAGATCTGCGATCATGTTATCACCGTAGGTTACAGCATTCAATTCCGCAAGAGTACGGAGATGCCTGGAGTCGGCCTGCTGTACCGTATGAGCGATTATATATAAGACAATACTGCTGATAAGAAGTATCCATAACGGCAGCAGCCATTTGGTATGGAAAAATTTGATTTTCTTCCGTGTCATAGCGCTATACTTCCTTAGTTTGTGCTTGCAAAATGATTTAAATCTAATTATAGCATTTTGACGTTTATTTGTATAGATACGAGGTGACATTAACCGGTATTTTTAGTATCATAAAAAAGGCTTGTTGGGAATATCAGCAGGAAAAATGTCCGGGAATAGCATTTTCTCAGATTGATAAAGTATGGTATCAGCTGGACAAGGAGAAGGGCAATAAGGTAATATATTAATGCATGCGGAACGGAAAATTTGATTTGCGATTCCTCCGATGGAAGGAATCGTCTGCGGAATGGAGATTAGTATGGAATATATAACAGATGTACAGGCAAAACAGATGATCTTAGAGGTAGGACGCAGGATGTATCAGGGCGGCTTCGTGGCAGCGAACGACGGGAATATCTCCTGTAAGGTCGGAGATAATGAGATCTGGGCGACACCTACGGGAGTTTCTAAGGGATTTATGACAGAGGACATGCTGGTGAAGCTGGATTTGGACGGGAATGTGTTGGAGGGAACGCACAAGCCTTCCAGCGAGATCAAGATGCACCTCAGAGTATTCAAAGAGAACCCGAAGGTACAGGGCGTGGTACATGCACATCCTCTGACAGCGACGGCATTTGCCTGTGCAGGCATCAGTCTGGAAGAACCGGTATTGATGGAAGGTGTGTTGTCACTGGGGTGTGTGCCGTTAGTGCATTTTGCCCTGCCGGGTACAGAGGAAGTGCCGGAAGCGGTGGCGCCCTATTGCCGGGAATACAATGTCGTGTTGTTGGCAAACCACGGCGCACTGACCTGGGGTGACAATCTCATGCAGGCTTATTACCGCATGGAAACCACGGAATATTATGCGAAGATATTGATGATGAATAACTTTATCTTAGGAAAAAAGACCCTGCTGTCCCAGGGGCAGATTGACGATATCATCCGTATCCGTGCCGGATGGGGCATTACCACAGGCGGCAGACCCATCGGACCGGAAGGAGCGCAGAATCTGGAAGATATCTGTATCTCCCACCAAAATAAATAAGCTATAGGGAACAATCCGTAGGCATCAAAGTCGGGGGCTTTTGCTCCCCGACATCATATATAGTATATATAGAAGGCAGTGTTAAAGTTTTTCCCCAAAGGGAGCTGATAACGCTGTCTTTTTTGTGTTCTGTTTGTGCAGGTGAATAGATGTGTGCGAGGATAAAATCCCTTACAGGACACAGATTTTTCACAAAGTGAACACTTTTTCAATACAAAATTTTCCTATACTTGAGAAAACAACGGATATTGGACGAAATTGCAACTGGAGGTTCGCCGTGAAAATCAATGAAATCAAACAACTGATATTTTCTCATAAAAAGGACAGTGTCAAGCCCAAAAATAAAAAATCCCGGAAAAAATGGGTCATTACAGCACTGGTACTGGTACTTGCACTGGGCGGCGGTTCCGTGGCAACGGTGATGATATTACATAAGAACAGCAACAGATCAGAATTCACCCTGCCGGATAACCTGTCGGGACTGACCTTCACAGAGGATATGATCGCAGCCTCCGGGGTTACGAATGTGGGTATTACGGAGGAGACCTTCGACGTGGAAAATCTGACGACGGAGCTGGAGATCGAGGAAGTCTATGCAGCCTCCGGGGAAGAAGTAAGTGCAGGGGATAAGATTTTAAAGCTTACGGAGGACAGTGTGGAGGAAGCCAGAAAGGAACTGGAGAGAGACCTGGAGGATGCGGAGCTGGCATACCGTACCGGAGCCATTGAATATGAGCAGAGCCTGATCACAGCGGAGTATACAAGAGACAGTGCCATTCTCACAGGACAACAGGCGAAAGAAATCTATGATGAGACTGTGGTAAGCCTGCAGAGCACAGTGACCAGGGCGGAAGAGGAATTGCAGGATGCGGAAGATGACATTGCGGAGTACGAATCTTATGTCAGTGACGGTTCCTATAAGAGTTATTTCAAGGTGGATGAGTATCAGGCTATTTATGATGAAAACCTGAAAGCATTGACAGCAAAGATGGAAGAGTGGGGTGTGGGCTGGTCCCAGGTCACCGGCAGCGGTGGTGGTGGATCGACGCAGATGAGCGTTGATGTTTCCGGAAATAATGCGCAGCCTCAGAGCGGCGGAACTTCCAACGCCAGCATTTTAGCTTCTCTTTACAGTATTCTGGAAGAGAATCTGAAGGATTTGGAGGAAGCAGAAGATAAATACGAGGATGCATTAACCAATGCAGCTTTTGAATTACAGACTTTGCAGTTAAAGCTTCCCAGTCTCCAGCAGGCAGTGACGGAAGCTAAAGAAAATTATGAGATCCAGCTGGCGCAGGCAAAGCTGACCTATGAGACTTCCCTGTCCAGTGCAGAACGGGCAGAGAGCGATTACAACACCACAGTGGAAAAAGCTAAGTCCGACCTGGCATCTCTGAAAAGTACTTATGAAGATGCCAGAGAGAATCTGGAACTGTTTGAAAGCAGCGTAGGGGATGGATACTTTTATGCGTCTGAGGACGGCACGATCCTGCGGACCATGGTGCGGGCGGAGCAGGTTCTGACTTCCGGAGCAGTCGTATTTGTATACAGTAATCCGAAGGAGTTGACTGTCTCCGTATCGGTAGATCAGTCGGATATTGCAAAACTGACCGTAGGCGACAGTGCTTATGTGCAGTCCTCCGCAGGCAGCAGATATACCGGTGTGATCACAGCCGTTGATCCGGTATCCTCATCTGACAGCCGTACCAGTGTCACATACAGCGTGACGGTACAGATCACGGTAGAGGATGAAAAGAACAGTTTAAGTGCTAACGAATCCGTCACCGTAGTTTTCGGTATGACGGAGGAAGAGATCAAGCAGTTACAGCAGAGCATGCAGGGCAGACCCGGAGACGTGTCCGGCGGCGATGCGATGCCACAGGGCGGTCCGGGAGGAGAAAAGCCGGAAAATGGTGAGATACCGGAAGGAGCCCCGGGTAACGGAGAAGTGCCGGAAAACGGTGGCATGCCGGAAGGAGTTCCGGGCAGTGGAGAAATGCCAGAAAACGGTGGCATGCCGAAAGGCGGCTCCGACAACGGGGAATCTACGGAAAATGCAAATGAACAGCAGGGAGGCCAGTCACAGTCATGAAATTAAAAAGAACACATTTTGAAAAACTGAAATCCCTCACAAAGAAGCAGAAGAAGCTGATTTTGGCAGGCATTGGACTATTCCTATTGATCCTTGCAGCCTGTTATACGGTATTCATTGCGCCGTTATTGCAGCAGGAAGAGTGGGTCTACAAGGAAGAGACCGTAGAGCGAGGTACCTTAAAGGTAGGTGTGACCGAGAGCGGATCGTTGGAATACAACACGAAATCCATTGATTATGATCTGGATCTGGATGTCAGCGATGACGACGATGATGACAGCGATGATGATGACGATGATACTGTGCAGAAATACCTGAAAATCGAGGAAATCTACGTCGCCAGCGGACAACGGATCACTGAAGGAGAGAAGCTTCTGAAATTCACGGAGGACAGCGTAGAAGCGGTCCGGGCATTGCTGCAGAATGCGGTAGTGGAGGCGCAGGCAGACTATGCGGAGGCAGAGAGTACTTATGAACTGTCCTTGCTGGAAGCCCAGACCGATTATGATACACAGAAAATCAGTGCTTCCTATGCAGCATCCATCCGCAATACCGCCGGAACGAGTGTGACGAATAACGTGGCAGCCCTACAGGTGCAGCTGGAGCAGAAGCAGGCAAATACGGCTTCCCTGCAGGAAAAACTGGCGGAAGCACAGGAAGATTATCAGGAAGCACTGGAGGATTACGAAGCAGCAAAGGAAGGTTATGAAGGCGCCGGAATGGACAATACGGTAAACTTTATGACGTACCAGACCAGTTACCTCAGCGCAAGATCCAAGTATCAGCAGGCGAAATCAACACTGACACAGGCAGAGAATGCTCTATCGGAAAATGAAAGTGCCATCATCGATCTGCAGAACCAGCTGGCAGCGGCACAGGCAAAGCAAAAAATCGATAAGCTGGATACAGAAGAGACGTATCAGGAAGCAGTGATCACCGGAGAGAATGCGCAGACCACATACAATGCTACCGTGGAAGATCTGAAGGAAACCTTACAGGAATCAGAAGAGACCAAAGAGAATCGGGAAGAACAGCTGCAGGCTTTTGAAGATTTTGTCGGAAGCGACGGTGTTCTGTATGCCACAGAGGATGGGGTGATCACCGGGGTCAGTCAGGAAGAGGGAGACCGCCTGACTACTACAGGAACCCTGTTGTCCTATGCAACGGCAGAGGATATGCGGATCTCCGTGGATGTGACTCAGGAGGATATCGTGGATCTGCAGGTGGGAGATGCGGTAGATATCACCTTTACGGCATACCCTGAGGATTCCTATACCGGAAGCATTCTCTCCATCAATACCACGGCTACTTCCGATTACAGCAACACGGTAAGCTACACTGTGGAGATCAGCGTGGAGGGTGCGTTGGAACAGCTCTACGGCGGCATGACGGCAGATGTGATCTTCGTTACGGAAGAGAAGGAAGACGTCCTCTATGTATCCCGCAAAGCCATCGTAGAAGAAAACGGCATGACCTATGTGTATCGCAAGACAGCCTTGGGCGGTAAAGAACTGACAGAGGTAGAGACCGGTACCACCAACGGCGTAGATATCGAGATTCTGTCCGGATTGGAAGAGGGCGATACCATTTACCTGGCAAGTAAAGTCAGCTCTGAGGAGGAAGTCAGGAGTACGGAGGAAGCTTCCGATTCTGACAGCAGCTCCGGTACGACGACCGATGGCGATATGGGTGTTCAGGAATTTAACGAATTCCATATGTCGGAGGATATGCAGATGCCGGGAGGCGGTGACATGCCCCAGGGTGGTCCCGGGGGTGGTAATTCCGGCAGCTTCGGCGGTGGAATGCCTGGCGGTCCCGGAGGACAATAAATCAGACGGATGGAGCAAATGTTGAAAATCAGACAGGAATGATTGGGAACAGTTATGAAGCAGAATGAAAATGGGAAAAAGATCAAGGAAACTATAAAAAATCGGATGAGCCGGATCGGATCATGGAAAAGCTGGTCGAAAAGGCGCAAGCTCACCACAGGTGTCTGTGGTGTCTGCGTGATCGCTGTAGTGGCTGGTGCCATTGGTATCTCCGGTGGTTCCGATACGGAAGTCATCTATAAAGAGACCACCGTAAAATATGGGACACTGGTCAAAGGTGTGACGGAGAGCGGCTCTGTGGACATCGGTACGGTGGATCAGACCTTTGATCTGGATATGAGTGCCCTGCAGAGAACGGATACTTCCGGCAGCAGTTCCTCCGGCGGCTCCTCCGGTAGTACTGCCGGCAGTAGTTCTGGTTCCGGAGGATTTGGCGGCATGAGTGCATCCGGTGGCGGAGCCCAGGGAGGCTTAGACATGTTTGGGCAGATCTTCAATATGGGCGGCAGCAGCTCTGGCAGCAACGGTGATGATTCTACTCTGACCGTGGCGGAGGTAGTGGTCTCCGTTGGGCAGCAGGTGTCCGAGGGAGATCCCCTGTACCTGTTGGAAGAAGACAGTGTCTCCGACCTGGAAGACGAACTGCAGTCTAACGTGGAGAAAGCAAAAGCGGATCTGGAGGCGGTGGAAGCCGACCAGACTCTATCAAAACAACAGGCAAAATACACTTATGACAGCAGCACTGCTTACGGCAGTTATATTGATACCGAGTACAGTACTACATTGCAGGAGCTTCAGAATACGGTAGATTCTGCGGAGAGCACGCTGGAGCAGGCGAAGAGCAGCCTGGAAGATTACCGGGCACAGCTGGAGGAAGTAACGGCAGCCTATGAGGATGCGGCACAGGTATTGTCGAATTGTAAATATAGCCTGAACAGTACAGACGCAGCAGATGATACTTATGGATATGTTTATTATGCGCAGCTGACGGAGCAGGCACAGTCCACGGCAGATTCCCTGGAGCAGCAGAAGGAAGAGCTGGAACAGAGAGTAGAGCAGGCGGAGGAAAATGTAACCACTGCCGAAACCGCCTACAATAAGGCAAAACGGGAACTGGAGCAGGGGAAACTGACCGCAGCCGAGACTCAAAAACTGCGGACACTGGCTTACAATACCGCACAGGAGACCTATGACATTGCACTGGGGTATCTGGCGCAGGAATTGTCCGATCAACAGGAAACCTATGATGAGACTTTGGAAAAATGGAATGAATTCAGTACCTATATTGACGGCAATGCGGTATGTGCCAGATACAATGGTGTCATTACCAGTGTGGAACTGGAAGCCGGAGACAAGATCAGCACGGGAACCTCTCTGGTCACCTTATATGATATGGATGAAGTGACCATGACCGTAACAGAGGAGGAAGATGACATGACGGACATTTCTCTGGGATCTGCGGCGAATGTCGCATTGACGGCGTATCCGGAGGAACTCTTTACGGCAAAGGTGACAGCCATCGGGGATGCGGCCTCGGATTCCAGCGGAAATATAACTTATGACGTAACCGTCACATTGGAAGGAGATGTCTCCGGACTGTTCCAGAGCATGACAGGAGATGTGACCTTTGTTACGGAAGAGACCGCAGACGTACTGTATGTGTCACGCAGAGCCATTATCACAGAGGATGACAAAACCTATGTCAAAGTGAAGACTGCAGATGGCAGTGTCGAGAAAAAAGAAGTAACGACAGGACTGTCAGATGGTTCCAATATAGAGATTTCCGGAGATATTGCGGAAGGAGATATCGTATTGATCGAAAGCAGCATTACGAAGTAGAGCATTTATTGTGGGAAATCAATGGAAGGGAAGAAGTAAATTATGAGATTATCCGAAATATTGCGTCTGGTGTGGCTGAACCTGTCACAGAATAAATTCAAAGTGATCCTGACTTCCATCGGTATCGTTGTGGGATCCGCCACCATAATGCTGGTGCTGGCGATAGGTACCGGTGGAAAAGAAGAAGTGGCGGAGCAGTTCAAGAACCTGAATGCCGGAGCCATTGATATTTCCTGTGACAGCAGTGACAGCGGCGGTTTTAGCTTTGAAATGCCGGGCGGTGGAGGAAACGTTACCGTCACCAACATGGGCGGAGGACCCGGAGGAGGTTCCGGCGGCGGTACGTCTGGTGGTCCCGGTGGTGGCATGGACTTCGGCGGATTCTTCGGATTCGGACAGGAGGATGAGAGCGAAGCCGTGATATTGACCAGTGAAGACTGTGATGATCTGGCGACTTTTGTCTCCGGAATCTCTGCAACTACGATCTCTTATTCCACTACAGCATCCGTGGAGGGAGGCGATATGACCTCTGCTTCCTATTACACCATTGCCGGTGTGGAGGACAATTATGCCACCATCAGTAATCTGGAAATGGCCATCGGGGATTTCCTCACAGAAGAAAACAACGAGAGCAAGGAAAAGGTGTGCGTGCTGGGTGCCACCGTGGCAAAGGAAATTTTCGGCAGCGCCTACGATGCCTATGATGGTACCGTGTACATCGATGGACGTCCATATATAGTGTCCGGGGTATTATCCGAGATGGGAACTGTGGCATCCGGCATCAGCCCGGATACGGCGATCTATGTGCCTTATGAGACCGGTATCAAGTATATTACCGGTACGGGCATCAGTCCCACCATTACCGTGATCGCAGAAGATGTGAATCAGGTGGACACTGTAATGACAGGGGTGGAGAGTGCCTTAAAAGAAAGCTATTCCAGCACTACATTTACCATCAGTGATGCCGGAAGTAAGATGGAGGCAGCCTCTGCTTCCAACGAGACACTGACATTACTGTTGATCTCCATGGCGGTGATCGTATTTATTGTCGGCGGTATCGGCATTATGAATGTATTGTTTGTATCCATTAAGGAGCGTACCAATGAGATCGGTATTCTGAAAGCACTGGGCTGCTCCCGAAAGGATATTCTGCTGGAGTTTTTGCTGGAAGCCAGCTTTACCAGCCTGGTGGGGGCCGTATTGGGAGTTTTACTCTCTCTGGGGATCACTCCTTTGGTGGAATTGTTCAATATCAGGGTGTCATTATCGGTACAGGGAGCAGTGCTGTCATTGTTATTCGGTGTCCTCACCGGAAGTCTGTTTGGCTTCTATCCGGCATATAAGGCATCAAGACTGATCCCCGTAGAAGCTCTGAATCAGGAATAGTGCGAAAGGCGTAAGGTTTATGATGGAAAACGCAATGATCACCATGAAAAATATAAATAAAGGCTATATGCTGGGAGAGGAACGTCTGCCGATCCTGAAGGACATCAATTTTCAGGTGAATAAGGGAGAATATGTGGCAATCTTAGGCCCTTCCGGTTCCGGCAAGACTACGTTAATGAATATGATCGGCTGTATGGATGTGATGGACAGTGGGGAATATTATCTGGATGGTATGGCAATCCACGAGACCAAAGAGGACGATCTGACCATGGTGCGCAACCAAAAGATCGGGTTCATTTTCCAGAACTATCAGCTGATCCCGACCTATAATGTCATGCAGAATATTATCATGCCCCTGCTGATGCGTGGCATGACTCATGAGGAAGCAGAAGAAAAGTGTAAAAATACTATCAAACTGCTGGGGTTGGATCACCGTATCGGACATAAGCCCAACGAGTTGTCCGGCGGACAGAAGCAGAGAGTATCCATTGCCAGAGCACTGGTGGGACAGCCGGCGATCCTTCTGGCGGATGAGCCTACCGGTGCTCTGGATCAGACCAGCGGTAAAGAAGTGCTGAGGCTGTTCCGGGAACTGAATGATATGGGCAACACCATTGTCATGATCACCCACGACCTGGGCGTAGCACAGTCCGCCAAACGGATCGTCAGGATCGTTGACGGACAACTGCATGAATAATCATATTCAGGTAACTATTCAGGAGAGATGCGAAAGCATCTCTTTTTTCAGATTTTCAGCCGTCAGAACGCGGGCGAAAGCTTCTGCAAAGTGATCCAGCTCTATGGTCTGCCACATGTCACCGGAAAGTCCTGCCTGGTCACAGCCACTGACACCGTCAGCCACGACAACAACATTGTATTTTTGATGGTAGGCACTGCGAATGGTACTGTCGACACACCAGTTGACCACAGTTCCGGCAATGATCAGTGTCTTGATGTTTCTTTTTTCCAATTCCTCTCCCAGAGAAGAAAAGGCAAAGCAATCATATCCGTATTTATCGAAAATGATGTCGCCTTCCACCGGCTCTACGAGATCGGAGATAGCGGTCTCCGGATTAGGATAATCGAAATCATTGCCGTCCGCATCCTCACGCAGTCCCCGCTGGGGAGCCATGCGGTAATAAAAATCGTAGGTGTTATCTTTATTGTAGGCGAACCTGGAATACAGAACGGGAACATTATGGCACCGGCAAAAGTCTGCAAAGTCAGCGATAGCAGGAGCCTGCTCTCTTGCCATGGGCACTTCCAGCGGAGCACCGGCATCGACAAAGCCTTTTTGCATATCAATGATCAGAAAAGCACATTCTTCAGGCTGAATTTCAAATGCTGGTTCCCATTCCCAAAATCTCTTACTCATACACAATTACCTCCCAAAAATAAAATTAGCAAAGGTATCCACAGCACCTTTGCCAATTCCACTGTAACAGGAGCACTTGAAAATCGCAATGTACAAATTGCATATTAGTTTGCGGTGTTCAGGAGACATTCTGCACTTTGTAGTATTTATTCAGATATAGAGCCACAGATAATTCCAGTCTGGTATTGTGATCCTCCAGATCACAATCCAAAAGGGAACAGATTCTGGTAACCCGTTGGATCATGGTATTCCGGTGGACATAGAGAAGCTGGGCCGCATGGGAGATATTAAAGTTGTTTTCCGCCAGTACAGTAAGCGTGTGCAATAATTCCGAATGATTGGCAAGATCATATTCTACAATGGGATGAAGCTTTTTCTGAATATAGGCAACGATATATTCAGGATAGGAGGTATCAATACATAACTGCAGCAGACCGAGATCCTCATACGCCAGATAAGTACTCTTACCGTCAGGACAGGCTTTGTGACAATGGCAGGCTTCCTGGTAGCTTTTCTTATAGTCCTTTGGCTGCGTATAATATCTTCCGCAGCCTATTTTCAAAGGAATCTTTTTATCATCCTGTGACAGATTCTCAAGAAGCTTCTGCATAAAGCGCTGCAGATCAGATAGTTCCTTTATGGGCAGTAATACTGTTAACCGCATTTCGGTGATCAGGTACAGGGGTGCATTCTTTTCGTCAGGACAGAACACCGGCAGATGTTGGGATATTTTACGGTAGATCTTGTTCAGAAGAACCGGATTCTCAGAGACAGATGAGTTTTCCGTTCTGAAGACTATGACGCGGCACCCGGGAGCGGTGTACTTCAGATCATGAAGCTGCTGACGGATCAGGGAAGAGTCCATTTCCGTGTCATAGAGCAGCAGACTGCGGGTTAGGTCAGAGATGCTTTTTTCCTGGGATCGTTTTGTGGATACATAGTCGCAGATAATACTGATGGATTCACTGAAAGGTGGTTCAGAAGGAATCCAGAAAATCGGGAACCCGATGGCATCTGCGTAGGAAATGGCCACCTCCGGCATAGAAGACAGGAAGTGATTTTTCATAAAAATGATGCAGGCCACATCTTTTTTATAAGCCTTATCAATAATGGTTGTAATATTGGCTGCCTGATCAAGATGGAGACCAACGCCGTTGACGAGAAGAACCTCTTTTCCACGCATCCACTGATCGAAAGTAAAAAGCTGGATGAGATTGACGGCGGACACTTCACGCATCAATCCGGAGGCACCGCCTAACAGCGAGATGCCATGATTTTTAAAATATTCCAGTTCCACAATATCTTTTACGGTAACCATAAGTAACCTCCGTTTCTAACAACAAAAAAGGTGCCGGGATAATCCCTGACACCTTTGTCGTACGAACGCAATATGCACTTTGCATACTTGAATGATAACAATATAACCACAAAATGCACAAAAAAGCAAGAGACAAAGCAAATTTTCAGAAAAAAGGTTGACGTGTCGGAAAACGGATGGTATAAAATGCGTATCAGGCAACGGAGCTTAATAACTTCGCTGCCTGCTTTTTTTTACCGAAAAGAAGAGGAGGAAACAGATTATGAAGAAGATGAAAAAATTTTTGGCTTGCATGGTTTCCGTTGGATTAATGGTAGGAATGCTCAGCGGATGCGGTTCTTCCGCAGAAGATGCGACAGCATCCGGTACAGGTACAACAGTGGCGGCTGCAACGTCCGGAGGCACCACAGAGTCCTCGGAAGATACGATTAAGATCGGATTGTTATTTTCCTTTGGTGGTTCGGAAGCAACCCTTGAAAAATGTATGTACAATGGTGCTGTACTGGGAGTAGAGCAGGTAAATGCAGCCGGAGGAATTAACGGAAAGCAGATTGAATATGTATCGGAAGATTATAATGGAGAACCTTCTCTGGCGGCAGAAAAAGCATTGAAGATGATCACGGAGGACAATGTTGTAGCGATCGTGGGATGCTGTTCTTCCTCCAGCCGTCAAGCAGTACTCAGTGTGGTAGAGGAATATGACAATCTGTTGGTATATCCTATCAGTTATGAAGGTCAGGAATATTCAGATAACATTATTTATTGTGGTGTGGTTCCCAATCAGCAGTCTTCCGTATTGGTACCCTGGGCAGTAGAGAACTACGGTAAAAATTTCTATTTTATTGGTAATGATTATGTATATCCCAGAAGCACCAACACACAGGCAAAGGAATTTCTGGCAAATGCAGGCGGTACAGTAGTAGGTGAAGAATATGTACCTCTTGGAGATACTGATTATTCTTCTGTCATTGCCAATATTATTTCCGCAAAGCCGGATGTTGTGTTCTGTGATCTGGTAGGTGACAGCCAGACAGCATTTTATAAGCAGTATGCAAACTATGGACTGGCAGATATGGGGATTACCTGTGTCAATGTGGCATTGGATGATCTGGTAGCTACCGCAGCAGGCTGGGATAACGTAGAAGGCATGATCGCATGCTATGATTACTTCCCGGCAGTAGGGGGAGAACAGAGCGATGCATTTGTAGAGGCTTATAAGGCAAGATTTAATGACGGCTCTGTTCCTGCATCCGCTAGTGCAGTTCCTTATATCGGTGTGGAAGCATTGGCAAAAGTACTGGGAATGACGGATGATTACTCCAGTGGTAAAGCTCTGGCAGATCTTTTCTCCGGACTGAGTGTGGATGCACCGGACGGAACGGTTGTATTTGATAAGGAAAATCATCATCTTGCAGTGCCTATCTACATTGCAGAAGCTGAAAACGGAGACTTTAAGATCCTTTACTCACAGGAAGAACTGATCGCACCACTTCCCTTTGGAGAATAATAGTATGAACAATAAGCATGATAGCTTATTATTCACACGGCTATTTGTGCCGCAGGCGTCACAAAGCAGCCCTTATCGCAGAATCAAATTTGAAATTTGATTTGCGATTCCTCCGACGGAAGGAGTCGTCTGCGGAATGGAGATTACTATGGATAAACTAATCCCTCTGATTGTAAACGGTATGATGTCCTTTTCAACCCTGCTGATGGTATCGCTTGGAATGGCTATCATATGCGGAAAGATGAAATTATTTAATCTGGCACATGGGGAACTCGTCACGGTAGGAGCATATGTCTCCTACCTGATGCTGAATGAGCTGCACCAGTCGTTTCTGGTCAGCATTCTGGTATCCTTTATTGCTACCTTTGTGCTGGGTGTCATTATTGAAAAGATCATAATCAAGCCATTATATTCCAGACCGGAAGAAACATTGCTTGCTACCTTCGGATTGTCCCTGATCCTGCAGGAGGGAATGAAATTCCTGTTTACCTCCATCGGGAAATCCGTATCTATGCCGGTAAAGGGATCAGTTACGATTCTGGGAGCTATTATTCCGACCTATAATGTCTGGGTATTTGGTATTACTGTTTTGATGTTTGTACTCACGATCCTGATCTTCTATCTCACTTCTCTGGGAAAGAAGATCAGAGCTATCGGACAGAACAGAGATATGACAGAGTGTCTGGGAGTCAATACAAGCTTTTGCGATACCTTTACCTTTGCTTATGGCTGTGCACTTACCGGCGTTGCCGGATCGTTACTGGCTCCGTTGAAGTCTATTACCCCTACCATGGGAACTTCCTATCTGCTGGACTCCTTCATGACGGTATGCGTCGGTGGAGCGGATTCTTTCCTGGGAACCGTGGTAGCATCTCTGGGAATCGGAGAATCCACATCTCTGATCGGCGGATATACGAATTCTGTGTTGGCGAAACTTCTTGTATTTATTGTCATCATTGTTCTGATCCGTATTCGTCCGGAAGGCATTTTTGTAAAAGAGAAACGGTAAGGAGGCAACATCATGAAGAAAAAAATCAATATTTGCTATATTATAGATGCTTTGTTACTTGCCTTTTTCATTTTCTATCCTTTCTTTGGAAGTATCTTACGGATCACGATGGTAGGAAGGATCATGTGCCTGATCATGTTGGCATTTTCCCTGGATCTGACATGGGGGTATGGTGGACTGATCAATATGGGACAGGGCGTATTCTTCGGACTGGGAGGATATATTGCAGCAATATCCCTGGTGTCAAGAGAGGGTGTGCCAATGTATATGTCCAGTCTGGGTGTTACGGAATTGCCGCTTGTAGCAAAACTGCTGGGAAACAATTTCTCGTATAACTTTTTTGCCATTGCAGTACCGGGGCTTTTGGCAGCAGTACTTGGCTGGTTTATTTTTTCCAGCAAGATCAAGGGTATCTATTTCTCCCTGATCACCATGGCCTTATGCGAAGTATTTGAACTGCTGATCCAGGCGGGACAGAAATTTACCGGAGGCACCAACGGAATCGGAGGTGTGCCTAAGCTGTATCTGGGAGACGGTTCCAGCCTGAAACTGAAGCAGATGTATTATCTGGTGCTGGTGTGCCTGGTATTGGTATATCTGCTTTGCAGATTTATCACCAATTCCAAATTTGGAAAGATCACAAAGGCGGTAAAAAACAATGAAGCCAGAGTAGATTTTCTGGGATATAATTCCGCAAATATCAAGATTGTATTGTTTACCATCAGTGGTATGATCGCCGGATTTGCAGGTTCTCTGTATGCGCCGATGAACGGAATGATCTCAGCTACCGACGCCGGACTTACTTTTTCCACGACCATGATCATCTGGCTGGCCATTGGCGGACGGGGTAATCTGACAGGAGCTGCTGTGGGATGTCTGCTGGTCAACCTGGGGAAATCCTTTCTTTCCGAGATTTTCACTGACAGCTGGCAGTTTATCCTTGGTGTGATTCTGGTGCTGGTAGTGTTCTTTATGCCTGAGGGCATCGTAGGAAAAATGATCAAGCTGTTGGAAAACCGGAAACGTGCGAAAAAGGAGGCGACAGCTCATGAGTGAGGCAATTCGTCTGGAAAATGTGTCGGTTACTTTTAATGGATTCCGGGCACTGACTAATGTGTCCATGTCTGTGGAACAAGGTGACATTCGTGTCATCATTGGCCCAAATGGTGCCGGAAAATCTACACTTATGGACATTATCACCGGAAAAACGAAACCGACGGCTGGTAAGGTCATTGTGGCTGGTGAAGATATTACCGCAAAAGAGCCGGCAGTGATCGCATCAAAATACAGTGTAGGCCGTAAATTCCAGGGACCCAATATATTTAGTGAGTTACTGGTACGTGAAAATATTGAACTGGCAGTAAAAAGCAGCCGCAATATCCGTAATACCTTTTTTCAGTCCAAGGAAGTAAAAAAGCAGATACAGGAAAAGATATCAGAAGTACTGGAATTGATCAATCTGGCAGATAAAGCGGAGCTTAGGGCTTCAGACCTTTCCCACGGAGAGCGTCAGTGGCTGGAGATCGGTATGGTGGTGGCGCAGGACTCCGGGATCATCATCCTGGATGAGCCGGCAGCCGGACTAACAGATGAAGAGACCTATAAGACCGGTGAACTGATCAAATCACTGGCCGGCCGTCACACCTTACTGGTAGTGGAACATGACATGGACTTTGTAAGGCAGATTTCTAATATCGTCACAGTATTGCATATGGGTGAAAAAATCGCAGAAGATACCTTTGATGTCATTGAAAAGGATAAAAAGGTCATCTCTGTCTACCTGAAAACTCCGGAAGAAGCAGAGGAGGAATAAGTATGTTAGAGATAAAAAATGCCAGTATCAATTATGGAATGGGCGAAATCGTACAGAATATTTCCTTTCAGGTAGAACCCGGAGAAAAGCTGGTTCTACTGGGTCGAAACGGTGTGGGAAAGACTACCACATTGAAAGGAATGATCGGGCTTCTGCCGATGGCAAAAGGAGAAATTCTGTTGGACGGAAAAAATATTTCCAAAAAGAAGCCCCATGTGCGTGTGGCGGAAGGTATTGCCTATGTGCCCCAGGGACGTGAGATCATTCCCTATTTTACCGTACGTGAAAATCTGGAGCTTGGGATGCAGGGCAGACCGAAAACTGCGGAGAGAAAGACTCTGATCAATCAGATCAACTGGGTGCTGGAATATTTTCCGGCATTACAGGAGCATATGAACCGTAAAGGCGGTGTTTTATCCGGCGGTCAGCAGCAACAGCTCGCTATAGCAAGAGCCCTTATGGCAGATCCTAAATATCTGATGCTGGATGAACCCACAGAAGGCATTCAGCCCAATATTGTAGAGGAAATGGTACATATTCTGAAAAGGGTGGCCGCAGACATGAATGTGGCAATCATACTGGTAGAGCAGAATATCAATTTTGCCAGAAAGTTTGCGGATGACTATATGATCATGCATAAAGGAAGTATTGTGGACAGCGGCAGGATAGAAAATATATCAGATGATACCATCAAGAAATATCTGGCGGTATAAGGAGGCGTGAATATGGCAGAAAGATGCTGCATCACCATAACGAGACAGTTTGGCAGTCTTGGCAGAGCCATCGGAAAAGAAGTGGCAGAGAAACTGGGATATCATTATTATGACAGAGAGATTATTGAGTCTTCTTCGCCTATTATTGGAGATACCATAGAAGAGCTTTCCGAGTTTGACGGGCACATGTTTGGAAATACATTTGACAAAATGATGTATCCTTTAGGACTTGGCAAGTCAAGAAGGCAGAAGCAGGTGTTCGAGGTAGAAAAAAGTATCATTATGGAACATGCGGACTATGAAGACTGCGTGATCATCGGAAGATGTGCTGATGAAATTTTGAAATATCGCAGGAATATTCTCAGTGTTTTTATTTTTGCACCATATAAGGAACGCCTGAAAAACTGTGAAGAAGAATTGGGGCTGTCACATGAAAAAGCGATGAATTACATTGCAAAGGTAGACAAAGCAAGGGAAGATTTTTATCAGCTGATCACGGGAAATGATTTTGAAGGTGTCAACAGCAGACAGCTTCTGATCGACAGTTCTCTGTTGGGAGTAGATGGAACATCGGATCTGATCGTAGAAATTGCAAGGAAAAAGTTCCGCCTGGAAGCTGACAGGCAATAGTAGGAGGTAAAGCTATGGAAGCATATTTTAATGGAATCAGAAGACCGGTTACGAAAGAAATGGAAGAGGTGTTTCTTGGAAAAGATCATGCAGCGGTGATTACGATTGACATGCATGAAGGACATCTTTCGGAGGATCCGGACTGCCCCTGCCCTGCACCCAGAGCCCGGGAGATTATAAAACCGATTGATCATTTTACGGAAGAATGCAGGAAAAAGGGAATTCCCATTATTCATGTCAGATCTGTTGTAAGAGCGGACGGCGCAGATGAAAAACTGTATCCTTCAGCATGGAGAATTACCTTTCCCTATGTTGTGGGAGAAATTCCGGGCATAGCGGATCATGCAAAAGAAGGAACCAGATGGAATAACTTCAGCATAGAAGTGAAGGATACGGACTATATTGTGAGCACCAAAAAGAGGCTGAGCGCTTTTTATCCTACCGATCTGGAGCTGCTGCTTCGAAATCTGGGAATCCGTACGATTGTGCTGACCGGATGTATGACAGACTGCTGTGTCCTGAATACCGCTTTTGATGGTGCCAACCGGGACTTCCGGGTAGTGGTTCCCAGAGATCTGACCAGAGGTACAAAGGAGCTGGAGGAACCGGCACTGGCAATCATCTCCATGAATCTGGGACTGGTGGTTGATTCGGAAGATCTGCTTCAGTACTGGTCGTAATCCGGATGCCCGGAAATGCTATAGGCTTTTTACCACCAGCACGATTCCGGATAAGATGAGCAACAGGATCACGATTTTACGGCCTGTTTTCTCATTTAAGTGATCACTGCTTTTCATGCCCAGGAACAGAGCCAGCAACATAACGGGCCACAGGCAGACCACCTGGCGCAGGGTTTCCAAATGAATCAGACCTAAAATACCGTAGAGGCAGATGCGGAAAGTATTTTCGATGACAAACACCGCACTGATATTCGCCTTGAAGGTATCATTATCGGGACATACCTTGGTCAGATAGGCGGCCATCAGTGCGCCGACACCGAACATGCCGCAGAGCAGCCCGGCGGACACACCAATGATAACCATAAAAACAGAGGAGACTTTTTTATCGGAAGAAGTCTCTTTTTTGTTGGCATGAATTTCCTGAATCCACATCTGGATGCCCATGCCGATGACTACCAGGCCAAATATGATTTTTACAATATCTGCATCAATGTATTTCAATACAAAGGCACCGGGGAGACTTCCCACTAAAATAAATAGTGCAGGAAGAACAAATATCCGAGCCTTTAAAAATTTGCGCTTTTTGAAAGAAAGGATCAGATTTGACGGGTAACCCAGAATGACCTCTACCGGGGAGATATTGGCATTCGTGATGCCGAAGCTTAAGACAGAACTGAATACCAGGGAATTGGCAAATCCACACAGCCCTTTGATATAAAATGCGGTCAACGTAGCTAAAATCCAATAAATCATGCGGTTATCCTCTTGTGAAATAAAACTTGTACCAGTATTTATGATACTTTGACTGAAAAAAAATTACAACTGCATTTTATTTCTGGAGATCATGAACTGGTACGATGGATTTTCATCGACAAACTTTGGATGGGATGCAGTAAATTCTGGAAAATTTACAGAAAGCATAAAGAAGCCGTATTTTGCAAAAACTCTTGGTAACAGAATGCGAAAGGCAGGAAAGAGAAATGCAGATGAGAGACGATCTTGGAATTACAACAAAACTGGAAAACGGCAAGGCTTATCTGGAATTTGCCCTGCCGGAAAAGATTGGGCGTTTACAGTCCGCATTACAGATTGAGATCTGGGAAGGTGTGGAGGGCGAACGCCTTGTTTTTCATGGGGAATACTCATCAGAAGAAGCGGATTCCATGACGGCATTGCTACTGCGGCCGCATCTCTGGGACGGCATGCGGGATCCCTATGTCTATCTGGTGAAGGCGCAGGGAAGGTTCGGAATCGTGGAGTATGGAGAAGAGATGGGTGGTATGGAGAATGAGGAAGAGTCAGATCCTGCTGAGGATATACCCGAGGCAGTGGAAGTGTATTGGCGGCAGGAACTGACCATTTATGACGTGCGTGTCGTAGATAAAAAAGGAATTTTCCTCAATGAAAAAGAATTCTTACCCCATGAGGTAGCATATAGACTTCCGCCGCAGATCAGTGATGCCGGCACATGGGAGGAGCAGATGAAAGAGGATCTGGAACGATTGGCCCGGATGGGGGTCAATGCGATTCGGCTGGAAGGAACCGGATCTGGGGCAGAGGGACAAAACTGCTACGAAGTGTGGGCGTTTTACCGTCTGTGCAGAAGAGGTGGATTCCTCACGGGTGACCTGTGGATAAGACCGGAAAAACTCCCGGTGTATCGTGGATTACCCAGAGAAACGACATGCCAAGCACTCCTTTCGGCGGACGGCAGCACGCTGACAGAAAGATATTACTATTATCAGGCAAAATGGAGCAGCGAACCGGTGCTATATCCGGCACTTTCCACCCTGCGTCGCCAGGAGAACGGGCTGGTCTCACTGACAATTTACAGCAATCAGAAAAAAGTGGTGCTCTATGTGGACGGAGTACTTTTCTTATTCCAGTCGGCTGCATCCGGTGATCCGGAGTTTATTTTTGAAGATATTCCTGCGGAGAAGCTGCCACTGCATCTGGCGGCGGAGGCAGGAAATTTAAGCATTTCTCTGACCGTGACGAAGCTTTAAGGGTTGTGGTTTCACACAATTTTCACAAATGTTTCACCTTTTCATGACATTTGAGACATATACTGATACAAGGGTGTAAAGGTTAACCGCTGTTCATGCTTGCATGATAAAGCGGTTGAATTTTACACCCGTAAAACATGAGGAAGTAGCGATTTGCGAAGCAAATCAGCGGATTCCGAATGTTTTTAGAATTGCGGGAGCAGCTTGCTGCGAAGCAATTCGGGGTATCAGTTCTGGGGATCCGTAGGTATCAGTTCTGGGGACCTATGGGTATCAGTTCTGGGTACCCGTAGATATCAGGTGGGGGATCACACCATATCCGGGAGGCAAACATGATAGAAGTAAGCAATCTTACAAAAAAATATGGTGACCATATTGCCGTAGATCATCTCTCTTTCCGTGTGGAAAAGGGACAGATTTACGGCTTTCTTGGTCCAAACGGCGCAGGTAAATCCACGACCATGAACATCATCACGGGTTACCTGGCAGCCACGGAGGGTACTGTGACCATCGATGGCAAAGATGTCCAGAAGGATCCGGAGGAGGCAAAGCGTGCCATTGGTTATCTGCCGGAGCTTCCGCCGCTGTATGTTGACATGACTGTCAGAGAATACCTGGAATTCGTGGCAGAATTGAAAAAAGTGCCGAAAAAAGAGCGGAACCAGCAGATTGACGAGGTCATGGAAATGACACAGATCACCGATATGCAGCAGCGTCTGATCAGGAATCTGTCAAAAGGTTACAGGCAGAGAGTCGGACTGGCGCAGGCGATCCTTGGCTACCCGGAGGTCATCATTCTGGATGAGCCCACGGTAGGTCTGGATCCGAAACAGATCATCGAGATCCGTGATCTGATCCGCAGGCTGGGGGAGAATCACACGGTGATCCTCAGCTCCCATATTCTGTCGGAGGTCAGTGCAGTCTGCGATCATATTATGATCATAGCCCATGGTAAGCTGGTAGCCAGTGATTCTCCGGAGAATCTGCAGAAGCTCATGAGTGGTTCCATGGAACTGGAGCTGGAAGTAAAGGGAAGTGCCGCTGCGGTGAAGAGTGCATTGCAGGAGATTTCACAGATCGATCGGATCGAAGAGAATACGGAAGCATCCAAAAATATTGCAAAGCTGAAAGTGATCTCCAAAGAGAATGCAGATATCAGAGAGCAGGTGTTCTACGCACTGGCAGAAGCTAAGCTGCCGATCTTAGAGATGACCCATGCAGAGAAGTCTCTGGAAGACATTTTCCTGGAACTGACCGAGGATGTGGCACCCACACAGCCGGAGAAGCACAAACTATTCTCAAAAAGGAAAAAACCGGAAATCATAGATGCTGCCACACAGCAGACAGAAGCTTCGGAAGAGGAAGTACAGCCCGGAGAAGAGAAAAAAGAAACTGTAATTAAAAAGGAGGCGGAATAATATGCTGGCCATTTATAAGAGAGAATTGAAATCCTATTTCCGTTCCTTTATCGGATTTTTATTTATTGCAGTCACCCTGTTTTTCCTGGGACTGTATTTCAGTGTTTATAACCTGATGAATGGATATCCTTATTTTGCGTATGTGGTATCCAGCGTTACCTTTCTATTCATGCTGACTGTGCCGATCCTGACCATGCGTATTCTGGCGGAGGAAAGGCGGAGCAGGACGGATCAGCTGATCCTGACGGCACCGGTGTCCGTAGGCGGCATCGTCATGGGAAAATTCCTGGCGCTGTTAACTATATTTGCCATTCCCGTAGCGATCATCTGCTTTTACCCACTGATCATGGCGCAGTACGGCAGTGTTCCCATGGGAGAGGCTTATCTGTCGATCCTGGCATATTTCCTTTTCGGGATGACAGCCATTGCCATCGGTCTGTTCCTGTCTTCCGTGACAGAGAGCCAGGTCATCGCGGCAGTACTTACTTTTGTGGTATTGTTCCTGGGATATATGATGGATTCCATCTGCTCCATTATTTCCAGCACCGGTAATCTGTTGACAAAGCTGCTGCGTTGCTTTGATCTTTACACACCGTTTTCCAACCTGTTGAACGGCACACTGGATGTATCTTCTATTGTATATTATGCATCCGTTACGGCGCTGGTTCTGTTCCTGACAGTACAGTCCATTCAGAAACGCCGTTACAGCATGTCCGTGAAGAACTTAAGCTTCAGTGCTTACAGTACCGGTATGATCGCCGTAGCTGTAGCGCTGGTAGTAGTCGTTAATATTATCATGGGTGAGATGCCTTCCAGCTGGACCGCTATCGACATGACCAGCCAGAAGCTGTATTCCCTGACGGATCAGACCATCAACTATGTGAAAAACATGCAGGATGATGTGACAATCTATGTGTTGGTAAATCAGGACAATCAGGATACCACACTGGGGCAGACTTTGCAGAGATACGATGATCTGTCGGATCATATCACCGTGGAATATGTGGATCCGACTGTGAATCCTATGTTCTATACGCAGTACACCACTGGCGATATCAGTACTAACAGCCTGATCGTGGTCAGTGATAAGCGCAGCAAGGTCATTGATTACAACGATGTCTATGAGTCTTCCTATGATTTTGACTATTCGACGTACAGTTATAACACCACGACCACCGGTTATGATGGCGAAGGACAGATCACCAGTGCGCTGGATTATGTGTTAAATGATGATATGCCCAAGGTATATATGACAACAGGACATAATGAACTGAGTTTAAGCAACACTTTTACATCCGCATTGAACAAGGAAAATGTGGATTATGAGACCGTGAATCTGATGGATCTGGATGCTATCCCCGACGATGCAGCCTGTCTGTTCATTAACGGTGCCACCAGCGATTTTTCATCCGATGATAAGGATAAGGTGATCGACTATCTGGACAACGGTGGAAAAGTCATTCTGGTAACCGGCTATACCGATGAGGAGACACCCAATATAGATGCTATCTTAAGTTACATGAATCTGAGCATTGCCAAAGGACTGGTAGTGGAGAATGATTCCAACGGTTACTACAGAAGTCCGTATTATATCCTGCCGACACAGAGCTCTGACAGCTACACCTCAGGCACCTACGGAAAATACCTGTTCCTGCCGTATTCTCAGGGCATCATCGTTCCGGAGGAAGTAAGTACTGATGAGACAGCTACCGGCGATATTACCTATGATGTATTCCTGAGCACCTCCGACAGTTCTTTTGCAAAACAGGAAGTTGGCAATATGCAGGATTTCTCACAGGGTGAAAATGACGTCACCGGACCTTTTGCACTGGGTGTAGAAGCAGTGAAGACTCTGGATGACGGGGATGCCACACTGATCGTATACGGCTGTGAGCAGATGTTCACGGATGATGCGAACTCTGTTGTCAGCGGTGCGAACCTGGCGCTGTTCAGTAATACTTTCAGCGGTATGGCAGACCATGAGACTTCCGTATCTGTTCCGGTGAAGAGCTATGAGGTCACGAATCTGGTGTTGGATTCTGCACAGACCCTGATGTTAGGATTGCTGGTTACCGTGATCCTGCCCATCGGCTGCATGATTGCCGGATTCGTGATCTGGTTCCGCAGACGTAAAAGATAAAAGTGTGAAAAATTAATTTTCACACGGCTATTTGTGCAGCAGGCGTCACAAAGCAGCCCTTATCGCAGAATCAAATTTGAAATTTGATTCGCAATTCCTCTGACGGAAGGAATCGTCTGCGGAATGGAGATTGATATGAAAAAGAAACAAAGACAGATGATAGGAATGCTGCTGGCACTGGTAGTGCTGGCAGCGGTCTTCCTTGGACTCAGGCAATATAACAAAAACGAATCAGCGGATACATCCGCAACGGAAGATACAGATGAAACCGTCCTGGATGTGGACTATGATGACATTACAAACTTCAGCTATGTATACGAAGGGGAGACCTATTCTTTTGAAAAAGAGGAAGATACCTGGTATTACACCGGAGATCATTCCCTGAATCTGAACCAGGATCGGATCAAGGCGATGCTCCTGAAGGTGGCACCGCTAAAGGCAGAGCAGGTGATTGAGAATGTGACGGACATGTCACAGTATGGACTGGCGAACCCGGAGCGGACGATCTCCTATGAGACAGCTGACCGCAGCGTCATCATCAACGTCGGCAGCCTGAATTCCCTGACCAGCCAGTACTATATCGCATTTCCTTCCGAGATGACAGTATATGTCGTGACCACCAACGTGGTGACCGGATTCAACTATACACTGGAGGATCTGGTGGAGGTGGAGGAGACCGCTGAAGAGACAGAAAGCACCAAAGCTACAGATACTACGATAACGGAAAGCGAGACAACGGAAACTGCGACGGAGACCGAGAATGTCGAGGCTGAAACTGCAGAAAGTGAAACAGTGGCAACAGAAACTACGGAAACCGTGGAAGCCAAATAAGTATCACAAATAATAAAGACTGCCCCTGCAAAAGAGGCAGTCTTCACTATTGTTAGGGATTCTCGCCACGAATGACAATGATGTCATTTAATTTTAATATCGTATCTTTTTGAGGCAGAATGGACAGATCCTCCCGCAGAATGAGGAAGATCGTGAC
>CAKSAM010000030.1 GCA_934436245.1 uncultured Acetatifactor sp.
TGGGGTCTTAGCTCAGCTGGGAGAGCATCTGCCTTACAAGCAGAGGGTCATAGGTTCGAGCCCTATAGGCCCCATTTTTGTATATTTATATCATAGAAAACGGAAACTCATTAATGTGTAAAGCATGTTAATGAGTTTTTTTATGAAATATTTTGTCTATTTATTTAGAAATAAGTATAGACTTTTTAGTATTTTATCAATATACTGAATATTAGATTGCAAAAAAAAGCAACATAAAAGAATCACAAAGGAGAAGAAAAATGTTTTGTGCTAATTGTGGACAGGCGATGGAAGAGGGAGCAGCTTTTTGTCCTAATTGTGGGGCAAAAACTGCAGGTCAGAGCCAGCAGCCCGGAGTATCTGAAAAAGAATTGAAAAGGATGCAGAAGAAACAAAAGAGGAAAGTCCTTTACGAAGCAGTGTTTCATCCGGAGGCCACATCAACGGCAGTGTCTATGACATATTCCTTTCTGCTGGGTTTCTTTATTCTTCTTTTTCTTATCATTTCTATGACAAGCTTTGTTATCAGGTATACTGTGAAAAGCGGCGCTGTATTTCAGGCTGCAGAGAGTATGGATCTGGAAGAATTAAATATATCAGATATCATTTCAGAGGATGTGCTGGAAGATACCGGTGTTAATATTGCAGAGGGAGATACCGCATATGACTTGTTGGGAAACATACTCTTTTCTTCCGGAGACAATTCAAGAGTGGCGAGAAAAGTAATCGATAATTCCACTATCAGGTCTTTTATTTCGGAGACGATCAATAATTACGCAAATTATATTATTACAGGAAAAACCACAGAAAGTGTCACTGCAAAAAGTCTTATGAGGCTGGTTGATGAAAATCAGAGTGTATTTTCCGAATATCTGGGATATGAAATACCGGAAGAAGTGATCAACGAGCTGGGAGATAAGGGAAACCGGTCCATTGTGAATGCTTTTGATCCGGAGAAGACATTGGAGGATGTTTCCGCTGTAAGAGCCTGCAGATTTTTATTTTCTCCGGTGCTGACAGTTATATTTTTTATAGTAGCAATGATTACAGGAGTCTTTCTGGCAACGTTGACGAACAGACTGAAGTATGCATTGACAACATTCGGAGTGTGTTTCTCTGTGACAGGACTTGTGATGTTTGTTATCCCGGCTTTTGTTGGGAAGGAAAATGGTTTTGTGAGACTTATTATGCAGGCGGTCACACCTGCACGTGTGACTTGCGGATTGGGTCTTTTGATTGTTGCAATGGCGTTTTTCCTGACTGTTGCAATAATGAATATCTTTAGAAGGGGCGCAGACAAAAATGAAGCATAAAAAATTAACGGCGAGTATTGCTGCCATAGTTCTTATCATACTGGGAGTAATCATATTGTCAACTATGGTGATCGGATGGAATAATTCTGCTGACTTACAGGCTTTTTTAGGAGAGCGTTATTTGGATGCACTGGACTATGATCGTGCAATTGCGTCCTTTGAATGTGCTTTACGCATTGACCCGAAGAACGTGAATGCCTATCAGAAACTGGCGGAAACCTATAGCAGCATGGGAAATGATGAGAGAGCGGTGGAGACTCTGCGAAGCGGTTATGTGGCTACAGGCTCCAGAGACCTGAAGAGAGAAGCAAAATCTGATTATGATATAGATATCAGTGAGCCGGTGCATTTTGCGGAAGATGAGCTGGTGGTAAAACAGACAGGACTGGATATTTGCTTTGTCATTGATACTACCGGTTCTATGGAAAGTGCTATTACGGATACAAAAGAAAATATGCAGCGCATTCTGGAACAGGTTTCAGCCAAAAGCGAGGATTATCGCATTGCAATTGTAGATTATCGCGACTTTTCTTCCCGTACAGGGGAGATGGAAGATTATCCGGCCAGGCTGCAGATGGATTTTACCAACAACAAAGAACAGATCCAGCAGGGAATCGAAAAGCTTACCTTGGGAAACGGAGGAGACTGGGAGGAGACAGTTTACTCCGGTCTGATGATGGCAGCTTCTCTTGACTGGAGGGATACGGCAAAACACGTGATCATTCTGATCGGAGATGCACCGGCATTGTCTCCGGAACCGATCAGTGGATAT
This sequence comes from uncultured Acetatifactor sp., assembly GCA_934436245.1. Lineage (GTDB taxonomy): Bacteria > Bacillota > Clostridia > Lachnospirales > Lachnospiraceae > Acetatifactor. Next base: position 2,086 of record CAKSAM010000030.1, read on the forward strand.
ACCTATGATATGGTACGGAATGCATTACAGACAGGCAATGCGGAATTAAGTTCCAGTCTTTTGTCCGCAGCGGATACAGAGTATGTGGCAATGCCGGTTGTAACAACAGTAGCAACAGAGAGCACCTGGGCTTCGCCGATGTTTTTTGGAAGAGATTCTTCCGAAGCAGCTGAGGCAACAGAGCCTGAGGAGTCGACTGAGGCAGATAGTGCAGATGCAACAGAAGAATCTGCTGAGAACTTCAACATCAGCCTCTATGGAATCGTAACCTGCAATGATGGTATTGTAGAGTCACAATTCGGAGATATGTGTACCGATATGGGAGGAAGCACCAGCACAGTTGGAGAAGAATCTTCACTGTCGGATGAAATTGTCGGTGTTATAGAGCAGGTGGAAGTGGTGCCGGCATCAAAAGATGTAAGGGTATCCTTCGACAAGGAATGTGCAGAAGATGAAATTGTGTTCTATCAGGGCACCCAGGTGATAAATACCGTAACATTGGACGATACAGGAGACGGAAAAGTCAGGGATATGCTGATCGGTACCTTCCTGTGGAAGAATCCAAAGAACGGTGCATATGGATATCTTACGGTAACACAGGAAGAAGATGATGCGTTTATCACAGAAAGTCAGATGCCGGATGCCGGGGCTTCTGTCATCACCGAACTATGGATCGCCATAGCGATCAGTCTGGTATTTGCAGTAGTTATTTCAATTGTGGTAGTAGTCAGACGTATCAAAAGTGTAAAAACTGCCTAATAAGAAAAACAGTAGAAATCAGGAGTGCAGATTATGGATTTACAAAACACATACACAAATATTGTGGAGATTGGTTCCGGAGGCGGCGGAACCGTTTTCCGGGCATATCACGTGCGCATGCAGAAGTATGTGGTATTAAAGAAAATACATGATTCCATACAAAACAGCGTGGATATCCGCGGAGAACTGGATATTTTAAAAAATCTGCGGCATTCTTATCTGCCATCTGTGATTGACTTTATTCAGGATAATAATGGTTCTATTTATACGGTTATGGATTATATTCCCGGAGAATCTTTCGAGAGTATGCTGCGCAGAGGAGTACGCTTCCCACAGGCAAAGGTGATCAAATATGCTGCACAGTTAGGAGAGGTACTGGCTTATCTGCAGACGCAGCCTACGCCGATCATTCACGGTGATATCAAACCGGCAAATATTATGCTCACACCGGAGGATAATATCTGTCTGATTGATTTTAATATTTCCACTATGCAGAACGGTGCGGTCAGCCCCAATATGGGATATACACCGGGATATGCATCTCCGGAGCAGGTTTCCATGGTGACGAGTCTGCAGCAGTATTACTACAATTATCAGGTGACGCAACAGGTGGCACCTGCCCCCATAATGAATCAGAAACTGGATGAACGCTCTGATATCTACAGTGTGGGAGCAACTTTATATGCTTTGTTGAGCGGTTATATTCCTAATTCTGACTGGAATCAGATCGTTCCCATCGAGCAGCTGGTACCGGATTGCTCAGAAGGACTTGCCCATGTCATTCATTGCTGTCTTGAGGCGGATCCCACGCAGCGATATTCCAATGCCAGAGAATATTTGAAGGCTGTAACGGCTATTGCCAAGGTGGACAAGCGGTATAAGAGACTGGTATGGAAACAGGATCTTACGGTGATCTTCTGTATTATTGGTATGGGAGCCTGTATCGTTTTGTCAGTGTTCGGCAGACAACAGATGAGAAATGAGAAAATTGAAGCATATAATCAGATTGTAGAGCAGATGAGGGATTTGCAGGGAACCGGTGAAGATGATAAGTTTGAGCGGCTTTATGAAGAGGCCGTTGCACAGTTCCCGAGAATGCCCGGAGCACATTATGAGAAGGCGCTGTACCTGTACAATCAGAGAAGGTTTGAGGAAGCCATTGACTATATTCAGAATGATGTTCTGAACAATACTTCCGGTTTCTCACAGGAAGAACTGGGTGAATTTTATTTCCTGCTGGCTAATAATTATCTGGAAAATGAGGATTTGACAGATGCAATCGTTTATTACAAGACAGCAGTGTCCTATAAAGCTTATGACAGCACGTATTATTCTGATTATGCCATAGCACTTGCCCAGGACGGTCAGCTGGATGAAGCAGAAGATATTTTGGAAAAAGCGGAGGAAATGGGGCTTTCTACAGACAGGCTTTTGCTGGCAGAGGGTGAGATCCAGGGAAAAAGAGGAGAAACAGAGGCTGCGGCACAGAGCTTTCAGGATTGTATCGCAGAGACAAAGGATTCTTATGTGAAGCTGAGGGCCTATATCCGGTGGAGCAAGCTGTATGATTCGGACACCCCGACCCAGGAGGCGCTGTCAGCTAAGAAAGAGATTCTCAGCGAGGCGGAGATGAAGGTGGATGAACAGGATAAAGCCATGGTGCTGGAACAACTGGCGCAGGTCTATATTGATCTTGGAGGAATGACAGGCTCCGCAGATGATTATATGGGAGCTGTTTCGTGCCTGCAGAAGGTGGAAGAGTTGGGATGGGATGTCTACACGACCCATGAGACCATTGGCATTTTGTATATGCAGACAGGAAATTATGATAAGGCACAGGAGACCTTTGAAGGCATGCTGAAGGAATACGGTGAGGATTACCGGATTTACAAACAGCTGGCTTTCCTGGAAATCAGCAGACAGGCGGTTCTGGATAATAGTTACCGGAATTATGACAAATTCCTGGAATATTATAAGAAAGCTGTAAAATTGTTTGAAGACAGTGGCGCCAGAGCAGATTCGGATCAGAAGATGCAGCTCCTGAAGCAGGACTATGAACAGCTGAAGATCGGAAACTGGTTTGTTGATTAAAATAAAAGGAGACATAAAATGGTTAGTACGGGAACAATTATGTTTTTTGGCGGAATAGCCGGAACCGTTTTCTTTTTCCTGTGGATGATGATCACGCTGACGACCGCAGGGAAAAAACGTCGTAAACTGATTGATAAAATACAAAAAGATCTGTAATCAGCCAGAATACAGATGAATAAGGGAGAAAGACAGTATGAGTATAGTGTTATCTGCATATGGACAAAACGCCTTTTGCGAGTTCCTGCTTCCGGCAGTAAACAATACGGATACAGAAATAATCTTAAAAAAAGAAATGTTCGGCTTCGTTGAGGATCTGATCCTGAACCTGGAAGTAGTGGATAAGGAATGGCGCATCAAGGATACTGAAAAGTACATGGTGACAAAGCAGTATGGAACAGAAGGTGCTCCTCTGCAGAACGGAGATATTCTTACGGTGAAAGCAGATGAGGGACAGCTGTCCCTCATCGTGAGAGAGACAGAATGCTCTTTTTCTGTATTTTCGAAATATGATCTGGCAGATATCAGCAGCCTGTCTATAGGCAGTGAGAATACCAATCATATTGTGTATCAGTATCAGTCACTGGTATCCAGACATCATGCGGTTCTACAGCGGACTGCCATGGGCTTTACCCTGGAGGATAAAAGTGCCAACGGTACTTTTGTGAATGGGAGAAAGGTCTCTGGAAATTATGAACTGAAGACAGGGGACTGTATTAATATTTTCGGTTTGAAGATCGTATACCTGGGGACTTTGATCGCAGTATATTCTCCGGAAGAAAATTATTTTGCAGTATGGGATGGGCTGAAAGCTTACAGACAGACGCTTCAGCAGCCCACAGAAGGGAAAAAGACAATTCCGGAAAAGAAATTTTTCCATCGTTCTCCCAGAAATTATGCACAGCCGGATAATGATGTGATCGAGATTGAGGCACCGCCCGCCCCTAAGGAAGTGAGTAAACGCCCGTTGTGGATGACGATCGGACCGTCCTTTACCATGATGATCCCTATGTTATCCGGAAGCATTCTGGCAATCATAAGCGCCAGAAGCGAAGGCAGAAACGCCGGTATGTATATGTATACCGGTATTATTACGGCAATAGGTTCTGCATTGATCGGCGTTTATTGGGCGATCACCAATCTGCGTTACAATAAAAAAGAGATCGAAAAAGGGGAACAGACCCGGTTCCAGGCATATGGAGATTATCTGATCAGGTGTGCAGATGATATCCGTGAAAAGTATGAAAAGACCAGGAGTACGCTGTTAGCCATGTATCCGCCTGCGCAGGTCGTTGTGAACTATGGCAAAGACAGTACCGAATTATGGAACCGTAACAGAAAGCATGAAGACTTTTTATGCGAGAGACTTGGAACAGGAGATCTGCCTTTTCCCATGGGGATCAATGTCCCCAAGGAAAAATTCACATTGGTAAGCGATGAACTTTCCGAGAAACCGCAGATGATCAAGCAGCAGTACAGTACCATGTACGAAGTCCCTGTCAATGTCAATCTGCTGGCACACAAGCTGATCGGTGTGGTCGGAGGAGAACACAAAAAGGGTGCCTATGAGATCATCCGCCTGCTGACCGCACAGATCGCAGCCAATAATTGCTATACGGATGTGAAGCTGATCTATCTGTATGACCGGAATAAGGATGATGAGAACTGGGACTACACCCACTGGCTTCCCCATGTATGGTCAGAGGATAAAAAGACCCGGTATGTGGCCAGTGATAAATCGGAGGCCAGTGATATTCTGTTTGAACTGACACAGATTCTGCGTATGCGTGCGGAGGATGAACAGCAGAAGAAGATCACACTTCCGAAGCCGTATTATGTACTCGTGGTATCAGATGTGGAGCTGCTGGAAGGCGAGCTGATCACAAAATATATTTATGAATGTGAAGCCTGCTATGGTCTGACGACTCTGATCCTGTCGGAGAGCAGAGAACAGCTGCCCAATGAATGTGAATTCCTGATTGAAAAAGATAACGAATATAGTGGAATGTTCAACCTGTCACAGGAAGACAATCTGCCGATCGTATTTGACAGCGTATCCTGCGATCAGGTAGAGAAGTTTGCAAGAAAACTGTTACCTATCGAAGTGAGAGAAGTGGAGAAGGGACGGGATATCCCCAATGCACTTACCTTCCTGGAAATGCATAATGTACAGACGCTGGATCAGCTGGATGTAGAGGAAAAATGGCGTAAGAACAGAACCTACGAAAACATGAAAGCATTGATCGGTGCCAAGGCAGGAGGACAGCCGTGCTATCTGGACGTTCACGAGAAATATCATGGGCCTCACGGTCTGGTGGCAGGTACTACAGGTTCCGGTAAATCTGAGACCCTGCAGACCTATATGCTTTCCCTGGCGATCAACTTCAGCCCGGATGATGTGGGGTATTTTATTATCGACTATAAAGGCGGCGGTATGGCAGGCCTGTTTGAAGGACTTCCGCATATGATCGGATCCATATCCAATCTGTCCGGCAGTCAGGTAAGACGTGCCATGGTCTCCATCAAGAGTGAGAACCGCAGACGTCAGAGAATTTTCAGTGAAAATAATGTAAATAACATCAACCTGTATACCAAGCTGTATAAAAACGGAGAGGCAACGATCCCGATTCCGCATATGTTCATTATTATTGATGAGTTTGCTGAGCTGAAGAGGGAAGAACCGGAATTCATGAAGGAGCTGATCTCCGTTGCACAGGTAGGACGAAGCCTGGGGGTACATCTGATCCTGGCGACACAGAAGCCCAGCGGTACTGTGGATGACAATATCTGGAGTAACTCCAAATTCCGTCTGTGTCTGCGTGTGCAGGACAGACAGGACAGTAATGATATGCTACACAAACCGGATGCCGCATATATTACACAGGCCGGCCGGGGATATTTACAGGTCGGTAATGACGAAGTATATGAACTGTTCCAGTCGGGATACAGTGGTGCTGCTTACAATGAGAACAGCAGCAATGTGAAGACGGAAATTGCAACGATGCTTTCTCTCACCGGTAAGGCTGCATTGATCGGCAATAGCCTGAAGACCAAGCAGCAGGAGCAGATCCGCAATCAGTGGATCCAGAAACTGATACAGGTTGCACATAATGCAGCAGAAGCTCTGGGTGACAGCTTTGGGGATTATGCAGCAGATTCCGGACGTATCCGTATGTTCTTTGAAGAAGCGGAAAAGGCACATGTGGAGTACCCTTATACAGAGTACAACGGACATCGTGTAGAAGATCTGATCCAGATCATGGTATCCGTAGAAAAGGCATCCGGAGACAGCCTGGAGGAAGAGGCAAGGGCAATTGTGGCAATTGCGGATAAAACCCACAGAAAATTACCTGAGACAAAGGGCAAGACCCAGCTGGATGCTGTGATCGAATATCTGGGAAAAGTAGCGGAAAAAGAAGGCTATACGCATCAGATGCAGCTGTGGATGCCGCTGCTTCCGGAACTGATGTATCTGACAGACCTGAAAGGCTATGCAGGAACAGAGTTCAACGGTACAGCATGGCATATGCATCAGGGTAAATGGAATCTGTCGGTACCGGTAGGTCTGTGCGACGACCCTGTGAATCAGGCACAGATGCCTCTGGAGATCAACTTTACGGAAGGCGGACACCTGGCAGTATGCGGTACGATCGTCAGCGGAAAGAGCAGTTTCCTGCAGACCCTGTTATACGGATTGATCAACAGATACCAGCCGGATTGGCTGAATATCTATGCCATTGACTTCAGCAGCCGGATGCTGGCAAGCCTGGAGCATGCTCCTCATGTAGGCGGAGTGATGTATGAAGACGATACGGAGAAGATCGATAAGTTCTTCCATATGATGGAGGGCGTGATCGAAGAGCGTAAGCGTCTGTTCCAGGGCGGTAACTATATGCAGTATGTACAGGCCAATGGTGTTACGGTTCCGGCAATGATCATTGCGATCGACAATATGGGATCCTTCCGTGAGAAGACAGAGAACCGTTATGATGACAAGCTTTTACGACTCTTCAAGGAAGGCGTCGGATATGGTATTTATCTGGCAGTTACAGCAGCTGGATTTTCTACCGCAGAAATATCGAACAAGATGGGTGACAATATCAAGACAGTGGTATGTCTGCAGATGAATGACAAATTTGCATATGCAGATGCACTTCGCTGTAATCATATTGATATACTTCCGGAGAGTAATATTCATGGAAGAGGTCTTGCGGTCGTGGGAGACAGTATTCTGGAATTCCAGACAGCACTGGCATTGGAGGCGGATGATGATTTCAAGAGAATTGAACGCATCAGAGAGGTCTGTGATCAGATGAGTAAAGTCTGGACGGGAAGACATGCCAAGAGTATTCCGGTGATTCCTGAGAAGCCTGTATGGGCGGAATTCGAACAACTGCCCGAGGTCAGGGATATGCAGAGCGGCAGCAGGTATCTGCCGATCGGCTATGATATGAACAGTGCGGATATCTACGGCATTGATCTGAGCAAGACGTTCTCTTATCTGGTATCGGGAAGAGCACGTACAGGTAAGACGAATCTGCTGAAAGCAATTATCCGTTCTGCGTCTGCAAAAGAAGGAAATGTAATCGTCATCGAGCATGGCGCAGCAGATCTTAAAGCAACTGCGGCAGCAGTAGGCGCAGAATATCTGGACACCCAGACATTGCAGGCAGAATTCTTTGGCAGACTGGTAGAGCCGTTTAAGAAGAGAAACCTGAAAAAGAGAGAGCTTCTGGAACAGGGCATGGATGAGTACGATATGTATATGGCTATGCAGGAAGAAAAGCCTTACTTTATTGTGGCGGCGGATATGGTAAGCTTTGTGGAATCCATACAGAAACCGGAAGAGGGAGTTATAAACATCCGCAAGTTTGTGGAGAATATTGCAGAAAAAGGAAAGCTGCATAATGTTTTCTTCTTCTTTGGCATCAATCCCGAGACGGTCAGTCCTGTACTGGGTGTCAAAATCTACGAAAGCTTCGTGGGATATCATACAGGTATCCAGCTTGGCGGACAGGTCAACAATATACGTTACTTTGATTTCGGCAATGTGCCTTATATGGAGCAGAGTAAGGTACAGAAGGCAGGAATCGGCATGATCCCTGTCGGTAATGAAGAGGAGACCGGCAAAGTGGTACTTCCTCTTGTCAGGGGGTAAATGAAATGATATCTTTGCTGGCGTACAGCAATAATGTCAAAGAATTACATACAGTAAAACAGAATGTTTTAGACCTGGCAGCGTATTTAAGTGAAGAAAAGTGGGAAACGAACTGCTTTTCTTCACTGGAACCGCTGAGAAATTTCCTGTTGGAGAAGCCTCTGATCAACCTGGCATGTTATGATGTATCGGAGAAGGACGGCAGGGAATACCTGAGTGCGGTACGCAGAGATTACCGGGATGTTCTGCTTATGATCGTGGCAGACAGTACTTTGTCCCCCATGGAATATGTCAAACCGGACATCCTGGCAGCCAGTCTGATTCTTCGGCCCTATACACAACAGGATTTAAAAGAGAAGCTTAAGATTCTGATCATGGAATACATGCAGCGGATGCATGCACCGGATGCGGAGGATGCGCTGTTTGTAGAAACGAGAGAAGGGCGGACCAGAATCCCATATGACCAGATTTTCTATCTGGAAGCACGGGAAAAAAAGATTTATGTGAGACTGAGAGACCGGGAAATTCCGTTTTACGACACGATGGATGAACTGGAGAAGAAGCTGCCGGATGGGTTCATCCGGTGCCACAGAAGTTTTATTGTCAACCAGAGCTACATAGATAAGATACTTCTCTCACAGAGTGAGATCTGTCTGCTGCAGGGAATCTCAGTACCGTTGTCCCGGAGTTATAAGCCAAGATTTAAAGTGCTGAGGTAAGGAGAAGGACGATGGATATTTTACGAATTATGAAACAATCAGAATTCCAGATCCTGGCGTTGGCAGCCGGCATAGAGAAAATCTATGGAACCGGGAAATACGCTCCGCTTTCACAGCAGGAGACCATGTATGGCCTGCATGAACTGCTCAGAAACGGGATCTTAACAGAAGACAACGGACAGTTTTTGTTCTGTGAACCCTATCGTACAATTTTTATGGAGTTGAAAAATGCAGACAGACTGCTGGCAGTTACGTCAGAAAAGTCCGGCACACAGGATGTAAGTATTTATAAAGGGAAAAAGCTGATCACGCTGGAAGAGAGCAGACAGGATGCAGGAGCGTTGCGGATCGGACAGTATGAATTACAGGAGCTTCCGGGACTGCTGGAGGAGAAGGGATTTCTTCCGGATGCTTATGTCCCGCTGGATATTGCACTGCTTCAGCCCCAGGAAGAATTAGAAGAACGGATTGCCCCCGGAATGAGGGAGCTTTTGATGTCAGCTGAGAAAATGGATCTCTCCGGGGAAACGCAGGAACAGCTGCGGGAACAATTCCTGCTCTTTGACCTGAAAAATCAGGGGATGCAGGAGCCGTTTGAAGCAATTTATCTTTTGGAAAATCCCTGCAATTACTGGATTGCGGTAAAAAATAGAGAAAACGTGGAATACACACAGTATGCTCCACAGAGATTATGTGACAGGATCCGGGAAATCTTCTGAGAGAACCGGGCCGGAATGGGAGAAAATATGATTTTAGTGGATGTAACAGTACCCAGTGTAGAGAAAACCTATGATTTTAATCTGGACGAAAATGCACAGATCGCTCTGGTAATTGAGGAAATTTCCGTTATGATCAGTCAGAAAGAGCATTGTGCAATTACCGGCAATAAGGATGAGCTTTTGTTGTGCAAATACGATGGGCAGGTAGTGCTGGACCGGAATTCCACCCTGCGTGAAAGCGGTCTGGTAAACGGCGGAAGACTTCTTTTGGTATAAAATGTGTCGTTGGTCACAAAAAACAGGTCATTTGTCGGAAAGAAGAAAATTCTTCCCGGAATGCTGTAATATGACTATTGGAAGGAGCCAATGATGTTTCGAACAGATATCAGAGCAATGAACAGTGCCGCAGATGAGATGCAGTGGCAGATTAGAAAACTGAATCAGCAGATCGGAAACCTGGAAGATGTGGAACGTGGGCTGGGAGGACTCTCTGGCATGGAGGGGATCCGCAGAAAAATACGATCCGAGATCGCAGAACTGGAAGACCGGCAGAGAGCATTCCGGCAAATGATGACGGCACTGCAGGTATCTTCCCGGTGCTACGGTAACTGTGAGCAGGATTGCATTGAATATGCGGAAGAAAGCAGAAACACTTCCAGACATTCGATGAACTGGGTAAGCATGAACACAGTATCATTCCCTAACGGAATTGATATTGTACTAAAATAAGGAGGAGCATATGGCGGATTATATTGAAGTAAATATCCAGACGCTGGAACAGGATGTCAAGAGTATGCAGGAGGCTCTTAAGAGGGTGCAGAACGATATGATGGGAATGTTCAACGCAGTGAAAGAGCTGGACTCCATGTGGGACGGCCCTGCGAATGAGGCTTTTGTCAGACAGTTCACAATAGATAATGATGTGTTCAACAGTCTGTGTGACAGTGTCAACGGAATCATTGACAGCATGGAAAATGCAAAGGACTCTTACAGAAAATGCGAAGCCAACGTCAGTGATGAAATCAACAGGATCAAAATATAAGGAGTGAAATTTATGATAGAAAACATTACATCGATTCTGAATGTTGGACAGGTAACCCTTAAGGTGACCCCGGAGATCCTGACGGAGAAAAGTTCTGAGGTTGCACAGAAAGTAGCTTCTATGAGGGCGCATTTCGAAGAGTTAAAAGAAGTGGTAGATAAGACGAGTGCTTACTGGCTGGGAGAAGCCGGTGACATGCACCGCAGTATGTATAACGAACTGGAAGGCGATGTGGAAGAAATCTTAAAACGTCTCGGAGAACATCCGGTAGATCTGGTAACGATTGCACAGAGATATTCTGATGTGGAATTGAAGATCCAGCAGGAGATTCAGGAACTTCCCAGCGACATTTTAGTATAACAGCTGTAACGGATACGGGAGGTGAAGAGGAAAATGGCAAGCAGATATCAGATCCAGATGGATTTTAACAGAGCGATCCAGAAAGCAAATGAACTGGATTCCATTGCAGATTCATTGAGCAAATTGTCCGGCACGGATTTCCAGAATACCCTGGATAGTCTGAATAATGACTGGAAGGGCGACAATGCCACGGCATATATAGCAAAAGGCATGGCATTGAAGGAGAATATGAATGCAACCGTAAAGGACATTCGTAATACGGCATCGACCATCCGCACGGTAGCCAAGAACATCTATGATGCGGAAATGGAAGCTCTGCGGATCGCAGAGGAGAGAGAAGCAGCGGCCCGTGCGGCAAGAGAAGCAGCAGCCCACGGCGGAGGCGGTCACCGGATATAAGATGTCGTTCATCCGGGAAAACAGGTTATTCATCCAAAAAGCAACAGGAACTACCTGCTTTGTGATAAATTAGAATCATCAACAAGGCAGAGCAATATAAAGGCCAACATAGACACAGGAGGAAAATAATATGGCACAGATTTTAGTAACATCCGCAGAACTGCGTAACGCAGCAAACACCTTGAGAGACTACAACAGCAATTTCAGAAATCAGGTATCCACTCTGGAGAGCTCCGAGGCAACTTTAAAGAGCCAGTGGCAGGGCGCAGCAAACGATGCATTCCATAAAGCATTCATGAATGACAAGGCTTATATGGATAAGTTCGCAACAGAAATTGATAACTATTGCACGACGCTGGAGACCATCGCAGCAAAGTATGATGCAGCAGAGGCTCAGAACACGGATACCGCAACCACGAGAAATTACTAATAACTGAATACATAGTAAAATAATGAAGAACAGAAAAAGGAGATTACAGATATGGAAGGAACAATTTTAGTAACACCGGAGCAGTTGGAATCTACAGCAACCGAATTCAATAATGTGATGTCACAGGTAAAGAGCCTGACCAGCAGCATGACCGAGCAGGTAAATGGTCTGAGCGCTAAATGGCAGGGAGAAGCTTCCACCGCTTATGTAAACAAGTTTAACCAGCTGAATGATGACATTGAAAGAATGGCAGCTATGATCAATGAGCATGTAAATGATCTGAACCAGATGGCAAGTGTATATCGTAATGCAGAGCAGGCAAACGAGGAACTGGGCAACAGCCTTGCAGGAGATATTCTGGTATAAGGGAACACGGATTGTCAGAGAGGTGCCAACCAAAGGAGTGCACCTCTTTGGATTACCGGGGAAATTTGGAAGAGAGGAAACAAGGATGAGCGTAAAAGATTTATTACCGATCGGAAGTGTAATTTGGCTGAGAGAAGCAGAAAGACCGTTGATGATTTTTGGAATTAAACAGAGTAATATGGAAACAAATGAAGAATATGATTATATTGGCGTGATTTATCCGGAGGGGAATATGGGAACCGATTCTCAGTTTTTATTTCAGCATAAGGATATTGAGAAAGTAGTATTTCGTGGATATGAGGATGAATCCAGAACAGAATTTCTTCAGAAACTGTCTGATTTTTATAAAGAAAATTAAGTATTAAAATGATTATATAATTTACTGTTGAGACAAAAATATTGTAAAAGCTGATACATAGATATGTTGTCAGCATAAGGGATTATACTATGGAACAATTTAGCGTAGATTTGTCCAAATTAAACCAGAGGATAGAAGAAGAGCAAAACATAGCAAAAAATTTGACAGAAGTAGGCACTCGGCTCCGGGGAGTCGGAAGCAGTCTTGGCTTCCAGGTTCGTAGCAGCTCAGGGATTCAAAGTGCATTGAAGCAGCTTGCAGAAGAGACTGACGGATATGGTTCCGGCATGCTGAAACTACAGGAAAGTCTGAAAAATATTCAAAATTATTATAGAACCACGGAACAGAGTATTTGTGGTGATCAACCAGAAAATTCCGTAACGACCCCAACAACAGATGCAGGATTTAACTGGAAAATTTCGGGCACCATTTGGAAATTAGTAGAAAATTTTGGCGTAGTTGGGAAATTCGCATCAATGTTTGGCACACTGGCGACAGAGGGTGTGGATTATAAAAATCTATTAGGTGGTGCCAAAAAATTTGTTACGATCGTAGGGGATCTGGCACAAAATGCATATAGTGCAACACCTGACTGGAAAAGTGCACTTCTGGGAAAATGGGCAAAAGGCAGCGCATTTTCCGGACTTGATATTGCGAAAAAAATAGAGGATGGTACCAAGGGAGTTTCTGTAGGATGGAGTACCTTTGGACAATCTGTGGAGAAACAATTAACGGATTTCACATTTAAAAATGCAACCACCGTAGGTGATAAGATCAAAGTAGGAGCCAAATGGGCAGGCGTTGGACTTTCTGCAATTACAAACGGAATTAGTAATTACAAAGACTTCGAAGCTGGTAAAATGGATGGAGAAAGGGCTGTCAAGGAAACGATAATGGAGACGGCAGTAGATGTCGGGACAGGAATTGTGGCAACGGCAGCAGCGACAGCCGGTCTTGCGGCATTAGGCGTTGCAGGTGCCCCGGCGGTTGCAGTAGGAGCGATAGCCGTGGGAATTACATGGGCGGCAGATGCAGGATGCAGGGCGATTACGAAAAATTGGCTTGGAGAAGAAAAATCTTTGACGGAAACGATTTCGGATGCTATCCTTGATACGGAAGAAGCCCTGACTGCGGGAGCAGGAAAGGTGATAGACGCAGGTGCAAAAGCAATTGGAAACGCAGTAAACAGCATGGGAAAATCAATAGCAAAATGGATTCCATGTTTAGGATAGGCGAGAGCGTATGGCAACTTTAGGAGAAATGTGCGGTTGGCGGAAACCAACGGAAGAAGAAGCAGCATATATTCGTCCCATACTCATGCAAAAGGTGGAAACCAAAAAAAAGGCAGCATACATGACGAAGATGATATTGATCATCATGTCGCTCTTGTGCCTGAGAGGGGTATTTGAGTGTCTGAAACTGCTGGTTCATACGGAAGACTTAGTATTAATTCCGGTGACAATAATTTGTAGTCTGCTGGCAATCTTTTTTATAGGTGGATTATTTCATCAAAGAAAGATGTCAGGAGGCAAAAAAGCGGTACAGGAGAATGACTGGATCGGACTGGATGTTACTTTTGAATCAAAGTGCGACAACAATACCACTGGACCGGTGGGATCTGTCAGGGATAGGAACGGACAGGTATTAGAAGGAACAATCGGTCGTGGGAAAAAGCTGGCGTATAGTGTAGCTGCAGATGAATATTTTAATGGCGCAGGATTTTATGTGCGTGTTCCCGCTGACATAAGTAAGGAATGTATCATACAGTTTGTATTTAGAAAAAAAGAGAGGTAAAAAGATGAGTGTAAAAGAATTATTGCCGATTGGAAGCGTGATCTGGTTAAAGGAAGCAGAGAGACCTTTGATGATTTTCGGAATTAAGCAGAGTAATATGGAAACAGAGGAGGAATATGATTATATCGGTGTAATTTATCCGGAAGGAAATATGGGAACAGATTCTCAGTTTTTATTCCAGCATAAGGATATTGAGAGAGTAGTATTCCGTGGATATGAAGATGAGTCAAGAACGGAATTCCTCAAGAAACTGGCAGTTTTTTATAAAGAAAACTAAACACAGTTATAGCGGCAGTGTTGGAAAAGCCATTTGAATAAATGGAAATAATGATCAGAAACGAAAGCAGAGTGAGGAACAAATGAAAAAGTTAAACACAATTATGGCAGGCTTAGCCTGCCTTGTACTGTTTTGTGCAGCGAGAATGCCAGTACTGGCAGCAGGGGATGCGGTTGTCATGGAACATGCCACTGATGAACAGGGAGTGGTGCTGTATGTAAGAGGATTGCCGGAAAGCTACGAAGAAGCCACTTATCAGGTTGGAACCACAGAGGCAGCCGTAGAGAGCATACAGCCATTGACAAAGGCGGAAGAACCGCTGAGAACTTTGATTTTGTGGGATAATTCCTTGTCTGTAATGAAGAAATACGGAGCAGAGGTCAAAGATATTCTGATAGATATTGTGGCGAACCGTGCGCCGGGAGAAGAGTTTGCCATAGCGTCCATAGATAGTGAGGTTACTTATCTGACAGACTTTACCGGAGACTATACGACATTGAAACAGATCGTAGAGTCAGTGGAAGGAGAAGATAAGGACGCTTATATCATACAGAATGTATACGAAGCCATCCTTGCCCTGAATAATATTCAGGACTGTGGCTATAAGCGTATTATTCTGATTTCGGATGGAATGGATGATACAGAGATCGGTTACTCCAAAGCAGAACTGGACGCACTGATCGCCCAGACCCCGTATCCTGTTTATACCATCGGAGTATTGAGCAAGGGTGGGGAGACAAGAGTACAGGATATGTTTGCATTATCCCGTACGACCAATGCCGCATACTATTATTTAAATGAAATAGAAGATCCCATGACGGTTGTACAGGGATTCAGCGATGATTACAGCCTGATGCAGGTAAAGGCAACGGTTCCCGGGGAATTGCAGGATGGAAGCACGCAGAATTCACAGCTCACTGTAAAAAGCGGTGCGGATAGTTATACAGTCACCAGCCAGGTGACCCTTCCGTTTGTGAAAAAGACAGAAGAGACCGTTACAGAGGAGACCGTTGAGACTGTGGAGGAGACCACAGCTGAGACAGAGCCGGTGGAGACGGAAGCTGCTGCATCCAGGGGAGTTGTTTTATTCGGCAGAGAAATTCCGCTGACAGTACTGATCATTGCAGCAGTAGTGCTGGTGGTTGTAATTATTATTGTCGCTGCGATCATTATATGCAGCAGGAAAAAGCCGAAGGCGGAAGGAAATGATTACGCACGGCTGGATCAACAAATTAAAAATGAAAGATATGATGCGCCGGTGCCGCAGAAGCCAGCTCCCAATGTCCGGATGCCGGAGAACGGAAACCATACGGTATTATTAGCAGGAGCTATGGGGCAGAGTGGTCAGTCCGGGAAAAATCAGGCTTCTGAAAACGGAACGGAAGTCACGATGGTAAGTATTGCAGATCCGATGAAGATTTATCGCTGCAGGGTATCCGGGAAAATCATTATCGGAAGAAAACCGGAGAATAGTGATCTTGTCATAGAGGATCCGGCGGTGTCAGGCAGACATTGCGAACTGGGAATTTCCGGAGAAAAGTTCTATCTTAAGGATCTGGGATCTTCCAACGGAACCTATATCAACGGATATAAGATCAACGCAAACGTCATGACAGAAATAAAGACGGGCTGTATAGTACGGTTGGGAAATCAGGACTATCGTGTGGAGATAGGATAAGGAGAGTTATGCTTCGCAAATTATCTGGGAAAATACTATATGGAAGCAAAACGGACAGAGGATTATGCAGAAATGTGAACCAGGATGCAATCTGGGGCGCCGTACGGGACAGTATGGGACTATTTGTTCTTTCAGACGGTATGGGAGGCCATAGTCAGGGTGAACTGGCAAGCAGCGCCATTGTATCTGTGTTTCAGAATTACTGGGCGCAGATAAGCAGTATGAGGGTGCTGCCGGAAGCACCGGTTATGGAGGAACAGATTCAACAACTTTTGCTGCAGGCAAACGCAGATGTGTATCACAGATATAATCAGGGACAGATCTGCGGTGCCACGGTGGCAGTATTACTGATATATGGAGATCACTACCGGGTCTTCTGGGTAGGGGACAGCAGAATATACACTGTGTATTTCGGAGGAAAACAGCAGATAACAGTAGATGATATCTGGGATCTGGATCCGGAGACTGTCCGCAGGTATTCAGAAGCAGAAATACGTCAGAGTGCCAATAACGGCATGCTGACACAGGCAATGGGAACAAACCGTACCGTCAATATCCATACCCTGTCAGGTGGGATTAAACCGGGACAAGTGTTTTTACTATGTAGTGACGGACTATACAAATTCTGTGAAGAAAAAAGCATATACAGGATAATGAAAGCTTTTAAATCGGAAAAATGTATACCAGATGTACTGCAGCAATTGACAGATATCGTGTTTTCCAATGGCGCAGGAGATAATGTATCCATAATGTTGATAAAAATATTATAGCACTGTGACTGAGAAGGCTGATTGCGTTTGCTCAGGCACTATGGTATAATAAAGCGAAATAGTCATAGTAACCATTAAATAAAAAATACAATAAGAGGAGAAGTAGAAAAATGATATGCTCTAAGTGTGGAGCCCAGATTATGGACGGAAGCAAATTTTGTACACATTGTGGTAACAAAGTAGAACCGAAACCGGTGGCAGCCAATGTATCAGCCTGTCCCAAATGTGGAGCAGAACTGAAAGTGGGAGCCAAGTTCTGTACCAAGTGCGGATATTCGTTAGTAGCGCAGCCCGTGCCACAGCCCGTGCCACAGCCCGTGCCGCAGCCTGTACCACAGCCCGTGCCGCAGCCGATACCACAGCCGGCACCGAAGCCGACACCACAGCCTGCACCGCAGCCCGTGCCGCAGCCTGTACCACAGCCGACTCCGGAGCCTAAGCCGATAGTAGAGGAGCTGCCGCCACAGCCGATGGCAAAGCCTGCAAATCCTGTCGCAGGACAGCCGGACGTTCAGGACAATGGACAGACGCGATTGCTGATCAATCAGCAGCCGGGAGCGATAGTAGAGCCCATGCCCTGGAATCCTGAAATGGCACAGCCCCAGCCAGCAGCTCCTGTAAAAGAAAAGAAAAAGAAAAAGAAGAGCAACGCACCGCTGATAATTATCCTGGTGATCCTTCTGGTACTTGTAATCGGTGGTGGTGCATTTGCCATTATGAGTATCCTGGGAGTTGGCCCGTTCGGTGAGAAGCAGGAGGGAAACTCAGGAGAAGCTATTGAAGCTACAGCAGATACGGCGGTTGACGAGACAGAGACTTCAGGGGAAGCCGTGAAGGGTGATGTGGCACTTCTGGATCCTGCAAAGGAACTGATACAGAAGGCGTCTGGCGAATTTGATGCCGGACAGTATGGAGATGGATCCATTCCTGACAGTACAGAAGCAATCAATACTTTATTGACAGTAGCTGAAAAGAATAATCTGCAGGACGAAGCAGCAGATTCTATTTCACAGGCATACGTGATCCTTGAAAAATCTATTACAAAATACGGAGATGTTCTGTTACAGCAGGGTGCTAATATTGACTGTGCCACACAGACCTACAACTGTATCCTGTCAGCAAAGTCACTGTTGGATGAAATCGCAGCGAAGGGTTATACAGTGGATGGTACGGAACTGGAGAACTATTTCCAGAACACCTTTATACAGTCTTACAGAGATATCTACATAGCTGCAATTAATGAAATTACGAAACGTGAAAACTGGTCCAGAGATGAAGCATGGAATTATGCAGAGCAGGCATATTCTCTGAAAGTGGACGGAAAACCGGTTCTCTTTGACGAGACAAATCTGGAGGACCCTTTGAAAATGCGTTATGAGTATTGTCTCGCATGGATCATCAGAAAGCGTTGTGAGACAGGTCTCGCTGACGGAAGTATGACAAATGAAGCTGCAGTGCAGACCATGGTTGCAGTGCTGAAGGAAACCGATTATAATATCCTGCTGCTACAGGATATTGTGAAATACGGTAGCGCGGCAGGCATAGATGTGTCCGCATATACTTCAGCTTACAATGCAGTTGTGGATGAAATTAAGGCGGAACAGAACCTTACGGTTGGTACCAGCATCGGTGTAAATTCTTCTACCTATGTAGATGCAGCACATTTCTGGTATTTTAATGATTTGGGTGGAGAGGATAAGTACAAGGTAGATACCTATAACGGAACAACAGCTGCAACCAGACAATGGATCCGTAACAATGTACCGGTAATATTAGGTGAATAAGCGAAGAAGAACCTGGTTGTTTGTGATGATGGGAGGACTTTGGGCATTCATTATCAGTATTGTCGTTATAGTCATTGTTATTCTGAGCCCTTGGAAAAAGAATACAAGTGAAGAAGATATCCGGGCAGAATTTCCCACGGAAGAGACGATAGCAGAGGAGCCAGCCGTTTCTTCCGGGGATGCTGAAGAAATTGTGTATGATCCTCCCGAATATGATTTTAAACTGGATGAGATTACTGTAGAAATTGATGGTCTGGACAGTGAATATACGATCGCATTTGTCAATGATGTTCATATGATAACAGATCATGAAGCCGGTGATGTGTTAGAAGAAAATTTACCCACTGTAGAAGACAGATATGAGAAGCTGTCCATTACAGAGGATGGAGTGCATGGAGAAGAACTATGGCCGGAAGTGATCAAATTCCTCAATTATAACGATTTTGATGCTGTGGTTTTTGCCGGTGATCTGCTGGATTATTGCAGCCACTCTAACATGGAAAAACTGCAGGAGGGCTTCCAGGCTCTGAAATATCCTGAAGACAAAATCATGTATCTCAGATCGGATCATGATTATGGCGGATGGTATGGTGGAAGCGTTTTTACGGATACGGATGGGTTCATTGCACAGTCTGAACTCTGGGATGGTGATGACAGCAATAAAATGTGTATTGAATTCGATGATTTTATGATTGTCGGAGTGAATAAATCCTATCAGAATCTGAGTGAAGACAGGCTGCAGTTTTTGACTGGAAAATTAGGAAAACAAAAACCGGTCATTGTAGCGACCCATGTTCCGTTTTATTCGGAGGTGGATGATTCTTTAGCGGAATTATCTATGGAAGTCCGTAACAGAATCTATTATTGGAACCCGGAGAATTCTTCTTATGCTCCTGATGAGAATACGCAGAAGTTTATAGATGAAATGTATGACTCCGATTCTAGTGTTGTACAGATCGTTGCAGCACATCTGCATGCGGCCTGGGACGGCAAGGTAACAGAGAATCTTCCCGAACACATTTTTGCACCGACTTTTGAAGGAAAGATCGGCATTATACATGTTGTGGGAACAGAGAATAAGAGTAGGGATGAGGAAAATGGCTAAAAGAAATTTTATTAAAAAATTGATGTGCTTTGTATTGGCAGGAGTGCTTCTGGTGCAGGGAGGAATGGTATCCCATGCTGAGGAAGTGGAATCGGGACCGATGTCCCAACCGGGTGAAGTTTACAGCTATCATGCAGGCAATCAGCATAGCTGGGCTTTCTTTATTCCTACACAGGTCTATAACTTTGGAGGAGAGTTCTATCTTGCAGATGCTTATAATCACCAGATCCTGCATACAGACAATGTGAGAAATGCTCCGGAAGGCTGGTATCCTGTTGGCATGGGGTTAAACAGACCGCATGCGATCGCAAGTGACGGAACGATTTTCCTGGCATTGGATACAGATAATAACCGTGTCGTAACCTATGCAAAAACAGATGCCGGATATCAACTGATAGAAAGCATTGAGAATGTTGGAATCCGCCCGCACTATACCGTGTACGATAAGGCCACCGGTCAGTTCTACGTATGGAGTTCCATGACAGGCACCATGTATATCTATAAGCGTGCGAAAAACAGCATGTCCCTGGTATTGAAGAGTGCACGTCAGATCAAAGATCTTGACGGATGCTATACCAGATCATTTACAATTGATGGTGGAATGATCTATTTCCCCTGTGTAGCAAAAGGTGCTATCTATGCTGTGAAAAAGAGTAATTTTAAAGTAGTCGGAGTCTATCCGGTAGTATCGGATCTTACTGAGATGGTACAGGTACTGCATATACAGGATTACTATTATCTGGTGACATCCAGAGACGGATATACTGATAAACCGGCCAGATTGGTAAGAGCCACTTCCCTGGCAGGTTTTGGAAATGGTTCTTATGAAGATATTTTGAACCAGTTTGGTGAAATAGACGGTATTCCTTATTATATTACGCAAGGTGAGGATGGTCATTTTTATGCTCCTGTGATAGAGGGAAGCGGTAAAGATTATATCTGCAGCTTTGAAATTCAAGGAAATCAGATCATGAATGTAGAACATTTCAAGTATTAAAGAATGAGAAAAGCCCGGTGGTAAAAGCTGCCGGGCTTTTTTGTCCCCTGGCCGCATTGACGAACACCCATAGAATCGTTATTATGGAGTAATACAAGTATCGGAAAGGTGGGGTACACCATGGAACAGCGGATTTTGCAATATCGAAAACAGATCGATGAATGGCTGGAGAAAATGGAACAGTGCATGCAGGCGAAAGGACAGAATGTGGATACCGGGGAGCAGATCACACAGGAACTTGTCCGGGACAAACTGGAAGAACACCTGATACAGGTAGTTTTTTTTCAGCATGAGCGACTGATTCATCTGATCGTAACAGTGACATTCGCACTGCTGGAGATACTGGCAATCATCCTGAGCGTGATTTCTGACAGTTTTTTTACTTTATTGCTTCCGGTGGTGATTTTGATCCTGTTGGTTCCGTATATCCGCCATTACTATATTCTCGAAAATGAGGTGCAGAAAATGTATGTGCAGTACGACCGGATGCTCAGGCTCCAGAGAACCATGGCCGCTGCCTGTACAGACAGAAACAAATCTGAAAAGAATCAGAAAAATAAAAAGTAAGGGTAAAGTTATGGGGATTTATGGCAAAAAACGTAAAAAGAAGGTATCTGTTCTGTCAGCCCTGACAGCAGTCATTCTGCTGTTTACCGGCTGCAGCAGGTCGGAGAAAGTAGTCTACCAGATTCCGGAAGACAAAAAACTGATTGTATATACTTCGCACAAAGAGGAAGTGTATGAGCCCATTATCAAAGAATTTGAAGAACGTACCGGAATTTTTGTGGAGCTGAAAGCAGGAGATACGATCGCATTATTTGAAGAATTACAGGCGGATCCGCCGGGAACCTTTGATGTGATGTTCGGCGGCGGTATCGAGAATTTTGAGGAGTGCCGGGAGTATTTACAGCCTTATCGGGTGGCGGAGGCAGACCAGATCGAAGAGGCGTACCGGGTGGACGGGGATGCATATACTCCGTTTTCCGTGTTGCCTATTGTATTCGTATACAACAGTAAACTGGTATATCCGGTGGCAGCCCCCAAGACCTGGGCAGAATTGCAGACCGACCGGTGGAAAGGGAAAATAGCTTTTGCAGATCCTAATAAATCGGGAAGCAGCTTTACGGCATTGTGTACCATGCTGCAGGTAGTGAATGAGGACGAACAGACAGTTCTTGGTAATTTTAATGATGTTTTGAATGGTAATATTTCGCCATCTTCAGGGGCAGTGCTGGACGAAGTGAATACAGGTACCAGACTGGTGGGCATCACCAATGAAGGTATGGCCAGACAACGGATTCTGGAGGGAGAGGATCTGGTGATGATCTATCCCACGGATGGTACCAGTGCCATCCCGGATGCCGCCGCAATTGTAAAAGGTACCAGACACCTGGAGAATGCGCAGATGTTCCTGGATTTCACGGTCAGCCAGGATGCACAGCAACTGGTGGAGGATGCTTTCCTGCGCAGGACGGTCCGGAATGACATGCCGGAGGAAACGACCTCTGAGGATAATCGTTTAAAAGCCATAGAGTATGATGTTGCCTGGGCGGCCAGGGAAAAAGAGGCTATTCTGGAATCCTGGGATAAGCTGCAAAGGAGTCAGGATGAGAAAGTGGATTAAAAAATCGTTTCACAGACAATTATTGGTCTGCTTTGCGGTCGTTGCCCTGCTTCCGCTGCTGCTCTTCGGAGTGTCCCTGATCCAGACCATGGAGACCAAGATCAACAGCGACTATGAAAAAAATGTAACGGAACAGGCGGAGCAGATAGATACCGGAATATTAGAAGTATTTCAAAATTTTGAGACAATAGTAGAAAATATCAATACAAACCGTAAAATTGTTGACAACATCAATGAGGAGGATTCCTGGTCAAAAAGTAAGATTTATCTGCAGTTTTATCGGGAAGTATCGAATTACCGGGAATATGCGCAGTTCGATCTCTATGATAAAACCGGAAAATGTATCTATACTACAGGACGGGGAGATGCCAGGTACGATCTGCCGGTTTACTGGGGAATTCTGAAAGCGGTGGAGAACGGTGAAGAGACATTGGTACTGCGACGGGCGGAGAACAATGACAGTGGGATTCTGTTGTATGCAGCCGGGAAACTGCTGGGAAGTGGGAATACGCTGGAAGGATATATTGTGATCAGCATGCGTGCGGAGAATTTCGAAAAGATTATCAGGGACAGTGGAAATGGGAAAACAGAAGTAGCGTTCCTGGATCATTATTGGAGAACAATTTATGAAAGCGGCAGCCTGCAGTCAGGTCAGATCCGGGATGAACTGATGAGTGGACACAGACTGTTGGGGGTCTATCGTGCCGGAGAATTGCTGATCCAGCCGCTGGGAGACAGTGGATTGTATACGGTATTGTCCTGCCCCAGCGTATTTTCTGCAGAGGTATTGAACTCCATGTACAGTGTGTTGACGGTGATGCTGACTATTAGTGTACTGCTGTGCGTTATTGTGGCATCTCGTGTGGGACGGAATATGACCAGACCCATTGAGAGGATGAATACCGCCATGCGTACCCTGCAGGAAGGTGACCTTACCGTCAGGATTGTATCTGACAGAGAGGATGAGCTGGGACAAATGTCCCGGAATTTTAATATTATGGCCAACGAACTGGAGCAGAGTGTACAGGATAAGGTGGAGAAGCAGAAAGAACTTAATGCTTCCCATATTGCCATGATGCAGGCGCAGTTGAACCCTCATTTTCTGTACAACACGCTGGATACCATGAAATGGGTGGCGAAGGCCAATCACATTCCGGAGATCGCCACCATGGCGGCCGGACTGGCGAAGATCCTGCGGACCAGTATCTCCAAGAGACAGTTCATTTATCTGAAAGAAGAGCTGGAACTGGTAAACTGCTATGTAAATATCCAGAAGATCCGGTTTAACGATAAGTTCACGTATTCCGTAGATCTGGAAGAAGGACTGGGGGAATGTGTGATCCCGAAGCTGATCATACAGCCTATCGTAGAGAATTCCGTTCTGCATGGATTAAAAGAGAGTGAAGAGGGAAATATCCGGGTGCAGATTACGGGGAAGAATGGCGTACTTTGCATTGAGGTGACGGATGACGGCTGTGGTGCTCCCGAAGAGCAGATGGAGGCCATCAATCATAGAAGGCAGGAGCAGCTGGTGGGACATATCGGAGTATCCAATGTGGATACGATCATCCGGCTGACCTACGGCGAAGAATACGGTATTCATATGGAGAGCCTTGCTGAAAATAGCGAAAATGCCGCAGATAGTGAAAGCGCTGCAGATAGTGAAAGCATTGCAGACAGAAAAGGCACAGAAACGGAAAGTGCAATTCATGGTACAAAGGTGACACTGCGGCTGCCGGTAAAATACGGTGAGGTGTGATACACAGGAGAATGGCTTTGCCGGATATGGGACAAGGGAAAATATATCAGACGGGAGCAACAGATAATGGAGGAAACAGGGGTATGTACAAAGTAATCGTAATTGATGATGAGACACTGGTACGCAGAGGAATCGTAATGGAAACGGACTGGCAGGCGCTGGACTGTATGGTCGTAGCGGAAGCGGACAATGGTATCGAAGGACTGGAAGCAATACGAAAATACCATCCGGATCTTCTGATCTGCGATATCCGTATGCCTAAAATGGATGGTATTGAGATGTTGAAGCAGCTCCGGGCAGAAGGAAATGACGTCAGTGTAATCTTTTTGACTGCCTATAGTGAGTTCTCCTACGCACAAAGTGCATTGAAGCTGTTGGCAAGCGATTATTTGCTGAAACCTTTCGGAGATGGAGAACTGGAGCAGGCAGTAAATGCGGCTTTAGGTAAACGTAAAAAAACCCAGGAACGGGAAGAAACTCGAAGTGAGGAGCAGCTTCCGGAGTTGGTTCTGAATAAAGGTGATAAGAGCAAATACGTCATGGCGGCGGTGGATTACATTTCCTCACACTATGGGGAACCGGAGCTGAGTGTGGCCCAGATTGCAGAACATCTGGGAATCAGTGAGGGACATTTGAGCCATACTTTCAAAAAGGAGACTGATTATACCGTGGCGGCTTATATCACCAGAGTGCGGATGCGCACAGCCATGAAGCTGTTGAGTGACTGCCGCAGCAAGGTCTACGAAGTTGCGGAACAGGTAGGGTATCGTGATGTTGCACATTTTTCCAGCAGCTTTAAGCGGATTGTCGGTGTCACGCCATCGGAATACCAGGACAGAAGTATGTAAAATAAAAAATGCACAAATAAAGTGATAAAACAGCAGAGATATTATACATAATATCAGAAATATTAAAATAATAACAGTTTTACCTTATACAAATTGCTGAACTTCCAACGTATAATATAGACATCAGAACGGAAGTGGTAGACAGAAAATAATGTAGACCATGAAGGGGTTAAAAACCAAATGTCAAAAAGGGAGGACAGCGTATGAAAAAAAGAGTAGTATCATTACTTATGGTCTGTGCAATGAGCGTGGGATTGTTGGCCGGATGCGGCAGCAGTGAGACACAGAATCAGGCAACAGGAAGCGCAGACAACACACAGACAGCCGGAACCGAGGTGGCGGCAGAGACCAAGACACCGGAGGCAGCCGACGACGCAAATCTTACAGCAACACAGCAGATCATAAAAGAAGCAGAAGGAATGACTATGGAAGAGCTGGCACAGAAAGCCATTGAGGAATCCAACGGCAAGACCTTCTACGGCGTAGGTAACTCCAGCCGTGGTAAATCAGCCCTTCCTCTGTTCATCGAGTATCTGCAGTCTATCGACCCTTCTTACAGCATGGAATTCGACTGGCAGCAGCCTAAGAACAACAAGATCTTCGAGCAGCTGACCGCAGATTCCCTGAAGCCGGAAGGAACCTTCGCAATGACTCTGATCCAGGATGGTAATCAGATCGAATCCAAGATGACACAGACCGGAATACTGGATACTTTTATTCCCAAGGAATGGGCAGAGGCCAACGGAACTACCCCCGATGCGGTGGATGGCTATCTGGCATTACAGACGCTGAATAAGGTATTCGAGTACAACTGCACCGGAGATAAGGTATATGACAACTGTTGGGACTTTGTTGCAGAAGACACCCACGCTCTGTTCATGGATATTGATTCCGAAGTCGTGGGCAAGAATTTCCTGTACATGCTGACCGAAGACAAATACGCAGCTATGTTAAAGGATGCCTTCAATGCATTACCCGCTGATGAGCAGGCTTACTTCCAGCCCACGATTGATGAGATGGAATCCGAAGCAAATGATTTAGGCTTAGGCGCTGATGGTAAATATGCCCTGGCATGGATCAAACTCTGGGTAGGCAGCTACAATGCCCAGACCGATGACGGACCTATCTGTAATACACTGGTATCCGATTCTGCAACGGATCAGTGTGGACTGTTAGTATACAGTAAACTTCGTTCCGTAGAGGAATCCGCAGGGGTATCTGTGAACAATATCAAGGTAGCCGCTTATCAGGATGGCTATAAGGGAATCGGCGGCTACGGTTACTGCCATTACCTGTTCGTTACCGATAACAGTCCTCTGCCCTGGACTGCATGTGCCTTTATCGCATACATGACCTGTACGGAAGATGGCTTCAGCGCATGGGGCAAAGACATGGGCGGTTATTCAGCTAACCCTGAAGTGGCAAAAGCAATCGAAGCTACCTATCAGCACAGCACAGGTGGTAATGATGAGAGCGGTAATGTTGTATACGAGAGTAAGAATGACAGAGGCTTCGACTGGTGGTCTACCGATGGAGAACTGGTGTTGGAAGATCCTGAGTACTGCGCATCCGTATCCTTCACGGTAGGAAGCTGGATCGAGCTGTTACCGAAGTACACTGCCGAATAAGTTTAAAAGAGTGACTATTCGTCCCGTCAGAATAAGAAAATCTGCTACAGCATGCCTGCATGTAAGTAGCAGTTTTCTTATTCGTAAGGTGACTCGAATAGAGTCACCACCGTACATATGAGCAAAATTAGCTGCGTAGCAGCGAAGAAGCATGAGTATCATGCGGCTTTGTGTATATGTGCGGCAGGGGCGGATGATTCTACAGGACATAAGCTTGTATTGGGAAGAGAGGTAAACCATGAATCAGAGTGCCGCAAAAAAAACAAGCAAGATGGTGATTGTTCTGAACAAGATCAAGACGTACTTCTCCAAGCCACAAAATATCATTCTGCTTCTGTTTGGTATTGTACTTACCTTTACCACAGTGGCACCGATCGTGGCTATCGTTGAGGATACTTTCAAGATTCATCCGGGAACCATCGATGCACATCTTACCGGAAAAGCAAGCGGGTATTCCGCTGCCAACTATGTGGATCTGTTCACCAGTAAGCTGGCGAGAACGAATCTGTGGACACCGCTGTTAAATACTGTTCTTCTGGCAGTTTTCACCTGCCTGATCTCTATTTTATTCGGTGGTTTGTTCGCATTCTTAATTACGAGAACCAATTTAAAATGTAAAAAATACTTAAGCTCCATCTTTATTTTTCCCTACATCATGCCCCAGTGGACACTGGCAGTGGTATGGCAGAATGTATTCAACAGTAATGCAGTCACCGGAACCTCCAACGGACTGCTGGCATCTCTTTTTAATATTACGATGCCAAAATGGTGGTGCCTGGGGCTGTTCCCCAGTGCAGTAGTATTGGGACTGCATTATGCCCCCTTTGCCTACATACTGATCGGCGGCATCTTCCGCAACATGGATGCCAACCTGGAGGAAGCAGCGACGATCCTGGATACACCGAAGTGGAAGACCATGTTCCGAATTACCTTACCTATGGTAAAGCCGGCGATTCTTTCCACGATCTTGCTGGTATTCGGAAGTGCCATGGGAAGTTATCCCGTACCACATTACTTAGGACTGACGACACTGTCCACCAAGTACATCTCCATGAACTCCAAGTATACCGGGGAAGCCAGTATTCTTGCCATTATCATGATGATCTTCGGTGTGGCGATCCTGTTAATGAACCAGATGAGCTTAAAGAGCCGTAAAAATTATACGACGGTTACCGGTAAATCCGGACAGATCTCCAAGATCAACTTAGGAAAGGTTGGAAAATACCTGATCGCGGTCATCCTGATCGTTATCACCTTCTTCACCAGTATTTTCCCGATCCTGTCCTTCGCACTGGAGACCTTCCTTCCGAATCCGGGAGATTACAGTTTCCTGTACACCATGGATTCCAGCGCTCTGACCACTAAGTGGTGGCTGACGGATAACAACGGAGCTGGTGCTCTGTACGGACAGCCCGGTATCCTTCACAATCCGCTGATCTGGAGAGCATTCAAGGGAACCATGTTAGTCGCTGTCTGCTGTGCCCTGATCGCAGGTACGATCGGCACCCTGATTGGTTATGCGGTATCCAAGAACCGGAGAAGCAAGTGGGCGAATTACGTCAATGGTGTGGCATTCCTGCCGTACCTGATGCCGTCTCTGGCAGTGGGCGCAGCGTTCTTCATCCTGTTCTCCAATGACAAGATCAACCTGTTCAACACCTACACGCTGTTGATCATCGCAGGTGTGATCAAGTACATTCCCTTCGCCAGCAGAAGTGCACTGAACTCCATGCTGCAGCTGTCGGGAGAGATCGAGGAAGCGGCCATCATCCAGGATATTCCCTGGTACAAGCGGATGCTGCGGATCATCATTCCGATCCAGAAGTCTTCCATTATCAACGGATATATGCTTCCGTTCATGACCTGTCTGCGAGAGCTGTCCCTGTTCTTACTGTTATGTACGCAGGGCTTTATCCTCTCCACGACACTGGATTATTTCGATGAGATGGGACTGTATGCATTCTCCAGTGCCATCAACCTGATCCTGATCGTAACGATCCTGATCTTTAACACATTGGTAAATAAACTGACCGGGTCCAGCCTGGACGAAGGTATCGGAGGTAAATAACTATGCCGGAAATTAAATTAACACATGTTACAAAACGTTGGGGGAAATTCTATGCGGTAGATGATCTGAGTCTGGATATGGAGGACAATTCCTTTATCACTCTGCTTGGTCCCTCCGGTTGCGGTAAGACCACTACCTTACGTATGATCGCCGGTCTGGAGACCCCTACCAGCGGGCAGATCAAGATCGGAGACCGGGTGGTATTCGACAGTGAAGCGGGAATCAATGTTCCCGCAAATAAGAGAAAAGTCGGATTCCTGTTTCAAAACTACGCACTGTGGCCGAACATGACGGTATACCAGAACATCTCCTTCGGACTGGGCAATATCAAGGAAGAACTTCCCGTGATCGATGAGGATGCCAAAGCTTTAAAAAGTATGATCAAGGCATTGGAGAATCCGGGAGAGCTGGTAAAACTCATTGAGGAATGTAGGGATAAAAAGGGGAAATTAGACCTGGATATGGTCTACCTGAAGTTGATCGATAATTACACCATTTCTATCTATACTGCAAAGGAGCTGTATAATTACAAACTCCACGAGGCAGCAGACAAAGAAAGTGCATCAAAACAAAAGAAGCAGGAACTGACTGCCAAGCTGGACAGCATCCTGGCAGGTCATAAGGAAAAAGGGGAAGAGCTTAACGAGAAATTCGAAGTCGTATCCGGGGGCAGGGTAGTAACCAAGGTCAGAAAATATTCCAAGGAAGAGATAGACCTGGCAGTACGCAGAGTATCCCGTATCGTTAAGATCGGAATGTTCATGAACCGTTATCCCGCAGAACTGTCCGGTGGACAACAGCAGAGAGTTGCCATTGCCAGAACACTGGCACCGGAACCCCAGGTATTGTTCATGGATGAGCCGCTGTCTAACCTGGATGCGAAACTCCGTCTGGAAATGAGATATGAACTGCAGCGTCTGCATGTAGAGACCGGAAGCACCTTCGTATATGTTACCCATGACCAGATGGAAGCTATGACACTGGCAACGAAGATCTGCCTGATCAACAACGGTGTATTGCAGCAGTATGAAGCACCGTTGACTGTGTACAGCAGACCCAACAACCTGTTTGTGGCTGATTTCGTAGGAAATCCTTCCATTAATTTTATCGAAGCCAAGGGTGTGCAGAATGATAACGGCAGCCTGGATGTGACGATCTTAGACGGCAAAAAGGCAAAGTTTGTTCCGAAAGAACATCTGGATCTGCAAAGATGGTTTGCAGAGAGAGATAAGAACGAAGCCGATGAAGCCGCCCGTCACAAAGAACAGATGATGGATAAGAAGGCAGTGGAGAAATCCAACAAGGATGAAGTATTCCAGTATCATATCGCCAGAGTGAATGAGGATGATTATGCACTGCAGGAAGCTCCCGTGATCACCAACGAGGATTTTGTCATCGGTGTACGTCCCGAAGCCCTGCA
>CAKSAM010000031.1 GCA_934436245.1 uncultured Acetatifactor sp.
TCATAAATTTTCTCTCTTCGTTCGAAAATTCATTTCATGGAGGGGCGCTTCGCTAATAGAATTTGTCATATAGTGCTTTGTACGCAAGCGTCCTCGCACTATATGACAAAATTCTATTTCAAAGTTGTTTGGCCATAGTATGCGTTCTTTCCATGTTTGCGGTTATAGTGCTTATCCTGCAGTTCCTGGGGTGCCGGCTGGATCCTGGGATTGATGGTCTCGGCACGGTATGCCATTTTTGCTACCTCTTCCAGTACGACCGCATTGTGAACAGCCTCTCTGGCATCCTTGCCCCAGGCAAAGGGACCGTGATTCTTGCACAGGACAGCAGGCACTGCCTTGGGATCCTTGCCCAGGCGTTTGAACTCATTGACGATGAGGTGTCCGGTATTTTCTTCATAAGCATCCTCAATCTCTTCCTTTGTCAGGCAGCGCACGCAGGGAACCGGTCCGTAGATGTAATCCGCATGGGTGGTACCGTAGCAGGGAATGTCTCTTCCTGCCTGCGCCCAGCTGGTAGCATAGGAAGAATGGGTATGTACGATGCCGCCGATCTCCGGAAACGCCTTGTACAGCTCCAGATGGGTAGCAGTGTCTGAGGAAGGGTTCAGATCCCCCTCCACCTTATTTCCGTCAAGATCCATGACTACCATCATTTCCGGTGTCAGCTTATCATAATCCACACCACTGGGTTTGATCACGAACAGTCCACTCTCTCTGTCAATGGCGCTGACATTTCCCCAGGTAAAAGTCACCAGACCGTACCGGGGCAGATCCATATTTGCTTCATATACTTTCTGTTTTAATTCTTCTAACATATACTAAACCTCATTCCTTTCTAAAACCCGCAGGCTTTCCGGTATCTACCTATGTACGGTATCTTTCCGGGCACTGTGCAGGCATAATTTTACGTCTGAAAAATTATTTTGCCGCAACCGCTGCCATTTCTGCAGGAAGCAGCTTCTTGTACTCTTCCAGAAAAGCATCAAATCCCTTCACATCCTCAGGATCCGGATACAGTGTGGTTCCGGTCTGTCCTGCGAAAATCTTGTCATTCAGATAGGAAGACAGGGTCTCGCCGTCTTTTTTCTCCTTCATGAAAGCTGCCAGGATCGCAATACCCCAGGCTCCGCCTTCACTGGCGGTATCCATAACGGTGATGGGTGCATTCATGCCTGCTGCCATGACACGCTGTCCCACCACAGGTGTCTTGAAGAAGCCGCCGTGTCCCATCAGGGAATCTACAGCCACATGCTCCTCTTTTAACAGAATATCCATACCGATCTTCAGCGTAGCCACAGCACTGTACAAGTGGGAACGCATAAAGTTTGCCAGTGTGAAATCCGCATCGGGAGTTCTTACCACCATAGGGCGGCCAGCGTCCAGTCCGGTGATGGGTTCTCCCGAGAAATAGTTATATGCTGTCACGCCGCCACAGTCCGCAGCTCCTTCCAGTGCCTTGCGATACAGTACCCCGTACAGTTCGTTCTTGTCTACTTTCACCCCAAAACTCTCCGCACATTCACCCAACAGGTTTACCCAGGCATTCAGATCGGAAGTGCAGTTGTTGCAGTGCACCATAGCTACGGGCATACCGTCAGGGGTGGTGACCATATCGATCTCTTCATGTACTTTTTCCATGGCCTTCTCCAGTACCACCATGGCAAAAATAGAGGTCCCGGCGGAGACATTACCGGTGCGGACTGCCACGCTGTTGGTGGCTACCATTCCGGTTCCGGCATCGCCCTCGGGAGGACACATAGCTGCACCGGGCTGTAAGGTTCCTGTGGGATCCAGTAATTTTGCACCTTCCGCAGTCAGAACACCGGCGGATTCTCCGGCTGCCAGTACCTTCGGCAGAATGTCACGGATCTTCCAGTCAAAGTTATGTAAACCGTCAAACTGATCCAGCATCTTCTGGTCAAAATCCATAATGGTGGAATCAATGGGGAACATACCTGCTGCCTCACCAATGCCCAGCACCTTTTCTCCGGACAGCTTCCAGTGGATGTATCCTGCCAGTGTGGTGAAGAAAGCAATATCCTTCACATGCTCTTCTCCGCTTAAAATAGCCTGATACAGGTGTGCAATGCTCCATCTCTGAGGGATGTTGAAATTAAATACCGGAATCAGCTTCTTGCAGGCCTCTTCTGTCATGGTATTTCTCCAGGTACGGAACGGAACCAGAAGGTCTCCGGCTGCATTGAACGGCATATAACCGTGCATCATTCCGCTGAATCCCAGAGAGCCCAGTGTGGTCAGCTTCTCACCGTATTTTGTCTCCACATCGTCTGTCAGGCTCTTGTAGCAGCCCTGTAAACCTTTCCAGATATCCTCCAGACTGTAGGTCCAGATATTGTTCTCCAGACGGTTCTCCCAGTCATAGGTTCCCATGGCGATAGGCGCATGGCTCTCATCTACCAGTACTGCTTTGATCCTGGTGGAGCCAAACTCGATACCAAGGGCTGTTTTTCCTGTTCTGATTGCTTCTTTTACTACTTCGCTCATTGTGTTCTCTCCTTATCCCTTTGATTTTTATCGTTTTCATTACTTTCTTGTAACTATTCAGATTCCATTCGCAAAATCGCCTCTACGAGGCTTCCTTTATGGTTTTCATATTCTGTCACAGATTCCCGTTCTACGACACGGGTGTCAAATTCGTAGGTCAGATCCTTTTTCCTGCCTGCGATCATCTGCAACAGTGTCTCCGCCGCTTTTTTCCCCAGATTCTCCTTGGGATGGGGCAGGGAGGTGATGGGCACTTCGCTGTGTCTCGCCAGATCCGAATCATCAATGCTGATGACCGATACATCTTCCGGCACCCGGATATTGCGCTCCGTCAGCATCCGGATCAGCTGAAAGGCGATCTGGTCATTGTATGCCAGAAGGGCACTACATTCCTCCACCCGGTTCAGGATTCTGTCCCGGCAGTAGCCAAGCTGCTTCGATTCATCTGTGTCGATCCACACCATCCGGGAATCCGTCACGGTCAGCCCGGCCTCTTCCATGGCCCGCAGATATCCCAGATAACGCTGTCTGCCCTGTCCATCGTCCAGCTTCAGGATGGCCCCGATCTTCTGATGCCCTTTATCGATCAGATACCGTACGGCTTTGTAGGCTGCCTCCGCATCATTGAGCGACACATGAGGAGCTTCCAGCTCCGGATAATAGGTGTTGAAAAACAAAAGCGGTATCTTTCTGGCCATCAGGTGCCGGTACAGGTCCAGGTTCGGATTCGGCAATCCGCTCTTTGTCCCCTCCACGATCACTCCGGCCACATCATCCCGTTTCAGCAGATCTTTCAGAATGCTTTTCTCCCGGTCCAGCGTGTTGTTCGTGAAATAGATCTGCACGGAAAAGCCGCTTTCAAATAAAGTATTCTGCATTCCCTGCAGGATCCTTGGGAAAATGTAACTGTCCACATAGGTGGTCACCACGGCGATGCTGTTGCGCTGTTCCAGATTCTTCCGGCGGTCAAAGCTCACATAGGTGCCGCTGCCCCGGATCCTCTGCACCAGGCCGTCCTCCTCCAGTGCTCCGATGGCCTTCCGCACCGTCTGCCTGCTGATATGGAACTGTTCCGAAAGCTGATTCTCCGAGGGAACCTTCTCGCCGGGACCCAGTTGTCCATCTGAGATCTGTTCCTGTATGTAATTAATGAGGTTTTGATATTTTGTCTCCATAATCACTTTCAGTATAGTCAGACGGCCGTACAAAGTCAATACATCTTTTGGTTGTTTTTGGTACATTTGTATATAGTTGTATAGTGTACAACTCAACTTGCCAGGAGATGAATCATACGGGTAAGTGATTTTCTTCTTAAATCGCTTACCCGTATAAAGTCAGAGTCGCTACTACGCCCTGGGTAAGTCTATCTCGGGAAATTTCCACATATACTCTTACCAACACTCCTTGTCATCAGGTAATCATCGTGCGTAAACGTCCACCTCTCTCTTTCTCACAGCTACTCGTATGTATCGGTCTTCTCTGTGCCCTCACCGGTGGTCTGACCCTTATAGCTTCCCACGCCTCCCCGGATAAGCGTTTTGAGCAAGTTACTTCCCGGCTCTTCCGGAACGAAATGGCGTCCAGTACCCTGAATATGCACTACACCATTGCCGACCCGAAAGCCTTCGGCATTGCTGCATATGAACCGGTGCTCCCAATCTATCACTCCGGTCAGCCGGAAGATAGTAAAGAACACTGTACAGGCTTATTGCACCAGCTCGACCGAATAGACCCTGACAGGCTTTCTCCGGAAAATGCCTATACTTACCGGCTGCTGCATCGCTCCCTGGAAAACGATCTTGCCCTGGCTGCGTTCCCCTATTACAGCGAACCCCTGTCTCCTTCCTCCGGCATGCAGTCCCAGCTTCCCGTTCTGCTGGCAGAATACACCTTCCGTACGAAACGGGATGTGACTGATTATCTGGCGCTTTTAGATCAGGTGGATGACTATTTTGCCTCCCTGCTTCTCTACGAGCAGGAAAAAGCCGCCGCAGGCTTCTTTATGCCTGCCTGCTCCTCAGAAAAAGTCCGGAAGCAATGTGACACTATTGTCACTGCAAAAGAACTGGCACGGGGAACACATTTTTTACAGACTACCTTTGAAGACCGCCTGTCAGAGCTGCAGACACAGGGACTTTTCACTCCGGAGGAGACCGTCTCCCTGATCAAAACCAACGACCGCCTGCTTGCCACAGTGGTACAGCCCGCCTATGCCGCCCTGTCCGAAGGACTGCTTTCTCTGGAAACCTCCACCAATGCCGATTCCACCGCATCTGAAGCAGCCACCGATGCTGCTTCAGACAGAAACGGCAGTGCCCACAATGGGCTTCCCAAGGGACTCGCCCTGCTGCCGGACGGTAAGACCTACTACCGCCATCTGCTGTTTTCCGAGACCGGTTCCTCCCGTTCCGAAAAAGAACTGGTGCAGATGCTGCTCACGCAATTCCAGAAAGAGCAATCTGCCATCCGCAGTCTGGCTGCCCGGTCCCCTTCCCTGATCACACTGCTTTCTGATGAAAATACAGCAGTTTTCCCTCTGGCGGAACCGGAAGAAATGCTCTCGGATTTACAGGTCCGTATGAAAAATGACTTTCCTGTCAGCAACCCTGTTCCCACCACCACCGTCAAAGATGTGGTTCCCAGCCTGGAACCCTACAGTGCTCCTGCCTTTTACCTGACCACGCCTCTGGGAGCTTCCGACAATAATGTCATATACATAAACCGCCGGAACTCCCCTCAGGGACTTGAACTCTACACCACGCTGGCTCATGAAGGGTTCCCGGGACATCTCTACCAGACCGTGTACAATAACCGCACTTTTTTCGACAAAGACAGGAATCCCGCCAGAAAGCTCATCTGGTACGGCGGTTATCTCGAAGGCTGGGCACTGTATGTGGAATTTCTTTCCTATGATTATGCGGCCGATCTGTTGGAACAGGCCGGGCAGCCGGATGCCGCACAGGTGGCACGGCTGGAAAAGCATACCCGCAGTTTGCAGTTGTGCATGTACACTTTGTTGGATCTTCTGATCCACGGAGAAGGTGCCGGATGTGATCAGGTGGCGGAGATTCTTGGGAAATTCGGTATTGATTCTCCCAGGGCATGCGAAGCGATCTACACTTATATCGCTGAAGAACCCTGTAATTATCCGAAATATTACATCGGTTATCTGGAGATTCTACAGCTGCAGGACACCGCCAGGGATCACTGGGGAGATGCCTATTCCGATCTCCGGTTCCACACCTTTTATCTGGAACAGGGAACTTCTGATTTTTCTTCACTGGAAGCCCTGCTTTTAATGACAAATTAACGCTTTTGTGATAAGATAAAGTGTACGGATCATCAGGTTGGAGGAACCCATGACACAATTTACAAGTAAGGCTATTGAAGAATCTTTTATCCGCTTGTTAAATGAACGCCCGTTGGATAAAATCACTATAAAGGATATCGTAGATGACTGCGGCATCAGCCGCAACACTTTTTACTATCATTTTCAGGATATCACCGCTCTTCTGGAACACATTCTGAATGCAGATGTGGAACGTGTTCTGGCACAGCATATGGATATGGATTCCTGGGAAGAGGGCATTATCTCCGGTGCCCAGTTTGCATTGGAAAACAAGCGGCTGGTCTATCATATTTACAATTCTGTCAGCAGAGAGCGGGTGGAACGTTACCTCTACAGTATCGCCGGAGAGGTTATGCGTCTGTACGTTTCCAAAGTTACGGAGCAGGTAGAACACAGTATCCACAAAAAGATTTTCCCGGCAGATCAGAAAATGGTCGTAGATTTCTATAAATTTGCACTGGTAGGCATGATTCTGGACTGGCTGAATACCGGTATGAAAAAGGATCCCAAAGTTCTGATTCGTCGTGTCGGTGAAATTTTCCACGGAAATATTGAGACTACTCTGACCCGTGTTGCCCGCTGATTTGGGCATTTTTATACTTTTGCACATATTTTGGACTATTTGGAAGCAATGCACATTTTTTGTGCATTGCTCTTTTTTGTCTGTTTTCAAGGCTGTGCTCCTTGCATACAATACCAATTGAGAAACTATTCAGAACCCCTTTCGCAAAATGGCTCTGAATAGCCGACAAAGAAAGGAGCCCTGTTTTATGAAATTCGGAAAATGGGTTGTAAAATGCCGTATTCCTATTCTGATACTGGCAGCTGCACTACTGGTCCCTTCCCTGATCGGTATGATCATGACTCGGATCAATTACGATATGCTGACTTACCTGCCCGGTGATATCGACACGGTAGTAGGTCAGGATATTCTGATGGATGAATTTGGAAAAGGAGCCTTTTCCTTCGTAATCATCGAAGGAATGGATCCCGAGGATGTCTCCTCTCTCCGGGAGGATATTTCCCATGTAGATCATGTGGACACTGTTCTGTGGTATGACGATTTCGCAGATGTATCCGTTCCCATGGAAATGCTTCCTTCCAAACTATATGACGCTTTCAATTCCGGTGACAGCACCATGTTAGCGATCTTCTTCGATACCTCCACCTCCTCCGACGATACCATGGAGGCGATCACCGAAATCCGCAGCATTGCCGGTAAGCAGTGTTTTGTATCCGGTATGTCCGCCATGGTCACCGACCTGAAGGATCTGTGCGAAAAAGAGGAACCGATCTATGTAGGCATTGCCGTAGCATTGGCCTGCGTAGCCATGATGATCTTCATGGACAACTGGATCTCACCGTTTGTTTTCCTGCTGAGTATCGGTATGGCGATCCTTTTAAATATGGGTACGAACTACTTCCTCGGCGAGATTTCCTACCTGACCAAGGCATTATCCGCAGTATTACAGCTGGCCGTTACCATGGACTATTCCATTTTCCTCTGGCACAGCTACGAAGAGCAGAAGACCATGTACGATGACAATAAAGAAGCCATGGCTGTAGCAATTAACACAACACTGACCTCCGTAGTCGGAAGTTCCATCACTACTGTAGCAGGCTTCATTGCTCTGTGTTTCATGAGCTATACCTTAGGTCTGGATCTGGGTGTGGTTATGGCCAAGGGTGTCATCTTAGGTGTCATCGGCTGTGTCACAACGCTGCCTTCCATGATCCTGATCCTGGATAAAGTACTGCAAAAGACCAGCCACAAATCCCTGCTGCCGGATATGGGAAAGGTTGCTTCGGGTATTACCAAAGTGTTCCCGGTATTCCTGATCCTGTTCCTGGTACTGGTACTTCCTTCTTATCTGTCTTATAAAGCAACCAATAAGGAAGTGTATTACGATCTCGGTGAGACCCTTCCCGAAGATATGGCATATGTGGTAGCCAACAGCAGGCTGCAGGAAGATTTCGGTGTAGGTGCCACCCATATGGTACTGGTAAGCACCGATGTATCTGACACTGACGTTCGTGCCATGATCCACGAGATGGAGAAAGTCGATGGTATTAAATATGCTCTGGGACTGGAATCCGTAGTCGGCCCTCTGGTACCGGAGGAAATGCTTCCGGAATCCGTCAAAGAAGTGCTTAAGAGTGATGACTGGGAGCTGCTTTTGGTCAACTCCGAATATAAGACAGCTACCGATGAGGTAAATGCCCAGATCAATGAGCTGAATACTATTTTAAAAAAATACGATCCCAAGGGTATGCTGATCGGCGAAGCCCCCTGTACCAAGGATCTGATTGAAACCACAGATCAGGACTTCAAGGTTGTAAATGCAGTTTCCATCGTAGCGATCTTCGTGATCATTGCTCTGGTAGAGAAAAGTATTACACTGCCGTTGATCTTGGTAGCCGTTATCGAGCTGTCCATCTTCATTAACCTGGGGTTGGCTCACCTGACAGGAACGTCACTTCCTTTCATCGCCCCGATCTGTATCAGCACGATCCAACTGGGTGCTACTGTTGATTACGCCATTTTGATGACCACCCGATACAAACAGGAGCGTTATGAAGGCAAAAACAAACGGGATGCTGTCACCAACGCCCTGAAGGTATCCATTCCTTCCATTATTGTCAGCGCCATGGGATTGTTCTCCGCCACCTTCGGTGTTGCCCTGTATTCCGATGTGGATATCATCAGTTCCCTCTGTGACCTGATGGCACGAGGCGCCATTGTAAGTATGTTCGCTGTTATTCTGTTCCTTCCGGCCATGTTCATGTTGTTTGACAAGGTAATCTGCATTACCAGCATTGGCTTCCGGAACAAAAAAGCTGCATCCACCGCAGCAGATGCTGCTCAGACCTATAAAGAAAGGACGGTATAAAGTTATGATAAACGTGAAAAAACAAGTCTGGAGAACCGGTGCCCTGTGTCTCGCCGGTGTGGTTGCTTTAAGCGTCACCGGTGTCTCTGTATATGCAAAAACTTCCGAGAAAAAAGAAACTGAAATCAAGGAGCAGATTCAGGATGCCGTAGATGATATCTGGAAGCCTGAAGACACTTCCGCTGCCTCCATTGATGAGACCGTATATGTCATCTTAAATGCCGACGGCACCCAGCAAAAGATCTACGTCAGTGACTGGCTGAAGAATCAGGGTGAAAAGGATTCCTACACCCAGAGTACTCCCGACAAGGGCGCTCCCGTTTCTCTGAAAGTCACTTACACTCTGGACGGTAAAGAAATCTCTCCTGCCGCACTGAACGGTCAGAGCGGTCATGTTGTGATCCGTTATGATTACACCAATGAATTATATGAGACCCGTGAGATTGCCGGAAAGGAAGAAAATATCTTCGTTCCTTTTGCGGTAATGACCGGCATGATCCTGGATAACGACAACTTCAGCAACATCAGGGTATCCTCCGGCAAAGTCATCAACGATGGCAGCCACAGCGTTGTC
Source organism: uncultured Acetatifactor sp. (assembly GCA_934436245.1). GTDB lineage: Bacteria > Bacillota > Clostridia > Lachnospirales > Lachnospiraceae > Acetatifactor. The sequence goes on from CAKSAM010000031.1 coordinate 9,323, forward strand.
ACCGGTATTGTTTTCCCCGGACTGGGTGCAAACCTGGATATGAAAGATAATTTTGACGATTACCTGGAAATCGAAGCAGATGTCACTGATTTTACCATGAACGAGTCTTACTGCATTGCCACCAATTCCGTTTTTTCCCGGCTGGATCTGAGCGATGTGGATGATATGGATGACCTGACAGAGGCCATGAATGATCTGGAAGATGCTACCAACAAGCTTCTGGACGGTACTTCCGATCTTTACGACGGTGTCACAGAGCTTTATGACAAATCCGGAGATCTGCAGGATGGTGTAAAAAAGCTGTCCGAGGGCTCCAATGATCTGCGGGACGGCGCTTACAAAGTAGCTGACGGTACCGTAACCTTAAGAGGCGGTATCGGTGCTATACAGAGCGGCGCAAGTACTCTGAGGGACGGTACCAGATCATTGCAGGCCGGTGCCACTGATCTGAATAATGGTCTGACACAGATTGCTGCCAATAATGACAATCTGAACAATGGTGCAGGACAGGTATTTGACACTCTGCTGGCTACTGCCAATGCTCAGCTTTCCGATACCATCAAGAGCGGACAGATTCAGGCACTGACAAGGGATAATTACGTAACTGAGCTTACGAAGCTGTCCCGGACTCTGGCATATCTTTCTACACAGGAAGGAGCCACCGCTATTGTCCTTAAGAATCTTAACATGACCCTGGAGCAATATAATGCACTTGTTGCTGCTGCCGGGAACTCCGGTTCCTCTGCAGCAGCCCAGTCTGCCACAGTTACACCTGACAGCATTCCGGCAGTTACCTCCGACAGTACTGCTGCTAGTACTGCTTCCGTATCTGACAGCGATGCCGCCGCAGAGGAAGCCACCAACATAATTGCAGAAGAAACTGTTCCCACAGCTGATACTCCTGTTGTATATGATGCGCAACCTACTCCTGCAGAACAACTGGCAAAAATTAATGCAGCAATTTCCGACACCATGCAGAAATCACAGGCATCCAGGAACCAGATTGATTCCCTGAAGACCTCTCTGGACAGCTACAATACCTTTTATCAAGGTCTGTTAGCCTACACCGCCGGCGTTGCTTCCGCCAATGCCGGCGCTGCCAAGCTGGTGGCCGGATCCAAACAGGTTGTAGAAGGTGCTGACAAACTGGTATCCGGAAGCAAAGAACTGTATGACGGTGCTGATACCTTAGTAAACGGTGCCAAAGATCTGGCTAACGGCACCGGCACTCTGGCTAACGGTGTCAACGATCTCTCCGATGGCAGCGACAAGCTGATTGACGGTATCAGCCAGCTGAAAGAGGGTTCCAAGGAATTAAAGGACGGCATGATCGAATATAATGACGAGGCTATCAGCAAACTGACTGACATGGATACCGATGAACTGCAGGAAGTCATCGATCGCATGAAAGCTACCTCTTCCGTATCTGAAAATTACAATTCCTTCACCGGTTCCACCGACGGTATGGACAGCAGCGTAAAATTCATTTACAAGATCAACGCTGTAAAATAAAACAACACAAGACCGCAACTTGACAAAGCCCTTCTCCTTTTCTATACTTGCAAAAGGAGAAGGGCTTTCAGCTTCCCATAACAGAAAGGCAAACGATTTTCATGGAACAACTCGCATTCAGTCTTAACGCAACGATCCCTGTTTTCCTGGTCATGGTGATCGGTTATATTTTACAGCAATTGCATCTGACCAATGAATCCTTTATTAAAACGCTGAACTCTTTTAACTATAAAGTGACTTTACCGGTTCTGCTGTTTAAGGATATTTCCTCTGCAGACTTCTACAGCGTCTGGGACACCGGTTATGTTCTGTTCTGCTTTTTCGTGACTTTGTTCTGCATTGTCATCACCTGGGGGGTCGCAGGTATTTTTTATAAGAACAAATCCCGTCTGGGAGAGCTTGTCCAGGCCAGCTACCGCAGCAGTGCCGCTGTATTGGGCGTTGCCTTTATCCAGAATATCTACGGCAATTCCGGCATGGCTCCTCTGATGATCGTAGGTACCGTTCCGCTGTACAATATCGCTGCTGTGCTGATCCTGTCCTTTACAGGACCGGAAGCAAAAGGCTTTGATAAAGCCTCTCTTTTGAAATCATTAAAAGGAATTATCACAAACCCCATCATTATCAGTATTGCTCTGGGCATGTTGTCCAGTGCCTGCCGGATCGGTTATCCCGTGATCATTTCCAAGACCATCAACAATATTGCTGTCCTGGCCACACCTCTGGCGTTGATCGGTCTGGGTGCCGGTTTTGAAGGCCGGAAAGCACTAAAGCTGCTGGCCCCTACCGGAGTGGCAACCGTGTTAAAACTGGTGGTATGGCCCACACTGTTCCTGCCATTGGCTGTGCACTTCGGTTTCACCGGAGAAAAGCTGGTAGCGATCCTCATTATGCTGGGCTCTCCCACCACCGTAAGCTGCTATATCATGGCAAAAAACATGAACCATGAAGGAACATTGACTTCCAGTGTTGTCGTGGCCACCACGTTTTTAAGTTCCATCACCCTGACCGTATTCCTGTTTATTTTACGAAGTCTGCAGTTGATTTGATGATATGATGCCCACGAATTGTTCCGTGCTGCGCACTCTCACAATTCTACCCAATTTTCGCATATCGTGGGATTATCATCACATTTTCCCCGCAAGGAAAATACTTGCCACTGTTCCCGCTAACGTTGCCAGTAATGCTCCCGGCAGCGTGTAGCGGGTTTTCGTTACTTTTGCCGCCAGAAAATACACGCTCATGGTATAAAAAATAGTCTCGGTACAGCTCATGAGGATCGAAGTCAGCATCCCGGCATAAGAATCCGTCCCACAGGTCTTGAAAATATCCAGCACCAGTCCGGTGGCCGCAGAGGAAGAAAACATTTTTACGATCAACAGCGGTATCAGCTGTGCCGGAAGTCCCACCGCCTGCGTTGCAGGTCCGATCAAGCACCCAAGCAGTTCGAAAAATCCCGACGTTCTGAGGATTCCTACTGCCATCATCAATCCAACCAGTGTCGGAAGAATTTCTACGACAATACGCAGACCTTCTTTGGCTCCTCTCAAAAAGGTCTCATACACTTTCACCCCTGAGACCATTCCATAGCCTACGATCCAAAAGATGATCATAGGGATCATAATATCTGACACGTGTGTCAATGCGTTCATCATGATCCTCACCTGTCCTTCCATTTACAGTAAATGATGGAAATGATCGTACTGAACAGCGTGGCCACCAGCGCCGGGGCAATGATCACCGCCGGATTGGCGCTGCCGTACTGGCTGCGATAGGCGATCATATTGACTGGGATCAGCTGTAAGGACGAAACATTCAGGATCAGGAAAGTGCACATTTCGTTACTGGCTGCCGTGATGCCTGAGCCACACCGCCGTTTTTCAAATTCCTTCTCCGACCTCTGTCCTGCTCTGAGTCGTAACTGTCTATCCGCAGGCTGTGCCATTTTTTCCTCTGCTCGCTGCTTTTCCAGTTCCGCCAGCTGTTCCATGGCTTTCAGCCCAGCCGGGGTACAGGCCCAGCCCAGCCCCAGGACATTGGCAATGAGATTCGTGGCTATGTATTCCCCCGCTGGATGATCCTCCGGGAGTCTGGGGAACATGAATTTCAGAAATGGCCGGATCCCCTTTGTCATCTTCGTGATCATTCCTGACTCCTGTGCGATCTCCATCAGTCCCATCCACAACGCCATGACACCTGCCATGGTGACGCAGAGGCTGACAGCTTCTCTTGCACTATCCAGTGCACCTCCTGTCAATGCGCCCATCTGCCCGGTACAGACACCGTAGATCACGCCCAACAGGATCATTCCTGCCCAGATATAATTAAGCATATTCCAAACCGCCTGCGGCTCCTTCGTTTCACTATATGCAGATGGCTGGATGTCCTATGTTATCAAAACACTAAAATAAGCCTTCCATATCTAAATTTTCTGAAAGGCTTATTCTATGAATTTCATTTACTGCATTTGACTTTACAGAGTTCCCTGTGTGAACAGGCTTCTCACATGCGCCACTTCCTCTGCAGTGGCTTTCTCCGCCGGCACATAATAGGATTTCTCTCTGGCAATCTGGTACAGTTCCTCCTGAGACTGCTCACAAGCTGTCCGGAACTGCTTCAGTGTCTGTTTTAACTCCTTGTTCTCCGACTGTGCGATCATTCCCGCATAGCGGGTCAGTTCTCCGTTGATCCCGGCCAGAGTGTCTGCTACCATTGTCTTTTCCTGCATTCTGCTGCCTCCTTACTGCAAAAACTTCATAAGCTGCTGTTTGTTCTCCATGGCGCTGCGGGCACCCTTTTCAAAAAACTGTTTTACCTTCGGATCCTCCGCTTCCTTGGCATACTCCTGCATTTTGCAATGGGTGGTGTCAAATCCGCCAATCAGATGACGCAGATTCTGCAGATCTAATTCTGAAATATCACTCATGCTTCTAACCTCCTTTTTGTTCTTTGCGAGGTTAGTATGCGCAGGATATTTTTTTCTATGCAATAAATATGATGTCTACGGATTGTTCTGTGCTATGCACTCCCACTTCTCCGCTCCGCTTCGGTCCGTGCTAAACATGTGCCACTGGCACATAGCACCCTACCCACTATTCGCATATCGTGGGATTATCATCCCACTTTTATGCTCATATCGGGGCGGGTCCCAAGGTCTTTCACCCACATATGAGCAAGCTCATGTGGGCTTAGACCTTTTGACCCTGGCATCATTAAATAAAATTAGCAAAAATAGATACCGAAATCACAGTCAAAATTCCGCAGACCACGATGGACAGGCTGCTCATGGCGCCTTCGATTTCGCCCAGCTCCATGGCTTTTGCAGTTCCCAGCGCATGAGCACTGGTACCAATAGCAAGACCTTTGGCAATAGGATCCTCGATCTTACACAGGCGGCAGATCGTATCTGCCAGAATATTGCCCAGGATTCCGGTCACGATGATCACGACTACCGTGATCGTCACAATGCCGCCCATTTTTTCAGATATGCCCATACCGATAGCCGTGGTAATGGACTTGGGCAGAAGCGTTACATACTGCTCATGATTCAGACCGAACATCAGGCTTAAAGCAAAAACGCTCACCATAGCAGTCAGCACGCCGGCGATGATTCCGCCGAAAATAGCCTTGGGATAAGTCTTTAACAGCTCCAGCTGACGATACAGAGGCACTGCCAGACTGACCGTTGCCGGAGTCAGGAAAATGCTGATATACTGTGCGCCGTTTGCATAGGTCTCATAATCTATATGGAACAATAACAATACCGCCACGATCAGGATCACAGAGATCAGCAAGGGATTGGCAATGGCTTTTCCGGTCTTTTGCTTGATCCACAGACCGATCTCGTAGGTGACCAGTGTAATGGCAATGCCGAAAAAGATAGACTGGCTCAATATTTCATTCATTTATCTGTCCTCCTTATCATCTACGGCAGCTTCAGTTCCGACCGTCTGCGCAGCTGCGGTACCACGGTTTTTCTGCCCCCGGATAATATGCTGGGACACCCGGCCTGTCACGATCATGATCAGTGTCGTGGATACCAGTGTGATCACGCAAATAGGAAGTAACATCTCCTTCAGTGCATCTACACTTGCCATAATACCTACCGTTGCGGGTACAAACATAATGGACATGGCATCTACCAGAAAATCCGCTGCCGTCTCCACCTTTTCCAATGGGATCAGCTTCGTGATCAGTCCTACCAACATAATGATCAGACCGTAAACGCTGGCTGCGATGGGAAGCGGAATCAGGATCTCCAGAAGCTCTGCCAGAAAGGAGATTCCCAGGATAATCGAAAATTGTTTCACATATTTCATGATATTGTCACCCTACCTGTTAACTTTAGTATTTCATTTCTTTTGTTATATAGCAGCACGATATGATGTCGGGGTCAAAAGCCCCCGACTTTAATGCCTACGGATTGCATACAAACAAAAGAAGCTGCGCACTATTTTTCAGCACGCAACTTCGTATTATACTACTCGATTTTAACTTTCACAATCAGCATTCTCTACCATTCGAGTAGACTTTTTTAGCTTGCTTTCGTGAATTTTACCCTTACATCTGGTGTCTTACCACTGCATATTCGTCATCCAAACGGAAATAGGGACATTCCTGCTGGGTTCCGGATAAAAAGCGGTACATTTCATCCTCATCCAGATTCACCATGCAGCAATAACATTCATAATCTTCATCATATTCATAATTGACACATGCGTCACAATTAGTCATTTTGCCTCTCTCCGCATATGCCTTTCATGAATGTATCCCACATCATCCTCATATGCTTTTGTCTGTTTTTGTCCGGTTTCATTATGGCATTTTCACTGTTTCATGAGTTGCCGTGCAGGTACTGATAGATTTCCCGTTTTCCGACACCTCTGTCTTTTGCCACCTGCTTCATGGCAGATTTGTTGTCCATTCCCTGTTCTTCGTAATAAGCCATATGCTCTTCAATGGTCATGGATTCCCAGGAAGCAATCTCTTCCTGTCGTTTCTCTTCCGGGCTTTTCCCTTCCACTACCAGTACATATTCGCCTCTGGGCTCCTCTGTCTTGTAGTAGTCCAGTGCCTTTTCCAACGTAGTGGGAAATACGGTCTCGAACTTCTTGGTCAGTTCACGGCACAAAGTGATCCGTCGTTCTCCCAGTGCCGCATACAGTTCCTCCAGCGTCCGGATCAGATGGTGCGGTGCCTCATATAGGATCATGGTACGGCTCTCTATCTTCAGTTCCTCCAGAATCGCTTTCTTTTCCTTTTTATCCGCAGGCAGGAATCCTTCAAAGCAAAACCTTCTGGTACTAAGTCCGGACAGCGTCAACGCCGTAATGCAGGCCGCCGGTCCGGGCAGGGAAGTCACAGGAACATTCTGCTCCTGACACATCCGCACCAGTACCTCGCCGGGATCGGAGATTGCCGGAGTCCCGGCATCTGTGATCAGTGCAATATTCTGTCCATTCAGCATCTGTCCTACCAGCTGATGTGCTTTTTCTACTTTGTTGTATTCATGGTAGCTGGTCATGGGCGTATGAATGTCAAAATGATTCAGCAGCTTGATACTGTTACGAGTATCCTCCGCTGCGATCACATCCACCATCTGCAGGGTCTCCACCACACGCGGTGTCATGTCACCCAGATTTCCGATAGGCGTCGCACACAAATATAAAGTTCCGGGCATGAGCTCCTGTCTCCTTTTCAAATCATAATATCCTGTCTATTCAAAGCCATGATATTCTTAACTATCTAATATCCATAAATATCATATATCTCCGGCATATACACGCCGGGTGCCTGATACACGATCAGCGGCTTTTCCACAGTCATACGGGATCTGCCGCCTCTCACCGCCTCGATGAGTACCATATTGGGTTCTTTGTCAATATACGGATACACCAGCTGCATCCGCTTTGGTTCCAACCTGTATTTTACCAGCATGGTCATGATCTCCGCCAGCCGGAAAGGACGATGTACCATGTAAAAATGTCCGCCGGGCTTTAACAGTTTTGCAGTCCTGCTGACCACATCCTCTAAAGTGCAGAGTACCTCATGTCTGGCAATGGCTTTGGGCTCCTCCGGGTTCGTCAGCCCGTGCTGTCCGATCATATACGGAGGATTACAGGTAATACAGTCAAAGGAAGCAGCCGGGAATATCTGGTCTGCTTCCTTGATGTCTCCTGTCACGATGTCGATGCGCTCCTGCAAGTCGTTCAGCAATACACTACGCCTTGCCATATCTGCGCTCTCCTCCTGGATCTCCAGACCGATGAGATGCGCACAGTGATATTTTGCTTCCATGAGAAGTGGGATGATCCCCGTGCCGGTGCCAAGATCAAGCATCGTATCACTTTCTCTCGCATGAGCAAATCCTGTCAGCAATACCGCATCCATACCGAAACAGAATTTCTCCGGATTCTGTATGATCTGATAACCGTTCCGCTGAAGGTCATCGATCCGTTCTTTTTCCTTCAGTTCAACCTTCATTTGTATTCTCCGGTTTTCTTCCGTTACCGTTATTCCCTTCTCTTCTGCCGCCGTGTCTGGGTCTTCTGCGATTGAAATTGTCCCTCTGGGATCTGCGGTCGCCGTCCTGGCCATTGCCGCCTTCCTGCTGCGGCTGCCCCACGGGACGGGATGGCTCATTGCCGTTCTCTCTCTCCTGTTCCGGTCTGCTCTGTGGGCGGTTTTCACGGCGTCTGTCACCACGGTTGTTGTCCCTGCGGTTCTCATTTCTATTGCTGTTGTCACCACCACGATTCTCGCGATTTTCACTATTGCGATTCTCATTGCGGTCTTCTCTGCCACGGTTATTGTCTCTGCGGTTCTCGTTGTTCCGGTTTTCCCCACTGCGATTATTCTCGCCACGGTTATTATTTCTGCGGTTGTCCTCTCTGCGTCCGTCGCGTCTGCGGTTTTCTCCGCGGTTCTCACCGTCATTTTTCTGCTCTCTGCGATCCGGACGTTCCTGTCGTTGCTCCGCACGTTTCTCTGTGCGCTCTTCCGCCTCTTCTTTTTCCTCGATCTGCTCTAATTTCTCCAGTTCTTTTAACTCTTCCTTGGATAATTCCTGTCCGCCCTTTTTGCCACGGCGTCTCTTGAACTGTAAAGTATCCGCCTCGTACTCCTTCAGTTCCTTCTCGTCACCGGCTTCTACCAGTACCTTGACCAGCTGACGGAGCACATTGACGCTCTGTACTTCACCATGAAGTCCGTCTGCCGTCTGGACATAATCGCCCACGCCGGGCAGCTTGCGGTTCAGTTCCTCGTAAGTGTCTTCCTCATTTTTCAGACAGCACATCAGTCTGCCGCAGACACCGGAGATCTTGGTGGGATTCAGGGACAGGTTCTGCTCCTTCGCCATCTTGATGGATACCGGTACGAAATCCGACAGATAGCTGTGGCAGCACAAAGGACGTCCGCAGATGCCGATACCCCCACGGATCTTGGTCTCATCACGGACACCGATCTGACGCAGTTCGATACGGGTCTTGAACACACTTGCCAGATCCTTTACCAGTTCACGGAAGTCGATACGTCCGTCCGCTGTAAAATAGAACAATACCTTGTTGTTATCAAACGTATACTCCGCATCGATCAGCTTCATTTCCAGACCGTGCTTTAATATCTTTTCTTTACAGATCTTGAAGGCTTCCTTTTCTTTTTCCTTGTTGGATGCCTCCTGCTCGATATCTCTCTCTCCGGCAATGCGCATCACAGGCTTCAGGGGCTGGATCACCTTGTCATCCTCTACCTCATGCACTCCTGCTACGACCGTGCCGAACTCTATGCCTCTGGCGGTCTCCACGATCACGTGGTCGCCTCTCTTTATCTCCAGCTGCAGCGGATCAAAGAAATATACCTTGCCCGCTGTACGAAATCTTACACCGATTACTTTTATCATATCTATCTACCTCACTGATGCATGTGGCATCTTCAAATAAATTAAAATAGCAGCTGCCTGCGCAAATGCGCCTGCAACTGCTATTTTATCATATCTTTTCTGAAATGACTACTCTAATATTCACGTCGTGTTTCTGATGTTTTTCTAGCCGGTCATTAAGATCTGAGTTCTACACCCAGCTTATTGTTCAGATTCTTCAGGATCTTCTTCACATAGCCGTCCACTGCTTCTGTGGTGAATTCTTCCTCCTTCGGGGCGAAGGTTACGGTGAATGCCATGGATTTTTTCTCAGGACCTACCTGTAATCCCTCGTAGACATCGAAGAGTTCTACGGATTCTACGAAGCTGCTGGCTTCTGCGATTGCCTTCTCTACTTCGCCGCAGGTAACGGACTTGTTCATTACCAGTGCCAGGTCTCTGGTCTCCTTCGCGAACTTGGAGATAGGAGCAAAGGTGGGAACCTTGCCATATACGGGACGCAGGGCTTTCAGATCGATTTCTGCGATGTATGCGGATTCACGCATGTCTTCTTCCTTCTGGATCTCGTAAGTCAGCTGCCCTAAGTAGCCGATCTCTTCGCCATTGTACAGGATCTTTGCGGTACGGTAAGGATGCAGGAAGGTCTTCTTGTCCTCGACATATTCAAAATCAATGAACAACGTCTCTGCTACCGTGTCTACCAGACCTTTCAAGGTGAAGAAGCTCTCTTCCTTACCCCAGATACCGATGCAGATGGTCTCTCTCTCATCGGGATACTCGGTCAGAGGCAGATCCTTAGGAATGAACTTATTGCCGACCTCATAAACTCTGCCTTCCAGACAGCCGTTTTTCTGGTTACGGGCGATTGCATGGATCATCTGGGGTGCCAGAGTGGTACGCATCAGAGACAGATCCTCGTTGATCGGGTTGATCAGGCGGATCGCATGTCTCTCCGGTGCATCCTCGGGCAGACCTAACAGGTTCAGATCGGAAGGAGAGAAGAAGGAGTAATGTACGCCCTCAAATGCGCCCTGTGCACACAGTGCTCTCTTGATCTTAAGCTCGGTCTTCTGCTTCGTATTCATACCGCCACTGGTTACAGCTGCTGCCGCGAGGAAGGTCGGTGTTACATGGTCGTAACCGTACATACGGATAACTTCCTCTGCGATATCGGGATAGGATTCCATATCTTCACGGTACGCAGGAACCTGAATGGTCAGTTCATCACCGTTAATTACAGGCTGAAAATTCAGGGAGGTTAAGATTCTCTCGATATCAGCGGTAGGCACTTCGATACCCAGTACGCCGTTCACCTTCTTGATGCTTGCTTTCATCTCGGTGGGCTCGATGGAGTTGTCGGTGCTTACCTCTACATGGGTAGAAGATACTTTACCACAGCCCAGCTCCTCGATCAGGTGCAATGCTCTCTTGCTGGCCATAACAGTAGCATACTCATCCACGCCCTTGGCATATCTCTGGGAAGAATCGGAAGACTGTCCCAGTGCTCTGGAGCTCTTACGGATATTGTCTCTTGCAAATTTTGCAGACTCGAAGATGACAGCCTCTGTGGTATCGCGGATCTCGGAATTTAAGCCACCCATGATACCTGCTAAGGCTACGGGCTTTACGCCATCGCAGATGACGAGGTTGTTTTCGTTTAATTCAAACTCTTTTTCATCCAAAGTCACAATCTTCTCTTTGTCATGGGCACGTCTTACATGGATGGCATTTCCTTCAATGTAAGAAGAGTCAAATGCGTGCATAGGCTGACCCAGCTCTTTTAAGATATAGTTCGTGATATCTACCACGTTGGAGATAGATCCGATGCCTACCAGTGCCAGACGTCTCTTCATCCATGTGGGGGATTCGCCGATTTTTACATCCGTTACATAGTGTGCAATATATCTGGGGCACAGATCCGGAGCATCCACAGTTACGGTGAAACCGTCCTTGGTAACGCCGCTCTCGGTGTAATCCAGTGCCGGGGTCTTCACGGGTTTGTTCAGGATCGCCGCTACTTCTCTGGCAATACCGAAGATGCTCTCGCAGTCCGGTCTGTTGGCGGTAATGGCAATGTCAAAGATCCAGTCATCCAACTGTAACAGAGGCTTTACATCTGCACCGATCTCGGCATCCTCCGGCAGTACCAGCAGTCCGTTGTAGCCTGCACCGGGGTACAGATCCTCGTTCAGTCCCAGCTCGGTACCGGAACACAGCATACCGCAGGACTCATAGCCACGCAGCCTGCCTTTTTTAATCTTCATGGTACCTTCGATGGTCACATGATCCTTTGCGGTAGCGTATACCTGCGCACCTTCCAGTGCTACGGGGTATTTGCCGCCTGCATGTACGTTGTCCGCACCACAGCAGATCTGCAGGGGTTCTGCACCGCCTACATTTACCTTACATACATGTAAGTGGGTCTCGGGGATAGGCTCACACTCTTCTACCAGTCCAACTACTACGCCGCTGATGTCCTTACCTACTTCGTAGGATTCCTCTACCTCAAAACCGCAGGAGAACAGCTTCTCTTCCAGTTCTTTGGCTTCTACATCTATATCCACATATTCTTTTAACCAACTAAGTGGTACTAACATATCTTTTACCTCCTTCGATGCCGTCTTGTACGACATCCTCTCGTAATGTTCCTTGCATCGTTACTGTTTTAAAATCATATTCCTGTGATCTTAGTCATCATTGATCTGATCCAGAACACGCATATCAGATTGATATAACAGCTTGATATTGTTAATACCGTACTTTAACATTGCCAGACGCTCAATACCGATACCGAATGCCAGTCCGCTGTACTCCTCGGAATCAATGCCGCAGTTCTCCAGCACCTTCTTATTTACAATACCTGCACCCAGTACTTCGATCCAGCCGGTACCCTTGCACAGACGGCAGCCGCAGCCACCGCAGGCGAAGCAGCTGACATCAACCTCTACGGAAGGCTCGGTGAACGGGAAGTAAGAAGGACGCAGTCTTGTGGTGGTTCCTTCGCCGAAAATCTTCTGTACCAGTACTTCCAGCATACCCTTCAGGTCGCACAGAGTGATGGTCTTGTCTACTACGAGACCTTCCATCTGGGTAAACATGGGAGAATGGGTCGCATCATCATCGGAACGGAATACTTTACCGGGGCTTAAGATCTTAATAGGAGGCTTCTGGCTCTCCATTACGTGAACCTGACCTGCGGAAGTCTGGGTTCTAAGCAGGAATTCCGGAGACAGGTAGAAGGTATCCTGCATGTCTCTTGCCGGGTGATCCTGTGGGGTATTCAGTGCAGTAAAGTTGTAATAATCTGTCTCGATCTCGGTTCCTTCATATACGCTGAAGCCCATGGATGCGAAGATATCGATCAACTGGTTACGCACCTGGGTTACGGGATGCAGATTACCGGTCTTGCGGCTCTTTGCCGGCATGGAGATATCGATCTTCTCACTCTCGTAGCGCAGCTCCATCTCTTTTTCCTTTAACTTCGTGTTCAGCTCGTCGAAATGCTCGCTTGCCCAGTTCTTCAGGTCGTTGACCTTCTTACCGAAGTCAGCCTTCTCCTCCTTGGGCACGGAACCCATCTGCTTCATCAGTCCGCCGATAATACCATTCTTGTCGAGAATGGTCTTTTTGTACTCGTAGACACCCTTGGTGTTCTCGATCTTCTCCAGCTGTTCCCGGATGTCGGCTTTGATCTGTTCGACTTTTTCATTCAATTCGTTTAAATCTGCCATCTTACTCCTCATTTCTGTGTGAATGATTCACACGTATTTTTACTTGTGCTTGGGATGTGTATTGCATTTTCATATTGTAACTATTCAGAGCCTCATTCGCAAAATCGCATCTGCGATGCTTACTTTTTCATCGAGGCTGCTTCGCCATTGGCTCTGAATAGTTACAAAAAAACCGCGCATACAAATTCACCCCATTGGGACGAATTTATATCCGCGGTACCACCCAAATTCCTTATGTGAAAAATGAAAATTATTTTTACATTCACGATAAGACTCTTAACTCACGTAACGAGTGAGGAAACGTCATACCCTACCAAATTCATGCTCTCTGCTCTCGAATTCTTCCGGTATGCGGCTCGCGTGGGAATTTCGATTCTGCTTGAACCTCAGGAAGCTTTTCAGCCGGTGGGCTTCCCTCTCTGTCAGGAAAATAGAATCTTACTGTGCACGTTCATTGCCTTTACCTTGATATGATAATACCGAAATAGCGGAAATGTCAAGGTATTTTAGCTTATTGTGTTATTACAATTTCCTTCTTTTTGTATCTTGTCCAACATTTCCAAGACTTTTAGGAAAGTGTCCTGAGATTTCAACCGGTCATTTTTACAAAAAAATAGAAAGTGAAGCGTAAATTTCACTTTCTACTTATTCCTGTCTTTCTGTTAACCGTTCTCCTTGATCTCCAGCATCAAAAGTTCCATGGTCAGATCAAAGTTTACGTTAGCATCCAAGCGTCTCTTGGCTTTGTCCAGAGCCTCGATGACTTCCTCGATTCCTTCATAGCTGCTGCGCTGGGCGACGCGGCGGATAGCACTGATCTCCTCCCGGAAAACAAGGTGGTTCACATCGCTGGTAGCCTTGAACAAGAGCACATCACGATACCAGATTGCGATGAGATCCAGATAATCGTTGATCTGAAGTTTGTACTCCGTAATCTTCTTGATCGCCAAGGTAATTTCATTCAGATCCATATCCTGAATATATTTTAATAACGACAATGCTTCGTTTTTAATGTTATCGAAATCCTCACTGGACGCCAGGGATTTCGCCTTGCCGATATTACCTCTGGCAAATGCCACACAGACCTCTGCCTTATAGTCCGGCACCTGTAACTGCTGCATCAGGAACTTGCGCACCTGGTCATCCGCTACAGGTTTCATATTCAGTACCACGCAGCGGCTGAGGATCGTCGGCAGCAAAGCATTCACATTGGAGGTCAGCAGCATGATCACTGCGTACTCGGGCGGCTCCTCCAGTGTTTTCAGGATTGCATTCTGCGCCTGGGGAGTCATCTTTTCCGCTTCGTTCATGATGTATATTTTATAAGGACTGCTGTAGGGCTTGATAGCGATATCATTGTTGATCTGCGCACGAATATCATCTACGCTGATGGTATTGGGCTTCTCATGGCTGACATAGATAATGTCCGGCTGATTGTCCGACAGCGCCTGCTTACAGGAATGACATTCCTGGCAGGGCTCCGTGCCGCCTTTTTCACACTGTAATGTCATGGCAAATACTCTGGCAATAAATTCCTTACCGGAAGATTTTTCACCATTAATGATATAAGCATGGGAAATCTTTTTCGCCGAAATGGCGTTCTGTAAATGCTCCTTGATCTGTTCCTGACCGATGATGTCATGAAATGTTGCCATCTGTATTCCCCCTGTCCGTATCTTATGCTATGTCTGTACACCGTTAATAATCTGATCTGCTTCTATCGTACTTCCTTCTTGCTCATTACGCAAACAAAATTTTGCAGCATCAAGTAAAAATATCCAATAACAACCCCCTGATCTCTCCAATCTTATTCAGGATCGCCAGATTGTCTTTTTCATCCTTCATCAGTTCCTGCGCCAGCTGATCCAGATTCTCATCCACCAGCCGGATAATGCCGTATACCCGGTGCCGTCCTCTCCGGTCCAGAAAGTTCTCTCTGGAAAAAGAATGGGATCTGGTCACCACTTCATTGAGAAACTCCTTGACCAGTCCACGGTAGTGACGCATGTCCTTCACATCCCGGCGCTTGGCCAGCTTTTCTCCTTCTGTGGTGATCTCCGCCATGAGATTTGTCAGTCTTTCCTGAAGTTCTGCTTCTTCCACATGACTCGCCAGCATAAATTTAAAACTGCCGTCTGTGGGCGCTGTATTCTGTACCTGCTCCACCGGAGCCGGCTGCTGTATCTGATTGACTCTCATTTCCATACGCCCACCTTTTTTCTCCTAAATGCATTCATTGTCTGATAGTTTCCAAACATTATTTCGGCGATATGCCGGCTTCTTTTAAGTACTTTGTGATATCTTGCAGACATTTTGCCAGATCTGTATTTTGAAATCTCTGACGGATTCCTGCTGCCGCCAGCTTCTCTTCGGAAAAGTCCGCACTGTCTGCCAGAAATCTGCGACACATCTCCTCGTACTTCGGCTTCTCCTGTCTGAGTTCTCTGTCCAGCGCCCGCTGTAAGCGCACTCCGTCATCAAGTTCGATATAGACCGGCAGAATGGCTTCCGTGCCGAAATATGCAATCATTTTTTCATAAGCTTCCAGTGTTCCGATCATGAGGTAATTCTGTGCTGCCAGATCGATCTGTCCATCATCCACCGTAAAATACCGCCAGATACCGTAGACAGTATTATAGGCTCTGTCCTCAATGACCTTTCCCTGTTCCTTCAGTATCTGAAAACCGGTCTCATCTATAAAGAAATATTCCACGCCGTTTTCTTCCCCTGCCCGGATCGGTCTTGTCGTATAAGGCACGATGGTCCGAAGATCCATCGTGCCCTCTTTCATCAGTTCTTTAAAAATAGTATCTTTCCCCGAGGAACTTTTCCCCATGAGATATACAATTTTTCCCATATCTGCGTTCTCGTTTTCCCGCTCCTGTCTCGGCTGTCTCCTGCCACACAGTACGTTTTTATTCTACTTCCACCACGTGGATCATGTCAGTTTTTCCCACTATGCCCAAAGGGACTCCTGCAGTAATGACAACTGTGTCACCTGTTTTTACCAATCCGGCCTGTTTTGCCTTGAAAACAGCTTCCTCAAACAATGCATCTGTGGTCTGCTCCTTCTGGATCATGACAGGATTCACACCCCACAAGAGATTTAACTGACGGTATACCTTTTCATCCAGGGTACAGCCGATGATCTGGCATCCGGGCTTATAACGTGCGATCATATTTGCGGTGAATCCGGACATCGTAACAGTGATGATGGCTGCTGCCTTCAGATCGGATGCCACGCTGCAGGTTGCATAGGAGATTGCTGTGGTAATATCGGGAGTCTCCTGTCTGTCCTCCTTCACTCGCTGCATTCTGCTGCGGTAATCAATATCCTGCTCCGCTCTCTCTGCGATACGGCTCATAGTCTTAACTGCCTCTACGGGGTACAGACCGGCTGCACTCTCTCCAGACAGCATGATGGCTGTCGTTCCATCATAGATGGCATTGGCAATATCCGTTGCCTCAGCTCTGGTAGGACGGGGATTCTTGATCATGGATTCCAGCATCTGGGTTGCAGTGATTACATGCTTGCCCTGTGCCACTGCCATCTTGATCATCTTCTTCTGCAGAATAGGTACTTCTTCCAGAGGGATTTCGACACCCATGTCACCACGTGCTACCATGATACCGTCTGCCGCATTAATGATCTCTTCCAGGTTCTGAATACCCTGCATGTTCTCAATCTTGGCAATGATCTTGATCTTGCTGCCTCTGTCCTCTACGATCTTGCGCACTTCCTGAATATCTTCCTTGGTTCTGACAAAGGAAGCTGCGATAAAGTCAAATCCGTGCTCTACACCAAACACAATATCTGCCAGATCCACTTCACTGATATACGGCATGGATAGAATTGCTCCGGGCACATTCACGCCCTTATGGTTGGATACAAAACCACCGTTGATTACTCTGCAGACAATCTCTTCACCTCTGATCTCTTCTACCGTCATCTCGATCAGGCCGTCATCAATGAGGATTGTTGTACCGACTTTGATATCGTTTTTCAGATTCTTATAGGAAATCGTAGCTTTCTGGGCGGTTCCCATAATTTCTTCCGTGGTCAGGATGAACTGCTGACCGGATACCAGCTCTACCTTACCGCCTTCAAAATCACGCAGACGGATCTCGGGTCCCTTGGTATCTAACAGAGTTGCTACCGGCAATCCCAGTTCCTTACGTATTTTCAATACTCTATTGTATTTTACCAGCTGCTCCTTATGGCTTCCGTGGGAAAAGTTGAATCGTGCCACATTCATTCCGGCAAGCATTAACTCTCTTAATTTCTCCTCACTCTCACTGGCGGGACCGATGGTACAGATGATTTTGGTTTTTCTCATACAAGCTAAATCCTTTCTGCTGTTAAAATTATTCGTTTTTTACTACGGTAACGCGATACCCGGCATCTTTTGTCACTCCCTGAACATTCAGGTCTTCTTTCAGATATTCCGCAAGCTGTCTGCAATGTGACTCCTCGATCTGCTCTCCCGGTACCAGCACAGGAATCCCGGGTGGATACAGATTCACGAAATCTCCTGCGATTCTTCCTGCCGCCTGTGTCAGGGAAATTTCTTCTTTCTCAGCATCCCATGCGTCTGCAAGAGACATACATACCTTCGGCTGCATTTGATAAAGCGATACTTCTCTGATATCTCTATTGTTTTTCTCCTGCTGTGCCCACCATTTCCCAGCAGTGATATCACGATCAATAGCAAGCAGTGCTTCGGTTATCCTTGTATATGCTTCATCGCTGTCTCCTATGGTAAACATTGCAAGACAATGATCCACTGCCGCCATCTCCAACTGTAAATGATACTCTTTTAATAGGATATCATAAATCTGTTGACCCGACAAACCCACCTTGGCAGATAATATCACCAGCTTCCCGATATCCTGTCTGGCATCCAATGGAAGGAAACGTAAATTCTTACATTCCGACAATTCTGTCAGCATTCGCAGATAATTTACCTGCAAGTGTGCAAAACGATAATCACCTTGCTCCTTTACCTGCTGCAATGCATTGTCAATTCCTGCCATTAATACATAGGATGGGCTGCTGGACTGATAAATATGCAGAAACCTGCGCAGTCCGTCTCTGTTAACTAATCTTCCGTTCACATGGAGCAGTGCGCTCTGTGTCAGCGCCGGCAAGGTTTTATGAACACTGTGAATTACCAGATCCGCACCGCACTGACAACTGTTTTTTGCAAGTCCTTCCGCTAATCCCAAATGTGCACCGTGCGCCTCATCCACAATCAGGGGAATCCCCTTACTATGTACGATCTTTGCAATTGCCTCTATATCCGCAATCCTGCCTTCATAGGTGGGAGACACCAGAAATACCGCATCCGGAACCGGACCGGACTCAAGTGCCGCTGCAATCTGTCCCGGAGTTACCACATCATAAATATCATACTCCTCCATCATTTCCGGATACAGATAAGAAACTGTTAAATTTCTCAGATATACTGCATGGTAAGCGGATTTATGGGCTCCTCTGGTCATCATAATCCGTCCGCCTTTTGGAACAGCAGCACTGATTGCCGCCAGTATTCCCCCAGTGCTTCCGTTTATGAGAAAAAAGGTTTCCTCAGCACCATACAGAGCAGACGCCTCCTCCTGCAACTTTTTCAGAATTTCTTCCGGTGCATGAAGATTGTCAAATCCATCAATCTCAGTAATATCAATATTCATGATTTCCGGCGGCATTTCTCCATAGAGCCGCCTTTTATGCCCCGGCATATGATAGGGATAATAATCGGTTTCACTATATTCTTTCAGTTTCCGGTATAGTTCTCCCACTGAATTCCTTCTCCTGTTTTCCGGGGATTGCTCCCGGTTATTTTGCATGCTCATCCCGGAGTTTTTCAATCATTGCACCATGACCTTTGTGCACATGAAATGTCTCCATAAGAGAACACCATTTATCAGCCATGGTAACGATCCAGGCTTCCCTGCACATTGGAACCGCCGAAATTGTTAATGGCCACATATGCTTTTTTATAATGTCTCTCTCTCTTGCGGTAAGAGCGTATTCCTTCTGAGCATTTCTCAATGCCCGGCCCGGATGATAAAATCCATGCAATTTGTGTGGACTGATATGATCCGGTGAATGCCAGTCATATAAAAAATAGTCATGTAATAGAGCTCCGCGTATCAAATCTTTTTTTTCACAGGGAATATGTAATTTTTCACTGAGGGCAAGACTATATTTTGCCACATTCATACTGTGATCATTGACAGTCATATTTCCATGCTGTACATGCGTCTTCGTAGATCTAAAATTTTTAGAACGCAGAATATCCGGGGCTGCTTCCCGGATTTCGTGTCTCAATTGTCTCTCTCTTTCAAATCTCTCTTTCCACTTCTGCACTCTTTTTGCCGAACGCTGTTTCATTGGATTGCCTTCCTTCTCAATATCCCTTCATCCACATGGTAACTATTCAGAACCGGATCCGCTCTATAAATAGCTGCCTATTAATAATAGTAACATATTACCGGAAATCCGGTAGACACATATTCATAGATAGCTGCCGCCATATTCAATGGCAGATTGACACATCCATGGGATCCCGACGTCAGATAGATCGTACCACCAAAGCTTCTTCTCCAGGTGGCATCATGCATTCCCACATTACCATTAAACGGCATCCAGTAATTTACCGGTGTCTGATAATCAGCTCCACGTAATACAGCATTTTTTGTCTTGTAGGTAAGCCCGAATACACCAGGAGGCGTGATACAGCCTGCTTTGCTCATATTACCGGATACAAAATCTGTCTCCAATACAATATTTCCATCCTTAAACAAATACAAATGCTGATTCGTCAGATCAATCTCTACATAAGAATTACCGATATCATTGCTTCCCTTTTGTGCTCCTTTGCTGCTATATATGGGCTCTTTAGATATCGTTTCACCGCTTTTTATGTTCGCTACCAGTTCTGCTGTTTCCTCCGTACGGTCAGTTTTCCAACCATACGCACCGCTGGGTAAGGTAAGCTCGATTCCCTGAACCGTGGTAAATTTTCTCTTCTTACCATAGGTATCGTATTCCTTTGCCTGCTCTGCTACAAATTCTTCAATGGCCTCTTCATCCAGCTTCGGCTCTTTATCATCTGTCAGAATCCATTCATGAATAGTCTCTCCATCTACAATTACTTTATTGCCATTCCAGTCATAGGTAATCTGTGCGCTGACCCATTGATTCATGGTATCACAGGATTTTACCAGAACTGTATCCTCCGCCGTTACTTTTGCAGTCTCATAGCAGCCCTGCTCCACCAGATCTACCGAAGTAGCTCCCCCCATAATCGCTGCGGATACCACATCCTCTACCTGGTTCATATCCAGTGTCGTTCCCAGTGTCTCCGGAACGATCTCATAACTCTTCGTTTTTTCGGAATAAGCACTGATATAGGCATCTTCCGGGTGAATCATATTTTTCTTCTGCAGCGCCGGCATCTGTTCCAGCTGTTCCTGCAATTTATCTGCATCGTAGGCTACTCCCTGGACCACATCATAATTCTGTGTGCTCCACAGCATCTCGATCCACAGGAATTCATTCTGTATGTTCAAAAGCTCCTGTGCTGCTCCCTGCGTGTCCACCCAGTTCATTCCGATCTCCGGTGCTGTCACCGTTCCAATCTCTTCCTGTGCGCCATTCTCATCTCTTCCGAATATCTGCAGGCTGTACTGCTGCGACTGGCTGTCCATGATCGCTGCCACTTCGGCTGCCGTCAGATTACTGCAATCCATATTATTTACTGATGTCTGATACAGAAAATGAGAGTGATAGTAAAAAGCTCCAACTCCGTAAGCTATCAGGAGTACTACTAAGATTCCAAGTCCGATCCAGAGGCCTTTCTTATTTTTTTTCAGTTTGACTTTGGTTTCTTCTTTGGTTTCTTCTTTGGTTTCTTCCTTGGCTTCTTCCTTGGCTTCTTCCTTTACTTCCAATTTAGTTTCTTCTTTTGTCGTTTCTTTTGTTTCTTCCTTCGTCGCTTCTTTTATTTCCTCTTTATTTTCCTTCTTTGTTTCTTCGGTTACATTTTTGTTTTCGTTTTCCATTTTATCTTACGTTTCTCCCTCATATTATTCCTATTGCGCTCATTATAGCATTTAATTTTATAAAAAAATAGTGTGAAAAAGGCGAAAAATTGCCCTTTCACACTGATTTAGAATACTACTTGCACTAATATCATGTATAGTATCGTTCCGGCAGCTATACTCAGCAAAGTATTCCGCTTCCAGATATGAAGTCCGGCAACCACTGCCACAGACAGCAACTCCGAAATTCCATGATTTCCGGTAAACAGGTCAACGCCCTTCACACAGTATACAACGAGAATTACCATAAGCGCCGGTGGGAGCACTTTTCCCAGGTAGGTCACGGTCGCCGGAACTTCTCTCTTCCCTCCGAACAGTACGAAGGGAATTGCCCTTATAAATAAAGTAACAATTGCTGCAACTGCTATGATTCCGATGGAATGTAACATTTTTTCTTAACTCCTAATAAAATAATCGCTGTAATCGTCAGTGCCGGCAGTAAAAAGGCATCCGCTCCCAGCAGAATCAGGCATAGCACTCCGACTACACCTCCGATGATCGCAGGCTTATGTTCTTTCGTATCCAGCCACTGATTGACTACGATAACTGTAAATAACGCTGTCATGGAAAAATCAATTCCCATGGTATTGATCGGCAGCACACTTCCTGCCACCGCTCCCACACAGCTTCCCAGGAGCCAGTAACAATGATCCAACAGAGATATGTAAAAGCTGACTCGCTCTTCACGCATTCCCTCCGGAACTTTCAGATCACATAATAAAGAAAATGTCTCATCGGTAAGTGAGAAGATCATGTACGGGTAAGTTGCACCCATTTTTTGGAATTTCTCTACAAAAGAAAGCCCGTAAAACATATGTCTACCGTTAACAAACAGTGTCATGATCAATGTATACCACAGGCTTGCTCCGGCTGTAAGCAACGTAACCAGGACAAATTGCATGCTTCCCGCATATACACACAGGCTGATAAAAAAGGTCCACCAGAATCCATATCCGGCATCATTTAGCATTAATCCAAAAGCAAATCCCAGGAAAAGATATCCCAACATCACCGGAACGGACTGCACAATTGCATAACGTAATTCTTTTATCTTGTTTTCCATTGATAAATCCAGTCTCTTTCGCAATTTCATTGTTCTCGACGAATTATTTTAGCATACCATGATTCGTCAGACAATAGTCTGATATAGGTTCTATTTTTGTAATGGGCATTAAAAAAGATCAATATACATACAGTATATTGATCTTACGCAATGAGACACGGGGGATTCGAACCCCCGACAACTTGATTAAAAGTCAAGTGCTCTACCGACTGAGCTAGTATCCCATAAATTATTTTTGAATATTACAAATGCCCAGAACCGGAATCGAACCAGTGACACGAGGATTTTCAGTCCTCTGCTCTACCAACTGAGCTATCTGGG